>JAFLCY010000016.1 GCA_017303485.1 Rhodobacterales bacterium
GAAAAGCTGGTCTAGGGTCTTTCGCTGGGGCGCTGGACAGCATAGCTGTTGGGCGAACGGCGGCGGACGAGGCGGCACATGACCTTCGACTACGATCTCTTTGTCATCGGCGGCGGCTCGGGCGGGGTGCGGGCGGCGCGGATCGCCTCGGGCGAGTATGGCGCGAAGGTGGGCCTGGCCGAGGAAAGCCGGATGGGCGGCACCTGCGTGATCCGGGGTTGCGTGCCGAAAAAGCTGATGGTCTTCGCCAGCGGCTTTCCCGCCCTGTTCGAGGAGGCGCGGGCCTATGGCTGGCAGGTCGAACCGGCGCGCTTCGACTGGCCGGCGTTCCGCACCCGGCTGGAAGCCGAGCTTGACCGGCTGGAGGGCGCCTATCGCAGCACGTTGAATGCCGCCGGCGTCGTCGTGCATGACGAGCGGGCGGTGATCGTGGATGCGCATCGCGTGCGGCTGGCCTCGGGGCAGGAGTTTACCGCCAAGCACATCCTGGTCGCCACTGGTGGCTGGCCCTATGTGCCGGAGTTTCCCGGGGCCGAACTTGCCGTCACCTCGAACGAGATGTTCCACCTCGACGAATTGCCGAAGCGGGCGCTGGTGGTGGGCGGCGGCTTTATCGCAGGGGAATTCGCCTGCATCCTCAACGGCCTGGGGGTCAAGGTCACCCAGTATTACCGCGGCGCCCAGATCCTGCGCGGCTTTGACGACGAAGTGCGGGGCCATGTCGCCAACACCATGCGGGAGGCAGGCATCGACATCCACCTGGGGACCGCGGTGACCAGCCTGGAACGGACGGCGGGCGGCATCCGGGTCACGGGAACCGACGGGTCGGAACGCGAGGTCGACCTGGTGCTTTACGCGACCGGCCGCCGCCCGAATACCGCCGGCCTCGGGCTGGAGGCCCTGGGGCTGCAGCTTGGGCGCACGGGCGAAATTCCGGTGGACCGGTTCAGCCAGACCGCTGTCCCCTCGATCTATGCGGTCGGCGATGTGACCGGACGGATCAACCTGACCCCGGTCGCGATCCGCGAGGGCCATGCCTTTGCGGACACTGTCTTCGGCGGGAAACCCACGGCCTTCGACCATGAGCTTGTCGCATCGGCCGTTTTCACCCAGCCCGAACTGGGCTCGGTCGGCCTGTCCGAGGAAGCCGCGCGCGACCTGGAACCCATCGAGATCTACGCCACGGCCTTCCGGCCGATGAGGAGCGCTTTCGCAGGCAAGCCCGACCGGGTCATGATGAAGCTGATCGTCAGCAAGGCGACCCGCAAGGTTCTGGGCTGTCACATCGTCGCGCCGGAGGCGGGCGAGATGATCCAGCTGGCCGCCATTGCGATCCGGATGGGTGCGACCAAAGAGGATTTCGACGCCACCTGCGCCGTGCATCCGACCATGGCCGAAGAGCTGGTGACCATGCGAAAACCGGTTCGAACCGCCTGACAACAGGTCGCGGTGGGTTGATTTCCGGCTGGATATGACCAGCTTAGGGAAAGTTGAAAAAAGAGGTTCTGATCAATGGCAGGCAGTGGCGGTCCCTGGGGCGGCGGTGGCGGCTCGGGCGGGGACGACCGGGGCGGTAAGGGCAACAACGACGACGACGACCGCCGTGGCGGCCGGCGTGGCGAGGGTGGGCCGAATATTCCCGAGATCGACCAGCTGATGAAGCGTGGGCAGGAGCAGCTGCGGGTGCTGATGGGCGGACGCGGCAACCGGGGCACCGGAGGCGGTCCAGGCGGCGATCCCGATGGCCCGATCTTCAGCAAGCAGGCCGTGGGCCTTGGCGCGCTGGCCTTGATTGCGGTCTGGGCCTTCATGTCCTTTTACACCGTGCGCCCCGAAGAACGCTCGGTCGAGCTGTTCCTTGGTGAAAGCTCGGGCGTCGGCAATCCCGGCCTGAACTTTGCGCCCTGGCCGGTCGTGACCTATGAAAAAGTCCAGGTCACCGGCGAACGCACCACTGACATCGGCACCGTGGCGGGCAGCACCGATTCCGGCCTGATGCTCACGCGTGACCAGAACATCGTCGATATCGGCTTCCAGGTGGTCTGGAACATCTCGGACCCCGAAAAGTACCTCTTCAACCTCGCCGATCCGGAAAACACGATCCGCGCGGTCAGCGAAAGCGCGATGCGCGACATCATCGCCCGGTCGGAACTTTCGCCGATCCTGAACCGCGACCGCGGCGTCATCGCAGCCGACCTGCGCACAGCCGTGCAGGCGACGCTGGACAGCTACAACGCCGGCATCACCGTGATCCGCGTCAACCTGCAGGTCGCCCAACCCCCGCGTGAGGTGATCGACGCCTTCCGCGCGGTCCAGGCCGCGCAGCAGGAACGCGACCGGCTTGAGAAAGAGGCCGATGCCTATGCCAACCAGGTGACAGCAGGCGCACGGGGCGAGGCCGCGCGGCTTTTGGAGACCGCCGAAGGCTACCGGGCCGAGGCGGTGAACGGGGCGCAGGGCGAGGCCGCACGCTTCGTCTCGGTCTACACCGAATACGTGAAGGCGCCGGAAGTCACCCGGCGGCGGCTTTACATCGAGACCATGGAACGGGTTCTGGGCGGCATGAACAAGGTGATCCTTGACGGCGTGAGCGGCGGCGAGGCAGGGCAGGGCGTGGTGCCCTTCCTGCCGTTGAACGAACTTGGCCGGACGAGCCCGGCCCAGGCCGGTGGCGCTACTGGGGGGACCAACTGATGCGTGCGATGTATATCATTCCGGCGCTGGCGGTGCTTCTGGTGCTGGTCCTGTCCTCGGTCTTCATCGTGGACGAACGGAAGAAGGCGCTGGTGCTGCAATTCGGTCAGGTGATGCAGGTCAAGGAAGAGCCCGGCCTCGGGTTCAAGGTTCCCTTGATGCAGGATGTGGTCCTGTACGAAGACCGCATCCTCGGGCTGCAGACCCAGCCGATCGAAGTCACGCTGCTCAGCGACCGCCGTCTGGTGGTCGACGCCTTCGCCCGCTGGCGGATCGTCGATCTGGTGGAATTCCGCCAATCCGTCGGCACCGGTGGCGAGGACCGGGCGCAGCAGCTTCTGGGCAACATCCTGTCGCAGGCAATCCCCGAAGTGCTGGGCAATGCCACACAGGACCAGGTCCTCAGCCAGGACCGCGCGGCGCTGATGAACCAGATCCTGACCATCGCCAAGCGCGAGGGGGCGGCTCTGGGGATCGACGTGATCGACGTGCGGCTGACCCGCACCGACCTGCCCGAGCAAAACCTGGAAGCCACCTTCGCCCGGATGCGCGCCGAGCGCGAGCGGGAAGCGGCGGACGAAAAGGCCCGCGGTGGCGAAGCGGCGCAGCGCGTGCGGGCCGCGGCGGACCGGACCGTGGTGGAACTTACCTCGGATGCCCGGCGCCAGGCCGAGGTGATCCGCGGCGAGGCCGATGCCGAGCGCAACGCCATCCTTGCCGAAGCCTATGGCAAGGACCCGGAGTTCTTCGCGTTCATCCGCTCGCTTTCGGCCTATGAAACCAGCCTGAAGGGCGGCAATTCCAGCATCGTCATGCAGCCCGACAGCGAGTTCTTCGACTATCTGCGCTCGGACAGCGGCCCGGCAGCGGCGGCCCCCGCGGCGCCGTGAACCATGTGATCTTGGCACTGGGTATGGTGCTGGCGGTGGAGGGGCTGGTGTTGGCACTGGCCCCCCGCCGGATCGAGGATGCCCTGCGGCTGATCGCATCCCGGCGGCTGGAGCAGCGCCGGATGTTCGGGCTCGTCGCACTGGCACTTGGAGTGGGGCTGGTCTGGCTGGCCACGCCCGGGTGACAAATCCATTCACATCCCTTTGAAGCGCCGCGACAGGGTTTGCATTGCGGTGTCGTTTCACTAACTGTTTCTTCAGCACCGACACGGCAGGGTTCCGTCGGGGAACGCCACCGTTGCCAGATCGTTGAACAGGAGTTCGCAACGTGCCCGATCTCACCCCCTCCATCCGCAACGCCCTGCGTTCCAGCACGCTTCTGGCACTGGTGCTGGGCTTCGGCCTTTCGGTCGCCCCGGTTCACGAGGCACAGGCCTTCGGCGCGCCGGAGAGCTTTGCCGAACTGGCCGAGAAGATCAGCCCGGCGGTGGTCAATATCACCACCTCGGCGATGATCGCCGCGCCGACCGATGGTATGCCCATGGTTCCCGAGGGCAGCCCGTTTCAGGATTTCTTTGACGACTTCGGCGGCCCCGGCCAAGGCGGCCCGCAGCGCTCCGAGGCGCTGGGGTCTGGCTTCGTGGTCAGCGAGGATGGCTATATCGTCACCAACAACCATGTGATCGAAGGCGCGGATTCCATCGAGATCGAGTTCTTCTCGGGTCAGAAGCTGAAAGCCAAGCTGATCGGCACCGACCCCAAGACCGACATTGCGCTCTTGAAGGTCGAAAGCGACAAGCCGCTGGAATTCGTGAGCTTCGGCAATTCCGACCTGATGCGCGTCGGCGACTGGGTGATGGCGATGGGCAACCCGCTGGGCCAGGGCTTCTCGGTCTCGGCAGGCATTGTCTCGGCCCGCGGGCGGCAGTTGCAGGGCAGCTACGACGATTTCATCCAGACCGATGCGGCGATCAACCGGGGCAACTCGGGCGGGCCTTTGTTCAACATGGACGGGCAGGTCGTCGGCGTGAACACCGCGATCCTGTCGCCCAACGGCGGCTCGATCGGGATCGGCTTCTCGATGGCCTCGAATGTGGTGACCAAGGTGGTCGACCAGCTCAAGCAATTCGGCGAGACACGGCGCGGCTGGCTGGGTGTGCGCATCCAGGACGTGACCCCCGACGTGGCCGAGGCGATGGGCCTGGCCGACGCGGCGGGTGCGCTGGTGACCGATGTGCCGGACGGCCCCGCCAAGGATGCCGGGATCAAGTCGGGCGACGTGATCACCCGCTTCGGCGCCAATGACGTGGCGGATGCCGGTGACCTGACGCGCCGCGTTGCCGATGCCCCGATCGGCGAGGCGGTGCCGGTGATCGTCCTGCGCGAGGGCCGGACCGAGACGCTGGCGGTGACGCTGGGCCGCCGCGAGGATGCCGAGGCGAAGACGATGCCGGCCTCCTCGCCCGCACCCGAAGCCGCCAAGGAAATGGAGACGCTGGGTCTGACGCTGGCACCTTTGAATGAGGACATGCGGTCGCGGCTTGGGCTCGACCCCTCGGCCGAAGGGCTGATGATCATGAAGGTGGATCAGGCATCCGAGGCTTTCACCAAGGGTCTGGTCGAGGGCGATCTGATCACCGAGGCAGGGCAGCAGAAGGTCGTGCGCCTGGAAGACCTGACTGACCGGATCAAGGAGGCCAAGGACGCGGGCCGCAAGTCGATCCTTCTTCTCGTCCGCCGGGGCGGCGATCCGCGCTTCGTGGCGCTGTCGATCGAGGACTGATCACACCGTTTCAACGGGTTGCATGGCGGCGGGACCTCTCGCCGCCAAATTTCTTCAGTAAGAAGTTTGTCAAATTCCTTCCTCAAGGAATTTGGCGCGTCCCTTTCAGGGCTGGTCCCCCGCCCGCGTGCCGTCATGCCGGAAGCCGGGGTCCAAAAGCCGGTCGAGAAGCGGTGACAGGTCCTCGATCAACTCGGCCACCACATGCACCACCCCTGCCTCGCGCTGCAGCTTCCCCGTCACCCTGAGCAGGCGGCCCGCGATCACCGCGCGGCGGAAGCGTTCGTAGACATTGGCCCAGACCACCACGTTCGCGGTCCCGGTCTCATCCTCCAGCGTGATGAAGATCACCCCCTTCGCCGTGCCGGGCCGCTGCCGCACCAGCACGAGGCCCGCCACCGTCACCCGCGCACCTGCAGGCGGTTCGCCCAGCCGGGCGGCTTGCAGCGCTTTCGGTGGGCGCGGCCAGGGATCCGCGCGCGAGGCAAGGTTTCGGGGCGGGGGGCTATAGGCGGTCATGAGAACAATGATAGAACATTTGCGTTGCAAGGCAAGGCCGCGCCGCCTCTGGCAAATCCGGGCGGACTGGCCTATGTCACGGGGGACGATCCCGGGAGAGCTTAAGCATGGCGAAAATCACTTACGTCGAACACAGCGGCAAGGAACATGTCGTCGAGGTCGCGAACGGCCTCACAGTGATGGAAGGTGCGCGCGACAACGGCATCCCGGGCATCGAGGCCGATTGCGGCGGCGCCTGCGCCTGTTCGACCTGCCATGTCTATGTCGATGCTGCCTGGGTCGAGAAGCTGCCGAAGAAGGACAGCATGGAAGCCGACATGCTGGATTTCGCATGGAACCCCGATCCGGTGCGTTCGCGCCTGACCTGCCAGATCAAGGTCTCGGATGCGCTGGATGGTCTGCGCGTGCAGATGCCGGAAAAGCAGATCTGATCCAGTCGCTCGTCGAAGACTTCGTCACTCCTCGCTGGCGGCAAGCCGACGAGAAGACGACGTCGCACGAGGAGGCCCTATTCAGATTTCCCCAGACGGTCGGCCTTGCGCCGGACCAGCACGCCGCGCAGGTCGTGCATGGCCAGAAGCAGGGCATCCGTCACCGCCTCAAGCTGCGCATCGGTGGCCCTCGACTGCGCCCATTGCGTCGTCAGGTTCAGATGATCGACCGTGCGCAGGATGTCGTCCACCTCGCGCATCGCAAGCTGGGCCTGCCGGGCGGCCAGCCACTCGCCGATGGCGGCACGATCGGCTGCGGTCAGTTCCACCTCGCCATGCGGCTTGATGTTGCCGTTCTTCACGTTGACCGTGGCAATCTCGTCCATCTCGATCCGGCGCTGACGGTTCTCGGTGCCAAGCCGGAACACGGCCGCGCCATTCTCGCGCACCCGGAAGTAGTAGTCGGGAAGGTCAGCAGTCATCGGCGCCCGGGTCCATGTCTCGCCCGCCGGGACAACCCCGCCGTGCATCTTGCCATTCCTTCCCGAGCCAAGCGGAATCGTCAACCCGCATCACGGGTTGACTGGCCTCAGACCAGCGCGGCGCAGAAGCGCTGGATGCGGGAACAGGCCTCGCGCAGCACCTCGTCGCTGGTGGCATAGCTGACGCGGAAGTTGGGCGAGAGCCCGAAGGCGGCACCAAACACCACCGCGACCCCGGTTTCCTCCAGAAGCGCGGTCGCGAAGACCTCGTCATTGGAAATCACCGTGCCAGCGGGCGTCGCCTTGCCGATACAGCCGGAAATGTCGGGATAGACATAGAACGCCCCCTCCGGCTTCGGACAGCGGATGCCCTTGGCCTGGTTCAGCATGCCGACCACCAGGTCGCGGCGGGCCTGGAACACCTTGCGCCAGTCGGCCAGGAACTCCTGCGGTCCCGACAGCGCCTCCAGCGCAGCATACTGGCTGACCGAACAGGGGTTCGAGGTCGATTGCGACTGGATCGTCCCCATCGCCTTGATCAGCGCGACGGGCCCCCCGGCATAACCGATCCGCCAGCCGGTCATCGCATAGGCCTTGGAAACGCCGTTGCAGGTGAGCGTGCGGTCGTAAAGGCCGGGCTCGATCTCGGCCGGGGTGCAGAATTCGAAGTCGTCGAAGACGAGATGTTCGTACATGTCGTCGGACATCACCCAGACCTGCGGATGCCGCATCAGCACGTCGCACAGCGCTTTCAGCTCATCCCGCGTATAGCCCGCGCCGGTCGGGTTCGAGGGTGAGTTGAAGATGAACCACTTGGTCTTCGGCGTGATCGCGGCCTCAAGCTGCGCGGGGGTCAATTTGAAATCGGTCTCGATCCCGGCCACCACCGGCACGGGCGTGCCCCCGGCAAGCATCACCATGTCGGGGTAGCTGACCCAGTAGGGCGCGGGGATGATCACCTCGTCGCCCGGATTCAGCGTCGCCATCAGCGCGTTGTAGAGGATCTGCTTGCCTCCGGTCCCGACCGAAATCTGCTGCGGCGTGTAGGTGAGGCCGTTCTCGCGCAGGAACTTGGAACAGATCGCCGCCTTCAGCTCGGGGATGCCGTCTACCGCCGTATATCGCGTCTTCCCTGCGTCGATGGCCCGCTTTGCTGCGGTGCGGATGTTATCCGGTGTGTCGAAATCCGGCTCGCCGGCGCCAAGCCCGATCACATCCCGGCCTTCGGCCTTCAGCGCCTGCGCCTTGGTGGTCACGGCAATGGTGGGCGAGGGCTTCACGCGCGCAAGCGTGTCGGACAGGAAGGCCATTGGCGAGATCTCCGGCAGTCGGTTTGCGATTGTCGGCTGAAGGTCTTAGGGTGGCCCCTCAACCGACACAAGCGATATCGAAAGAAGGAGAGGCAGGATGGCGGAAACAAGCCCCGGAGTCCGGAGCGAGCAATGGTATGCGCCCGAAGTGGCAACCTTTGGCGATCGGCTGGCAGGCGCGCGCGAGGCGGCGGGACTAAGTCAGGATGACCTGGCGCAGCGCCTGGGGGTGCGGCTGACCACCCTGCAGAACTGGGAGGAAGACCTGGCCGAACCGCGCGGCAACCGGCTGCAGATGCTGGCTGGAATGCTGAACGTCTCGCTCCGCTGGCTGCTGGTGGCCGAGGGCGACGGGCTCTCCGAACCGCCGGACACATCGCGCCCGCTTGCCGCCCGTGCCGAGGAGGCGCTGGCCGAACTGCAACAGCTGCGCGGAGAAGCGATTGCGATGGCCGAGAAACTGGCGCAAGTGGAGCGTCGGGTGCGGCAGGCGATGCGCGAGGCCGCATAAGCGAAAGGCGGGGCGGGATGGCGGACGAAACGGCAGAGGCCCGGCTGAAGCGCATGGCGATGCGGTCCTGGCGCCGCGGCACCAAGGAAATGGACCTGGTGCTTGGCCCCTTCGCGGATGCGCACCTTGGGCGGCTTTCACTGGGCGAGCTTGATCTCTATGATGCGCTTCTGGCCGAGAATGATCAGGACCTGATGGCCTGGATCCTCGGCCAGTCCGCCCCGCCGCCCGCCCTGGCCGCATTGCTTGCCCGGATCACCAGCTTTGCCGAAACACGCCTCGCGGCGGGAAAATAGGCGAAGTTCCACGCAAGTTTACGGAATGTTTGCGGTTTGTGCCGATTCTGCCTTCGTCCGAACGGTGGAGAAACGGTATGACAATGTATGCCCCGGTGCTGGATGGGTCGCAAAAGGCGTTCCTGTCCTGCTACCTTGACAACCTTGCCCTTGTGGAACGGCTGCACCGCCTGCTTCTGGACGTGATCAAGGACGAGTTCGAACGGCTGAACATCCTGGAGATCAACTCGGTCCAGGCGCTCCTCCTCTTCAACATCGGCGAGAATGAGGTGACGGCGGGCGAGCTGAAATCGCGCGGCTACTACCAGGGCTCGAATGTCAGCTACAACCTGAAGAAGCTGGTGGACCTGGGCTACATGCACCACCAGCGGTCCGAGATTGACCGCCGCTCGGTCCGGGTAAAGCTGACGGAAAAGGGCCGCCATGTCCGCGGGCTTCTCAACGACCTTTTCGCCCGGCATTCCGACGGGATCGAAAAGCGCGGGTTGATCGACGCGTCGGGAATGGATGAGATCAACATGTCGCTGAAACGGATGGAACGTTTCTGGACCGAACAGATCCGCTACATCTACTAGCGGCTTCCGGCCGAAGCGCGGGGGAAAGCAGGCCATCCAGCAACCAAAGCCCGACCTTGCGGGTCAGGGGGCCAGGGTCGCGGCCAGCCGGGACGCATCAAGATGCGAGGCGAACGCGTTGATCCGCTCCTGTGCGGCCGGGTTCTGCATCACCTCTTGCGAAGCGACCGCTCCCAGCATCTCGAACGCCTTCTGCATGGCAATCGACGGATCGCCCTCGGCCGCCACGGCAGCCCTTGCCTGCGCACCGCAGCGCTCGGTCAGCAGCGCCGTCACCAGTTCGGCCATGGCAACGTCGGTCTCGGCGAGCTTGCCCGTATCCACGGCAATCACATCCTGCACAACCGGATGCGACGCGAAGGCAAGGGTAATCCACCGCGCCAGCAGCAACCTGTCCTCGCCGGTGGTCTGGCCGATCAGGCATTGCCCGAAGGCCTCGGTTTCCGCGGTTGTCGCATGGACGGGAAAGGGCAGGATGCCCGTAAACAGAAGCAGGGCGGTGGCGGCGGTGCGCATCGGGACAATCCTCTCACGACAAAGAACAACTCGACCAGAATTGCCGCGACCGACAATCCGGTCAACCGCCGCCGATGTCGCCGTCAGTTCACCTTGCGGGCAGGCAGGAAGGGCAGGGGGGCAACCGGCAGGCCCTCCTCGATCATCGCCCGCGCCTCGTCCGGCTTCGCCTCGCCGTGGATCGCCCGCTCTGGCGCGTCGCCGGAATGGATGGCGCGGGCCTCGGCGGCGAAGTTCATCCCGACATATTCCGAGTTTTCCTCGATCTGGCGGCGCAGGGCGGTGATCCTTTCTTCGAGGTCGGACCCCGGGGCCGACAGGTCGGGCCGGGCGGGTGCGGCAGCCTTGCGGGCCGGGCGCACGGCAGGGGCCATCAGCTCTTTCTCCACCGCGCTGGAGCCGCAGACCGGGCAGGCCACCTGGCCAGCCGCAAGCAGGGCCGAGAATGCCTCGTCCCCCTTGAACCAGCTGTCGAAGCCGTGCCCGGCCCCGCATTTCAGGCTGTAACGGATCATGCCCCGAAGTCCCGCAATCTGGACACAGGATTAGCTAAGCACTGCGTCGGAAAGGTCAATGGCCCTTTCGAGAGCCGCCCGCCCCGTTCGGTGTCGCATCGTCGTCATCTCCGCTGATCGGCGCTGCGCGGCCGCCAATCGGCGGCAGAAAGCCCGCGATGATCACCGACAAGTCCGGCTCGGCCACCAGCGTCGATGCCTCTGCCAGGGAAAACCACTTGCGCCGCCGTTCCTTCACCTCGGGAAAGGACTTGGCCAGCTTGTCGACGCGCATTCCGAATACTGCCACCGCACAAGGCACGCTTGAGGTCACCGACAGGCATTTCTGATAGCCGTAGCGTCCGATGCAGAGCGGGTTCATCAGGCCGGACGCCCCGGCCTCTTCCCAGGCTTCCTGCGCCGCCGCAGCCTCGGGTGACAGGCCGGGCATCGGCCAGCCTTTCGGTATCACCCAGCGCCCGGTATCCCTGCTGGTGATCAGGAGAACCTCGGTCCCCTCATTGCCACGACGCCAGCACAGTGCCCCGTACTGCATCCGCGTACCGCCCGCGTCGGCACCTTGTGCCGTTATCTTGTCTTGCCAACCCATGTCACGCTCACTTGGCCGCCCGGTTCCCGGGTCTCGCCGCTGCCCGCTGTCCTCGCAAATGAATATGGCATGAGAATGGAGGAAATTACAGTCATTTCCCAAGGAATTGACCGTCGAAACGGTCGGATTATCTTACCTTTGCAGTCTTGCAGCGGATGGGGGCGACGGAATGCGCGGTTTGATGGGTCTTCTGGCGCTTGTGATCGCCACTCCACTGACGGCGGGTGGGGGCTTCACCTTCGCCTCGATCGACGGCGGCGAGATCGCCCTGGACGACTGGCACGGCAGGCCGGTGCTGGTAGTGAACACCGCCTCGCTCTGCGGCTTTGCCGGGCAGTTCGACGGGTTGCAAGCCTTGCACGACCGCTTTGGAGACAGGGCGCTGATCCTCGCGGTGCCCTCGGATGACTTCAACCAGGAGCTTGCGGACGAGAAAGCGGTCAAGGACTACTGCGCGCTGACCTTCGACCTGACCCTGCCGATGACCGAGATCACCCATGTGAAGGGAGGCGAGGCCCACCCGTTCTATGCCTGGCTGCGGGAAGAGACGGGGTTCGTCCCCGGCTGGAACTTCAACAAGGTCCTGATCGCGCCCGATGGCAGCATCGCAGGAACCTTCGGCGCGCCGGTCAAACCGGAAAGCGACCAGATCGCGGGCCGGATCGAGGCGATGCTGGAATGATCGTCACCCCGCCTCCCTCCGCGGTCGGGACGGCGGCACCGCCTTTGTTCATCGGTTCCGAGATCTATCGCGGCTCGTCCTACGGATCGCATCATCCGCTGCGCGTGCCCCGCGTCTCGACCGTTATGGACCTTGCGCGCGCCTTGGGCTGGCTGCCGCCCGAGCGGTTTCGCCAAAGCCCCCGCGCCAAGCCCGCCGCACTGGCGCTGTGGCACCAGCCAGACTACATCGCCGCCCTGCAGGCCGCCGAAACCCTGGGCGAGGCGACTGAGGAGATGCGCCATCGCTTCCACCTCGGCACGCTGTCGAACCCTGTCTTCCCGCAGGTCTACCGCCGCCCGGCCACCGGGGCCGGGGGTGTGATGCTCGCGGCCGAGATGCTGGCGCGCAGTCCGGGCACGATCCATGTCCCCGGAGGCGGCACGCATCACGGGCTGCCGGGCCGGGCGAACGGGTTCTGCTACCTCAACGACGTGGTATTGGGGATCAGGGTCCTGCAACGCGGCGGGGTGGGGCGGATAGCCTATGTCGACCTGGACGCGCATCACTGCGACGGGGTGGAACTGGCCTTTTCCGGTGATCCGGGCGTCCGGATGATCTCGGTTCACGAAGAGGGTCGCTGGCCCTTTACCGGCGCTCTGGCCGATACCGCCGGGGAAAGCGCCTTCAACCTTCCGGTGCCGAAGGGCTACAACGACAGCGAGGCGCGGGCGGTGCTGGACGGCATGATCCTGCCCCGCGTCGCAGAGTTCAGACCAGAGGCGTTGGTCCTGCAATGCGGTGCCGACAGTCTGCTTGAAGATCCGCTCTCGCGTCTTGCCCTGTCCAACCGTGCCTATCTGGAGGCGATCCGCGCCCTTCTGCCCCTTGCGCCCCGCGTCCTCGTACTTGGCGGCGGCGGCTACAATCCATGGTCGGTCGGGCGGCTCTGGACGGCGATCTGGGGCCTGCTGGCGGGGCACGAGTTGCCTGACCGCCTGCCCGGGCCTGCCTCCGATGTTCTGAGCACACTCGGCTGGAACGGCGGAGGCCGCGCTCCGCCCGGGCCTGCGCTTCTGGAAACCCTGCTTGATCCCCCGCGCGAAGGCCCGGTCCGCGTGGACATTCGCGACCGGCTGGTCGTGCTGGAGCGGCGATGATCCGCGCCTTCCTCGGCATCGACCTGCCGCTCGCCGTCCGTGGCGCGCTTCAGGTGCAACAGTTCCTGTTGCCGCTGCCGCGGAAGGTGGAACCGGAGACGCTTCACCTCACGCTCGTCTTCCTCGGCGATTGCCCCGAACCCGCGCTGGAAGCCGCCCACGAAGGCTTCCAGGCCCTGCGCGCCCCGCGTTTCAATCTTTCGCTCCGGGGCCTTGGAATCTTCGGCAAGGACAGGCCCCGCACCGCATGGGCCGGGCTCGCCCCCTCGCCAGACCTTATGCACCTGCAGGCCAGGGTCGAGACCATCGCCCGCCGGGCCGGTTGTCCGGTCGATGCGCGCAAGTTTACGCCTCACGTAACGCTGGGGCGCTTCTCGCCTCCCGCTCCGCCCGATGCGATGCGTCTGGAACGCGCCGTCGCGATGGGCGCCGGCTTTCGCACCGACCCCTGGGAGGTCGCCGAGCTGACCCTCTGGCGCAGCCACCTGACCGGCAAGGCCCCGCGCTACGAGGTGCTGGCCCGCTACCCGCTGGCTTGACAGGCACGTCGCCCTGACGCACCACGGGGCCAAGCCAAGGAGTGCCCCATGAAGATCGCCCACCGCGAGATCGGCCCGAACCATCCGCCCCTCGTCATCGCCGAGATCGGCATCAACCACGGCGGCGACCTTGCCGTGGCGAAGGAAATGGTGCGCCTCGCCGCCGGGGCAGGCTGCGAGATGATCAAGCACCAGACCCATATCATCGAAGACGAGATGACGGATGAGGCGAAACAGATTTTCCCGCCGAATGCCGATGTCTCGATCTGGCACGTCATGGAAGCTTGCGCGCTGAAGCTGGACGAAGAGGCGGAACTGAAGCGCTATACCGAAAGCCTCGGCCTGATCTGGATTTCGACGCCGTTCTCCCGCGCCGCCGCCGACTGGCTGGAGACGCAGGACGTCCCCGCCTACAAGATCGGGAGCGGTGAGGCCGACAACCTGCCGCTGATCCGGCACATCGCCCGCAAGGGCAAGCCGGTGATCCTGTCGACGGGCATGCAAACCATTGAAACCATTCGCGCCTCTGTCGACATACTCGATCAGGCCGGGGTGGAGTATGCGCTTCTGGAATGCACCAACCTTTACCCCAGCCCCGCGGAAATCGTCTCCCTGCGCGGGGTGACCGAGCTGAAGCAAGCCTTCCCGAAGGCGGTTGTCGGCTTCTCCGACCACTCTATCGGGCCGGAGATGGCGCTGGCCTCCGTCGCTCTGGGTGCAAGCATCCTGGAACGCCACTACACCGACAGCCGCTACCGCAAGGGGCCGGACATCATCAACTCGATGGACCCGGCGGAACTGCGCTTCCTGATCGACCGCTCGAAGGAGATATGGATCGCCGCCAACAATCCGAAGCAACGCACCGCGCCCGAGGAAGACGTCTACCGCTTCGCCCGCGGTTCGGTGGTGGCGGACAGGGACTTGCCGCTGGGCCATGTGATCCACGAGACCGACATCTGGGCCCGCCGCCCGGGCTCCGGGGAGATCGCGGCCTATGATTTCGACAAGGTGGTGGGGAAGCGGCTGACCCGCGCGGTGACGCGGAACACGCAGCTCAAATGGAGCGATCTGGCGTGAGCGCAGCGATGCGGTCGAAAAGCACCGCGCCTGTTTCACGCCAGCGCGACAGGCTTGCGTCAATGGCGGCGCGCTCCGTGTCGCTGTAGTCCCAGTCGCGTTCGGCAAGGGTGGCTTGCGTCAGGCCTGACAGGGCGCGCAGCCGGTCGGGGTCAAGCCCGATATCCTTGATCAGCGCCTCGATCTTCCAGCTGTTCGAGCTTACGGCAATGAACGGCGTGCCCGACAGGACCGCCAGGCAGACTGCGTGAAAGCGGCCTGTCACCGCAAGTTTGTGTCGCGACAGTTCGGTCAGGAACCCCAGGTCGTCACTCAGGAACCGGGTTTCGGGGAACCGGGCCTGGAACCGGTGGTTCCGCCAGGCCGTACTGCGTGCCCGCAGCCAGCGCCGCCAGCCGGTGAGCCGGGCCGGCATCGACTTGATCTCGGTTGTGACCGGCACGAAATCATGCCCACCCTGCCGCGCGAAACGCGCCAGCGCCTCGGTGACCTCGCCATGCACCGAACAGCCCACCATGACGCCGGATCGCGCGGCGGACGTCACATCCCAGGGGAGGAACATCGACAGGTCGCCAAGACAGGTGACCTCGCGCCCGGTGGCCTTTGCCAGGTCGCCCGCAGAATGGCCGTCGCGGCAGGCAAGAATGTCGAAACCGCCCGCCAGATCAGCCCAGTCGCCCGGGTTGTCCTGCCACAGAGCATTGATCAGCGCCACGCGCCCGCCGCGCGCCTTGACCCGCGCCCCGGCTTCCAGCAGCCAGCGGCCCCGGCGCTTGCCATGGTGAAGCGTGCCTTCGCCATTGATCACGACCACGTCGGCGGCGTCGATCCGGGCGGTCAGACCGGCGTCACGCCGCCAGTCGGTGCCGACCTTGATCGACGGCAGGTCCGGCATCCCGCGCCGCGCCAGTTCGGCACGAATGGTCCGCATCACCCGCATGCAACCGAAATGCGTGGCGCCTTCGTCGGTGTCGTTCACCAGCAGGACGCGGGGCGCAGCCGTCATGCGCGCTCGAGACGGAAGAAATAGTTCACCCGGGCGTTCCGGCGCATGATCTCGCGCCGGTCGACCACGCGCCAGCCAAGCCGGGTGAGTTCGGCCAGGAAGGCGGCTTCGGGATGGACGTGCTGCATGGGCTTGTTGCGCGCGCGCCAGTTGATCACCGCCAGCGAAAGACCATACCAGAGCCGCCGCAATGGCCCCGCCGCTTCGGGAACCAGGCTGGCACCAAGGATCATGCGCGGCGAGCCAAGCGCGGTCAGCCGCTCCAGCGCCCGGACCGCATCGGGGAAGGCGACCCAGTTCAGGAAGCGGATGCAGACGGTCAGATCAGGGGCGGGCTGCATCGGCGAAAGGTCGAATATGCTGGCACGGACCAGCGTGTAGGCCCCCTGGCGGTCCTTCGGCAGTTCGGCAACCTTGGCGGCTGCCTCGTCCAGCATCCCTTGCGACAGGTCGACGGCGGTCACGGTCGCGCCAATGGCCTCGTACTCCGCGATCCAGCGGCCGGTCCCGAACGGGCAGTCCAGCACGGTTCTGGCGTCAAGGTCGGCCAGCATCGCCTTCATCGCCGCAACTTCCCGCTGCCAGCGCTTTGATGCGGCGCGGCGGGCATCGTAATTGCGCGCCCTGTCGCCCGAATAGGCTTCGACCAGCTTGTCCATCATCGCCCCGTCACTGCATCCGGCCCCGGATATAGGCTTCGAGAATTTCCTTCGCCAGCGAGAATTCCATCGCTCCGGCACGCACCAGCGGCCAACGGGCGGAATCCGCCGCATGGACCATGCGGGGAAACGAGGGTCGGAAGGCAACTGGAATGCGGTCACGACCAAGCGCGGTAAGGACTGCCGCACGATGCTTGCCGCCCCGCACGAAGAAGGCCGCACTCGCGCCGTCGTTCAGAATGTATCCCTCGATATCCCCATGGGCATCGGGATCGTAGCCGTTCTGTTCGACCGCGGCCCGCAGCCGCTGCAAGCGGTCCATCTCCAACCCGATCTTCTGGGCGGTCACGGGCCCGTAGAAGCTGACCCCGTGTTCGGCAGGCAACGACAGCTCGCCCGGCGGCGGGGTCCGAACGCGCCGCCCGTACCAGGGGATTTCCCAGGGCGGCAGGTCCGCTCCGCTGCGACCACCCGCATCCAGGCCGTAATACTCGCTGATCGTCCGTGGCTGGCACGTCGCATAGAACCGGCGCAGCGCGGCCTCGCCCTCGGTCAGCGCTGCGACGAAGGGATGGTCCGGGCCATAGACGAAGGCTCCCTGCATCCGCAGCAATCCCGGGGGCACCATCAGCCGCAGCGGGGGGCGGTCGATCCAGTGCGCAAGCTCCACCAGATCGTCCGGCGTGCTGACCTCCACCTCGCGGCGTGGGCGCAGCTTTCGGCCGAGTCTGGAACGCAGGGATTGCAGCATCGCCATCTCGGACCGCAGGTTGCACCACCTGCCAAGGTTATGCCGCCGCCCTCCGGGGTGCAATCCGCACAGCTCTGCCTTGCGTCGCGTTTGTCCGGGGGGTTAGACAGGCCTACCCATGACCGCAGCTGCATCCATGACCCGCCACCTCCTCTTCCTCACCGGCACCCGTGCCGATTTCGGCAAGCTGGAACCGCTCGCCGTCGCTGCACGCGATGCGGGGTATCGCGTCACCTTCTTCGTCACCGGCATGCATATGATGGACCGTTATGGCCTGACCCGGAACGAGGTGCGGCGCATGCCGGGGGTCGAGGTGCATGAATTCGTCAACCAGGACGAGGGCGATCCGCAGGATATTGTCCTTGCCCGCACGGTCACCGGCTTCTCCGCCTATGTCCGCGAAACGAAGCCCGACCTGATCCTCCTCCACGGCGACCGGATCGAGGCGCTGGCCGGTGCCCTCGTCGCCGCGACCAACTACGTCCGCTCGGCCCATGTCGAGGGCGGCGAGGTCTCGGGCACGATCGACGAGGTCTTCCGTCACTGCAACACCAAGCTTTGCACCTACCATTTCGTCTCTTCCGAAACCGCCGCCCAGCGGGTCCGGGCCCTTGGCGAACCGGACGAGACCATCCATGTCATCGGCTCGCCCGAGCTTGACTTCCACGCCCGTCCCTCTGGTGTCACGCTGGAGGAGGTCCGCGCCCGCTATGCCATTCCGTTCAGCGACTACGGCATCGCGACCTTCCATCCGGTGACCAGTGAACAGGGCACGATTGGCCAGCAGGCAGCCCAACTGTTCGAAGCCCTTGCGGACAGCGGCCGCAACTTCGTCACCATCGCCCCGAACAACGACCCCGGCAGCGCGGCGATCTTCAAGGTGCTGGAAAACCTGCCGAAAGACCGCTTCCGCCTGCTCCCCTCGATGCGGTTCGCCCATTTCTCGGAACTGATGAAGAACGCCGCCTGCATGGTCGGCAATTCCAGCGCCGGGGTGCGCGAGGCGCCCTTCCTCGGCCTGCCATCGCTCGACATCGGCACAAGGCAGTCCAACCGCTCCGACGCGCCCTCTGTCACCGCTTGCGATGCGGCCGACCGGCAGGCGATCCTTGGTTTTCTCAAGACTCACTGGGGCCGCCAGGCCACGCCCCATGACGGCTTCGGCCAGGGCAGCGCCGCCGAGCGGTATGTCCAGGTCCTTGCCCGGCCCGACTTCTGGACCCTCAGCCTGCAAAAGGCCTTCCGTGACATCGGCTAGGCCAGCGGGCCTTCAACTCCGGGCCTATCTCGCCGCCGCGCGCGCGATTCCGCTTGTCGCGCCCCGCCTTCTGAGACGCCGCCTTGACCGGGGCAAGGAACTCCCGGGCCGCTGGCGCGAGAAGCTGGGCGAAGCCACGCAACCCAGGCCCGACGGCCCGCTGATCTGGCTGCATGCCGTCGGCCTTGGCGAAACCCTCGCCTTGCGCGGCCTGATCGCCGCGATGGCGGACCGGTCGCCGGAAACGCAGTTCCTCGTCACCTCCACCACGCGCGGCTCGGCCGAGGTGATCGCCCAGAACCTGCCGCCCCGCACCCGGCATCAGTTCCTGCCGCTGGACGCTCCGGGCTACCTCAAGCGGTTCCTCGACCACTGGCGCCCCGCGCTCTCGATCTGGGCCGAACAGGACCTCTGGCCCGGCGCCGTCGTCGCGGCCCAGAGGCGCGGGATCCCGCTGGCCCTGATCAATGCCCGGATGAACGCAGACGCCTATGCCCGCCGGTCGCGCTGGAAGGGGCTGTACGCCAACCTCTTCGCCCGCTTCGCGCTGATCAACGCGCAGGACGACGCCACCGCCCGCCACCTGCAAGCCCTTGGCGCGAACGGTGTCCGCGTCACCGGCTCGCTCAAGGCCGCCGCACCGCCGCTGGCCGCCGACCCCGCCAGACTGGCCGAAGCGCGCGAGGCGCTGACCGGCCTCCACCCCGTCCTCCTCGCCTCCTCGCACCACGAGGACGAGTTCGTCACCCTCTCCGCCCTGCGCGCCGCCCCCGTGCGCCCGCTCCTCCTCATCGCCCCGCGCGACCGGCACCGGGGCGCGGAAATCTCTGCCCGCGCGGCCGAGCATGGCCTCACTGCGACCCGTCGCAGCGCAGGGCAGGGGCCTTCGGGAGACGTCTGGATCGTCGATACCTTTGGTGAGATGGGCCTTTGGTATCGGCTTTGTCCAAGCTGCCTGATCGGTGGCACCTTTGGCCCGACCGAAGGTCACAACCCCTGGGAACCCGCCGCCCTTGGTTCGGCCATCCTGCACGGGCCCCGTACCGCCAATTTTGCCGCCGATTTCGCCACCCTGCATGAACACGGAGCGGCCCAACCGGTGCAACCGGAGGTCTTGATCGCCACTCTAAGCGCCGACCACAGCGCGATGGCCGCCCGCGCAAAGGCGCTTTCCGATGCGGCCCAGGGTGCGCTTGCCCCCCTCGCCACTGACCTCTTGAAGCTCGCGGCCCTCGCATGAGGCTCTGGCTCTTCCTCCGCCTCTGGTCGCTCCTCTGGCATATCGGCTTGCCGGTCGTGCTGATCTACCTGTGGCGGCGGGGTCGCAAAGACCCTCTCTACGCGCAGCACCTTTCCGAACGGTTCGGCCGCTACAGCCAGCGCCTGCCTGGCGCGGTCTGGGTCCATGCCGTCAGCCTTGGCGAAATGCGCTCCGCCGTCCCGCTGGTCCGCGCGCTGCTTGACCGGGGGGATAGGGTAGTGACCACCCATTTCACCCCGGCAGGCCGCCGCGAGGCGGAACGGGCCTTCGCCGCCGAGATCGCCGCCGGACAGCTCGCCGCCGTCTGGGTGCCGTTTGAAACCTCATGGGCCTATCGCGGATTCTTCCGCGCCTTCCGCCCCCGTGCCGGTCTGGTGATGGAGATCGAGATCTGGCCCCGGATGATCTTCGCCGCGCGGAAAGCGGGCGTGCCCCTGTTCATGTGCAACGCACAATATCCCACGAAATCAATGGACAGGGATGCGAAGCTGAGTCTGCGTCACAAGTTGATGCAGGGCTATGCCGGGGCCTTCGTGAAGTCCGACCTTCAGGCGCAGCGCTTTGCCAGCGTGGGGGTGCGGAACATCAGCGTCACCGGCGAATTGCGCTTCGACCAGCCGATCCCGCCGCATCTGGCCGCCGCTGCCGAAGCCCTGCGGCCGGGGCTGGCAGGCGGCCGTCCAGTGATCACTTTCGCCTCTGCCGTGGAAGGCGAGGATGACCTTTACCTCGACGCGATCACGACGGCCCTCAAGGACCCCTCGCACCCCTTCTTCGTCTATGTCCCCCGCAAGCCGGAACGCTTCGACGAGGTGGCCGCGATGATCGCCCGGCGCGGTCTGAAAGTGATCCGCCGCTCCGATGCGCTGGATGCGACGCTGGCCCCGAAAAGCGTCCCCACCCCCTCGTGGGGAGGGGATGGGGGGCATCGACACGAAGCCAGCCCCGACATCCTTCTGGGCGACTCTCTCGGCGAGATGTATTTCTACCTCGCCCTCTCCGACCGCACCGTCACCGGTGGCGGCTTCACGCCCCACGGTGCGCACAACATCATCGAGCCGCTTGCGCTCAAGCGCCCGGTGATCGTCGGCCCTGAAATCCACACCATCGAATATCCGGCGGTCGAGGCGATCGCGGCTGGCGTCTGCCTCCGCGTCGAGTCTCCCGTGGCGCTGACCAAGGCCCTGACCGACTGGTCGGGACCCGGACCGGAGGTGATCGAAGCCTTCTTTGCCGCCCATTCCGGCGCCACGCAAAAGACGCTCGCGGCGCTGGACAGCATGGTTAAGCCGACATGAACGCGGGCTCGCAAGCCTTTGATTTTCTTTCGACCGGCTCGGTGTCCGCGCGTGAACAGGCTCCGCTCACCAGCCGCTGAACCCGCCATCCACGTTGATCATCTGCCCGGTCATGTAGCCCGCTTGGGGGCTGGCCAGGAACAGCATCGCATCCGCGATCTCGTCCGGCTTGGCCATCCGGTCCAGCATGATCAGCTCACCCACCCGGCGCTGGAATTCCTCCGAGTGATTGTTGAACACCGCCCCCGGAGCGATCGTGTTCACCGTCGCGCCCCGGCCCGCCCAGTAGCCTGCCAGCCAGACCGTTAACCCGTGAATCCCCGCCTTGGTCACGCCGTAGGCCGAGAAGTTCTTGAACGGCATGCCGTCATAAATTCGGTGATGCGCCCCGTTCAGCGCATACATCGAGGCCACATTGATCAGCGTGCAGGGCCATTTCCCGACGATATCGCGGTCCATCTGCCGCGCCACCATGAAGGGCCCGGTCAGGTTGGTCCGCATCGTCTTTTCCCAGTCCGAGACCTTCAGGTCGGCGAAATCGGGGAATGGCTGCCCCGCGCCCATCAGAAGCTCACCGGTGATCGCCGCGTTGTTCAGCACGACATTCGGCTCCCAGCCATCCTTCAGGATGCGCTGGAAAATCCCCGCCACCTCATCCTCATTCGCCACGTCCAGCGGATAGAAGCGGAAGCTTTCGTTCCCCCCATGCGCCTCGACCAGCGCATCTGCCCGCTTGCCCGGCAGGTCGGACGCGATCACCCGCGCGCCTTCGGCCAGCATCCGGCGGACATAGGTGGAGCCAAGGACTCCCCCCGATCCGGTGATGAAGACCGTGCGGCCTTTGAGTTGCTCAGTCATTCCGGGCCTCCTGCATCAGAAATTCGACAAGTCGGAAATCGAAGGGCGTATCGATGTCGACACAGCGTTCAGGCGGCATCAGGTACGGGATCACCCGGCCCTCCCACAGCCCCTTCGAGCGTTTCAGATAGGCGGGCGCGACGACATAGGTCGAGGCCGCGTGTTCATAGACGACGGGCGCCTGCTGCCGTGCCACCACGCCGCCCGGCAGCGGTTTCGAGACATGCAGCGCCCCGGTGGCATCCGGCTCCACAAGGTTGAAATAGGGGTTCTTCCGCGCCTCGCAGCAGCTCATCACCATATCCGGCTGCTCTGCGGCAAACAGTTCCAGAGCGGCGGTGATGTCTTCGGACAGACGCAGCGGCGAGGTGCAGTCGAGGTCGAGGAACGCCTTTGCCGGCCCGGCCAGCGCTTCGGATGCCTCCAGCGCATGCTGCCAGACACCCCATTTGCCAGCCGTGTCGGTCGCGAGATGCGCGGGCCGGAGGCCGATCTTCAAGGCGCCTTTAGTGACCGCGTGGTCATAGATCTCTTCATCATCCGTCGAGACCACCACCGCATCGACCATCGGATGCGCAAAAAGCTGGTCCAGCGACCAGTCGATAAGCGGCTTGCCGTGGATCATGCGAAAGTTCTTGCGCGGCACGCCTTTCGAGCCCTTCCGCGCGCCGATGTGACCGAGGATCATGGAATCTCCTTCGTGATCTCGCCGATGAAAGCCCGCTGCGACCAGGCATCCGCCACCAGCCGGGCCGAGGGCAGGCAAAGGTCAAGCCGGGGCATCAGCGGGTTGCCTGAAGTCGGCTTTCCCTGAGACAGCGCCAGAAAATCGCGCATCGCGTCCAGGAACATCGCGTTCCGCTCCAGCGGCAAGTCCAGGTCGTGCGGGCCAAAAGCATCGGTCACCCGATACGCCTGCGCGGCAAAGTCGAAATCGTGCGTCCGCTCGGTGCCCCGCAGCATGGTCCGGCGGTGCAGCTTCGGCGTCAGGTAATCCATCGACACATCGCCGACAACGCCCTGCCCGCGCAGGGAAATCCGGCTGGCGACATCAATACCGGGATAGGCCGGATGGCCGAGGCTCTCGACCCGGGTCACCGAAAGCCCCGGGACCAGGCAGGCGGCAATATCCAGTTCATGACACAGGTCCAGCAGCACCCCGCCGCCCTCGGCTCGCGCGGCATAACTGTCCGAGAACCGCCAGTTCGCGCGCCACTGGGTCACGTCATGGCCGATGGTCAGGGCGAACTGGAACACATCCGACCGGTCGGCAGCCGCCAGCGCCCGCACGGCAGGGTGATAGCGCATCATCAGGCCCAGCATCGACCTGTCGGCGATCGGCGCTGCAACTTCGGCAATCGCCTCCACCTCCTCGGGCCGGAAGGCGAGCGGTTTTTCGACATAGACCGGCAGGCCGCGCGCGGCAGCAGCCTCGATCAGCGGCAGACGGATGTCGGTCGCGGTTGCGACCACCACCGCTTCGGCATCGGTCATCGCCGCAAGCGCCCCGCCAAGGCCAGCCTCGCGCCATGAAACCAGCCGGGAGGAGGCTCCGAGCGCTTGTAAGTTGTCGTGATGCCGCCGCCCGATAGAGCCGGAGCCGATGACGAGAACGCGCATGCTGCCTCCTGTGCGGCAAGCCCTAGCGCGAAACCGCGTCTCTCGCCAGAGGCGGGCGCTTCTGCGGCCAGCCCGTGGCGCGGTGGTACGCCTGTCCGATGGCGAGGATGCCGGCGTCGTCACCCGAACGGCCGATGATCTGCATGCCGCCCGGCAGGCCGACAGGTGAAAAACCGACCGGCACCGACAGCGCGGGCAGGCCGATCAGGCTGGCGGGGACCACGACCTCCATCCAGCGGTGATAGGTGTCCATCTTCCGCCCGGCGATCTCCTCGGGCCAGCGCCAATTGGCGGGGAAGGGCCAGACCTGGGCGGTAGGAAGCACGACGGCATCGAAGCGCTGGAACAGCCGCGCGGCATGGGCGTGCCAGCGGCTGCGGATCACGCTGGCCTCATAGACCTCCTGCGCCGAAAGCCCCGAACCCTGCGCGATCTCCCAGAGCGTTTCGGGCTTGGTCAGCGCGCGTTTCGCCGGGTCTTCCGCCAGCGCCCGCTTGCTGCCCGCATTCAGCATCGCCCGCAGCGTCACCCAGGATGACCAGAGTTTTTCGGCCGGGAAGGGTGGGGGCAGGGGGACGACCTCTGCTCCCAGACCCTCCAGCACTTTCAGGCCCGCCTCGCAAGCGTCCAGAATGCCTGGCTCCATCGCATAGGCGCCGCCCCAGTCGGCCAGCCAGCCGATCCGCAGCCCTTTCACGCCCTGGTCGAGGCCGGTGAGCAGGTCCGGCACCGCGCGGGGGAAAGGAACTTCGGGATTCTCGCCCGCCTGCACCAACAGCAGCCGCGCGAGGTCTTCGACGGTACGCGCCATCGGGCCTTCGGTGGCAAGTGTCGCCAGATAGGTGTCGCCCTCGGCGTCCGAGGGCACCAGCCCCCAGGTCGGGCGGAAGCCATAGACGTTGCAGAACCCCGCCGGGTTGCGCAGGCTGCCCATCATGTCGGACCCGTCAGCGACCCAGGCCATCCGGGCCGCCAAGGCCGCCGCCGCCCCGCCCGAGGACCCGCCCGCGCTGCGCGTCAGGTCATAGGGGTTCCGCGTGACCCCGAAGATCGGGTTGAAGCTGTGCGACCCCTGGCCCCATTCCGGCACATTGGTCTTGGCCGGAAAGACCGCCCCCGCTGCCCGCATCCGTGCGGCAAGGATGTCGTCCTGCGTCGGCACATGATCCGCGTAGATCGGCGAGCCCCACGTCGTCCGCAGCCCCTTCGTCGCCACCAGGTCCTTGACCGGCAAGGGGATGCCATGCAGCCAGCCCTGCGGCGGCGCATTGTCCAGCGCCCGCGCCTCGGCCATCAGGTCGTCGGGGTCTCGAAGCGAAACCACGGCGTTTATCTCGCCGTTTACCGCCTGCACCTGCGCCAGCCAGGTCGCCATCACCTCGGAGGGCGCGATCTTTCGTGCATGGATTGCCGCCGAAAGCTCTGTCGCCGACCATTCCAGCATGTCTTGCTCTTTTCACAAATACTCTACGGCGGTCCGGGGGTGTGAAACCACCGGACCGCCGATTTCCGCAGGCAGATTACTTCTGCAGTTCGGTCCAGATCGCGGTCTGGAAGTCCAGCGCCTTGCCGGTGCAGCCCGGCAGGAACTGGCCATGCGACAGGTTTTCGGCTGAAACGTTGACTTCGGGGGCGGATTTCATCTCTTCCGACATGAAGGCGTCAGAGCCGCTGATCCCGTTGGCGTAGCGCGCAAACTCCGAGATCATCGCGGCGTTTTCCGGGACCATGATGAAATCGATGAACTTGTAGGCCTCCTCGACATTCTTCGCGTCGGCCAGGAGAGCAACGGAATCCATGAACAGCGGATAGCCTTCCTTCGGGAAGCCGTACTGGACCTTGCCTTCGGTCGCCAGACGCGCCCGCATGGTCGAGCCGTTCCAGTTGACCGAACCGGCCCAGTCGCCGTTCGACAGCCGCTCGGTCGCGCCATAGTCCATGCTGATCCAGTTCGGTTTTGCCGCCAGCAGCGTGTCCCGGACCTTCTTCATGATCTCGGGGTCTTCCTCGCAGGGCTTGCCGCCAGCATACATCGTCGCCAGCGCCAGGATGTCAGACATTTCGGGAACGACGTTGATCTTGCCCTTCAACTCGTCCGGCACGTCAAGGAAGATGGCCGAAGTGTTGATGTCGCCGGAATAGACCGAGGTGTTGACCGCGATGCCGGTCGAACCCCACTGCCACGGGACCGTGTAAACCCGGCCCGGATCCCAGGGAACATCTTTCCATTCCGGCGCGATGTTGCCCTTGTTGGGCAGCTTCGAATCGTCCAGCGGGACGATCAGCCCCTTGTCGACCCAGAAGCGGACGTAGTTCGCGGAAGGCACCACCAGATCGAAGCCCGACCCGCCAGCCTCGACCTTGGCAAGCGCCACGTCGTTGCTGTCATAGTCCGTCACCGTGACCTTGATCCCGGTTTCCTTCTCGAACTTCGCCAGCAGCTCGGGGCTGGTGTAGTTGCCCCAGTTGTAAAGCTGCAACTCGCCCTCGGCAGCGGCAAGCGTTGCCGAGGCGAGGACCATCGCGGTTGCGGACAGTAGTTTTTTCATTGGCTGTCTCCCAGTTGGTTAGTCTTTCTTGCGCGTCAGAAGGAAGAAGGCGGTAAGCATCACCACCGTCACCCCAAGCAGCATGGTCGAGATCGCGTTGACCTCGGGCGTGAAGGCCCGGCGCAACTGGCCAAGCATATAGGTCGGCAAAGTGTCCTGCCCACCCGATTTCACGAATTCGGTGATCACCACGTCATCGAGGCTGATCACGAAGGCCAGCATAGCACCCGCCATGATCCCCGGTGCAAGCAAAGGCAGCGTGACCCGGCGGAACGTGGCCCAGGGGCTTGCGTAAAGGTCGGCAGCCGCGGTTTCCAGCGACAGGTCCATGCTTTCCAGCCGCGCGCGGATCGGCAGGTAGGCGAAGGGGATGCAGAAGGCGGAGTGCGCGGCGATCAGGTAGCCCAGGCCCTGATAGCCGGTCGCGACCTTGAGGATGCCGAAGAAGATCAGCAGTGCGACGGCGGTGACGATTTCCGGGACCATCAGTGGCTGGTTGATCATCACATAGATCAGGGTCTGGCCCTTGAACGCCTTGCGCCGGGTGGTCCCAAGGGCCGCCAGCGTGGCCAGCGTGGTCGAGATGCCCGCAGCAGAAACACCGATGATCAGCGACCGAATGGTTGCCGCCTTCACATCGGCATTTTCCCAGGCCCTGCCGTACCAGTGCAGCGAGAACCCGCCCCAGGTGGCCACCGAATTGGAATCGTTGAAGGAAAAGATGACCAGCGTGACGATGGGCAGATACAGGATCGCAAAGGCCGCTATCGCAACAGTCGCAAAGCCCGGCAGGCGGCTGATCTCGAAGCTGCGCTCAGCCATGATGCGCCCCCGTGTCGCGGTTCGCGACCCTGACATAGACCAGCAGGGCCGCCATCACGATAAGCAACAGCAGCACCGACAGCGCCGCGCCAAGGGGCCAGTTCTTGCCTTGCAGGAACTGAAGCTCGATGAAATTGCCGATCATCATCTTCTTGCCGCCGCCCAGGATGCGCGGCGTCACATAGGCGCCAAGCGAGGGCACGAAAACCAGGATCGAGCCCGCGATGATGCCGGGCTTGACGATGGGCAGGATCACCCGGCGTAGCGTGCGCCAGCGGCTTGCGTAAAGGTCGTAGGACGCCTCCAGAAGCCGCATGTCGAAGCGCTCGATGGTGGCGTAAAGCGGCAGCACCATCAGCGGCAGGTAGACATAGGTCATCCCGATCAGCACCGCGACTTCGGTGTAGACGATCTGCAAGGGCGCATCGATCACCCCCAGCCAGATCAGCCCGGTGTTCAGGATGCCCTCGTTCCGGATCACCTCGTTGATCGCGAAGGTGCGGATCAGAAGGTTGGTCCAGAACGGAATGGTGATCAGGAACAGCCACATCGCCCGTTGTTGCGCGGGCCTTGTGGCGATAAACCAGGCCGTCGGAAAGCCGATGGCGAAGGTCAGCGCCGTCGTTGCCAGCGACAGCCAGACCGAGCGCCAGAAAATCGTCAGATGCGCATCGGCCAGCGCATAGCGTTCCTCGAAGATGTCATAGGTCAGGAAGATGCCCTTCCAGCCTTCGATCGAGAAGGTACGGATGATCCCCCCGGTGTCGTTCGCTGTCAGGAAGGAATACCAGACGACGATCAGCAAGGGCCCGGCAGCCGCAAGGGCCAGCATCACCAGCGCGGGCGCGGACAGAAGCCAGCCGTTGCGGGCCGAGGTCCTGACGGCGTTTTCCTCGGCGGGGCTCATCAGTCTTCCACCCGCTGCACGGCGCCGTCGGCAAAGCGGATGCCGACCGACTGGCCTTCGTTCAGCCCGGCATCGCCCGTGGCCGGGCTTTGCAGGCGTGCCACGATCTCTGTCCCGTCTGCCAGCGCCAGATGGCAATGCGTATCGGTGCCGAAATAGACCAGCGAGCTGACCTTGGCTTGCAGGCCCCCGTCTTCAGATGCGCCAAGACGCAGCTGTTCCGGCCGGATGCTGATCGTGACTTGTCCGCCCGCCCGCAGGCCCGGCACCTCGATCCGCTCTCCGGTTCCTAGCCGCAACGCGCCATCCTCGGCGCTGCCGGTCAGGAAGTTCGTCTCGCCGATGAAACTGGCGACGAAGCGGTTCTTGGGGTGGATATAGATGTCCTTCGCGGTGCCGACCTGCTGGATCTTGCCCGCGCTCATCACCGCGATGCGGTCGGACATGGTCAGGGCTTCTTCCTGATCATGGGTCACGAAGATGAAGGTGATCCCGGTCTCCGTCTGCAGCCGCTTCAGCTCGATCTGCATTTCCTTGCGCAGCTTCAGGTCCAGCGCCGACAGGGGCTCGTCCAGAAGCAGCACCTTCGGCTGCGGGGCCAGCGCCCGGGCCAGCGCGACCCGCTGCTGCTGACCGCCCGAAAGCTGACTTGTCTTGCGGGTCGCCATCTCCTCCAGCTTGACCAGCGCCAGCATCTGCGCCGTCCGCGCCTTTACCTCGGCGGCGGGCTTGCTCAGCATCTCAAGCCCGAATGCGATGTTCTGCGCCACCGTCAGGTGCGGGAACAGGGCATAGCTCTGGAACACGGTGTTCACAGGGCGCTTGTTCGGCGGCAGCGTGGTGATGTCGGTCCCGTCCAGATTGATCGTGCCATCCGTCGGCATCTCGAACCCGGCGATCAGGCGCAGGAGCGTGGTCTTTCCGCAGCCCGATGGCCCCAGAAGCGTGAAGAACTCTCCCCGCCTGATATCAACCGAAACATCGTCCAGCGCCCGCACAGTTGCAGCGCCCTGCCCGAAGGCTTTCACGACATTCCGGGCAGAGATTGTTACCTCGTCGGCCACGGACATTCCCCTTAGTCTTCCCTTATTTGATCATATTGATCCGACCATATGTTAGCTGACAAGCAATTTCTTCCGCGTCATCGCGCCATTGCCGCGCGCTTGTCCGTCCAAGGGGCTGCGCGCTCAAGCTCTGCGCAAAGGCTGATCAGCAGTTCGTCCTGTCCGAACGCGGCGGCCAGATGTACGCCGACGGGCAGGCCGTCCCGTGACCAGCCAAGTGGCAGGCTGGCTGCCGGCTGGCCGCTGGCATTGAAGACCGCGCAGAAGGGAGAATAGGCGAAAATGCCGTTCGGGCCGACGCGGTAGCCGATGTAGTCTTCGGTGTCGTGGTTGAACCGCCCGACCTTCGCCGGAGGCTCCGCCAAGGTGGCCGACAAGAGGATATCGGGCCCGCCCTCGAAGAATCCCGCCATCTGCCGCCCGAAAGCATGAATTTCGCCCACCGCCTGCAGGTAGCGTGTCGGGTGCAGCCGCTGCGCATGGGCCCAGGCGCCGCGCCCCACGCCCTCGACCTCATCGGCGCGCGGAGGACGGTCGCCCAGCTTTGACCGGATCGACAGCGCAGTGCCGACACCGACGATATCGGTCCAGGCCCGCATCATCATTGGAACATCGGCTTTCGGGCGTGCGGGTTCGACGGAATGGCCAAGCGATTCCAGCAGCTTGCCTGTCGTCCGTACCGCCTCGGCGACGTCGGGATGGATCGCATCTCCGGTAAAGGTCGTGTCGCAGATCGCCACCCGCAGCCGGCGCGGAGGCTGGCTGACCGCCGCGGCATGACCGCGACCGAGCGGTGGCGCGACATAGGGTGCGCCCAGGTCCGCCCCTTCGCAGGCGTCGAGCATGACCGCCGTGTCCCGCACCGACCGCGTCAGGAACCCGTCGATCGCCATCCCGGCCCAGCCTTCGCCCGCATAGGGTCCGTCCGGCAGCCGCGCCCGCGTCGGCTTGAAGCCGAAAAGTCCGCAGGACGAGGCCGGGATGCGGACCGAACCGCCGCCGTCCGAGCCATGCGCGAAGGCCACGATCCCCGCCGCCACCGCCGCGCCCGCCCCACCGGACGACCCGCCCGGCGTGCGATCCAGGTTCCACGGGTTCCGCGTCGGCCCGCCGTAGACCGCCGCTTCGGTCGCCGCGCCGACACCCCCTTCCGGAGCCGTGGTCCGCCCGAAGGTGACCACCCCCGTCGACTTGATCCGGGAGAAGATGGCGGAATCGCCCGGATAGACCGTGTTGGCGAACAGGCGCGAGCCGTTGTGCGACGGGAAATCCCTCGCCTCGCAGCCCAGATCCTTGATCAGGAAGGGCACGCCGCGGAACGGGCCGGGCGGCAGACCCTCGGCAATGGCTTTCCGCGCCACGCCCTCCTGTACCAGCACCACAGCGTTCAGTGCCGGATTTCGCGCCTCGACCGCCGCAAGGGCGGCATCCATAAGTTCGGTCGGGCTGACCTCGCCCTTCGCCACCATCCCGGCCAGTTCGGTTGCATCTGCTGCGCCCAGATCGCCTGTCATCCCGTTCTCCATAGTTTTCTGTCAGCCTGCAGTGAGACCGCAGGGGCCTTCATGCCCAAGACCGACATCGCCTGCCGGGAACGGTCAGCCGCGCGGCAGGACCTGTACCAGTACTTCGCGCAGGGTCTCAGGCAGGATCGGTTTCGGCAGGAAACCGTCCACCGCCTTGCGCAACCCGTCGTCGCTGTGAATTGCCAGCACATCTGCAGTCATTGCCACAACGGGAACCTTCCGGCCGTAAGTCTGGCGGATGCGCCGCAGGGTTTCCTGCCCGTCCATTCCCGGCATCATCAGGTCAAGCAGCACGACATCGATCCCGCCCTGCGTCAGGCGGTCCAGCGCCTCGGGCCCGCTTGCCGCCTCGACCACCCGCGCGCCCGAGGCCAGCAGAAGCTGCCCCGCCACCAGCCGGTTCGTCGCGATGTCGTCCACCACCAGCACGGTGGCGCTGCGGAAATCGACCGCATTGCCGCAGTCGTCCGCGGCTTCGGCTTCCGGAGCAGCGACCGTCAGCCGGAAGACCGTGCCCCGCGCCGCAGGGACGATGACAAGATCTCCCATCATTTGCCGGGCGACCGCCCGGCTGATCGCCAGGCCAAGCCCGACACCCGGCGTGTCGGTCGTTCCGCGGTAGAAGGGTTCGAACACCTTCTCGTGCAGCGGCGCGGCGATCCCCTTGCCCTGGTCCGCCACGTCGAGGATCAGCCGCCCCTTCGCATGGCGCACCTGTACCGATACCGGCCCCAGCGAGGAATGCTTGAGAGCGTTGCCGATCAGGTTGCCAAGGCATTGCCGGACGCGCTGGCTGTCGATGTGCAGGACCGGCGGCACCTCCTTGTCGACCGACACCAGGAGTTCGCGTCCCTGCTGGCGTGCCTGAAGGTCAAAGACGAGAAGGCTGGCCGACAGTTCCGGTCGCACTGCCACTGGGCGCGGCGAGATGGCAACCCGCCCCTCGGTCAGGGCCGAGTAATCCACCGCATCGTCCAGCATCACCGCGAGATCGCGGGCCGATGTGACCACCGTGCGCAGCCGCTGGCGCGACGGGCCGCTGGCCGCCGCCGCCTCGATCTCGCCCAGCCCGATCACCGCATTCAGCGGGGTGCGCAGCTCGTGGCTGATCTGCGCCAGGAACCGGCCCTTCGCCACGTTCGCCGCCCGTGCCGCAGCTGCCGCTTCGGCCCCCGCCCGGTGCAGCCGGTTGTTCGACACCATCGCGTTGATCGCATAGCCAAGCGCCACCACCGCTGTCGCCGTCGACACGGCAAGCCCGATCCAGTTGCCAAGTGATACCCAGTGCAGCGTGTTGAAGATCAGGACCACGACCCCCACCGTCGCCATGCCGGTCGCGCCAAGCGGCAGGTGGATCGACCGGACCGAGCAGAGGTGCAGAAGCGAACCCATGACCAGCCCGATGGCGATGGACTTGGCGTAGGGATCGTCCTGCATCCAGACCAGTCCCGCCGCCGTGATCAGCGAGGCCTCCATCGGCACCAGCGTCAACAGGAAGGCCCGGTAGCGAAGGGGCCACCGCATGGGGTCGAGCCCGCGCAACAGGCGTTGCGCCAGGAATTCGCCCGTCACCTCGACCAGGAACAGCGCGGCCATCAGCCAGCCATTCACGTAGATCGCGCAGAGAGCATAGGCCAGCCCCACAAGTATGATGCGCAGGACGAATTCTTCCCGGATGATCCGGTACTGTCGGACCAACTCATCGCGCAGTCTTTCCCCTTCGGCTTTTGACAATGCGGGGAAGGAAACCATTGGCCAATCACACCGTGAAGTTGAAACGTTTTCCAGACAGTAGCCCCATGGCTGCAGCGTCGGTCAAGGCCCCGGTGATGGGGTCATCACGACTTCCTGGCGCAGGCGGCCGTCGGCGCCGAAGATCAGGATGCGCTCGTCGCCGGTGACGACGGCGATCCAGCCCTGACCGAAGGTCACGGCCTCCGGTTTTGCGCCCTCGGGCAGGACCAGACCGGAGGGCAGCTCGGGCAGGGTCGTGCCCATGGCCTGCGGCATCCGGGTGACAAGCAGCCAGACCACGGTTATGACACCGCCGATCATCGAAAGCGTCAGCAGGATGACCAGCCATTTCAGAAGCCGCAGGCTGGGCGGCAGGGCCGCATCGGAGGCGTCGGGCGTGGCGGGATCGGACATGGGGGACGGCATGGACGGGCCTTTCGAGGACGGGGACGGGTCGCTTGCCGTGACCATCGGCGAGGATGCGCCCGCCCGCCTTGATAAGGCGCTTGCGGCAGCGGTGCCAGAGGAAGCCGCCCTGTCCCGGTCGCGGCTGATGCGGATGATCGCCGAAGGGGCGGTCAGTCTTGACGGCGAGGTGGTGACCGATCCCAAGGCCAGGGCGACTGCGGGCGAGGTCTACCTCCTTCGGCTGGACCCCGCGCAGGAGGTGGAGACCCGGGCCGAGGATATTCCCCTGTCGGTTGTCTGGGAGGACGCCGATCTCATCGTCATCGACAAGCCTGCCGGCATGGTCGTTCACCCCGCGCCGGGTTCACCGAGCGGGACGCTGGTCAATGCGCTTCTTCACCATTGCGGCGACACGCTTTCAGGGATCGGCGGCGAGAGGCGGCCGGGGATCGTCCACCGGATCGACAAGGACACCACGGGCCTTCTGGTCGTGGCCAAGTCGGACCGGGCGCATCACGGGCTCGCCCGGCAGTTCGAGGACCACTCGGTCGCCCGGCACTATCTGGCGGTGGTCCAGGGCGTACCCTCCGCCGCAGATCCGCGCCTGCGGGGCCTGCGCGGGATCAGTTTCGAGGCTGGCGGCATCCTCAGGATCGCGACCCATCTTGCGCGGAACAAGACCGACCGCCAGCGACAGGCGGTGGTCTGGGATCAGGGCCGCCATGCCGTCACCCGGGCGCATGTCGTCGAGGGGTACGCGGGGCAGGCGGCACTGGTCGACTGCTGGCTGGAAACCGGGCGGACGCATCAGATCCGGGTCCATCTCGCCTATGCCGGTCACGGGCTGGTGGGCGATCCGACCTATGGCGGCAAGAAACGGCTGTCGGAAAAGGCGTTGGGGCAGGGGGCTGCGGTCGGGAACGGTTTTCCCCGTCAGGCGCTTCATGCGGCGACGCTGGGGTTCGACCATCCGGTGACGGGGGAGCGGCTGGAATTCTCTTCCCCTCTGCCCGCCGACATGGACGGATTGCTCAGGGCACTTCGCACGGGCCAGGGCTGACTGGCTGCCGGCAAGGCCCGGCCCGGGAGCCGGTCCTTGCGCGGGTGGAGAGTGCGGGAGCCTCCGGCGGGAGTATTTCCTGAAAAGAGCAGATGCAGGCGGCGGGGTGGAGGGGCTGAGCGGCAGGCCTAGTTCGATACCCAGGCTGCGGGACTTTCGATGATCCGGTCGATCTTGCAGCCCTTGCCGCCCTGCTGGCGGCAATAGCGCAGGGTCTTGCGCCGGGCCTCGCCCGCGTCGACGCCCCAGTCGGAGTGGTAGGATCCCGACTTGTCCAGTGCGATCGCGATGGCCCCGTTCGTCACCGAGGTCGCCAAAACGCAATTGCCGAAGCCCGAGGACTGGCATTGCGCAAGGGCGCCGTTCTCTGCCTCGGCCATGCTGGCGGCATTCTGGTACCAGGAATAGGTCGGGCTGCCATTTCCGTCCTGCCCCCAGGCGAGTGCGGCGAACTGGTCCACCCAATAGCCGCCGGGGTTACCGCCGTCATAGCCGCTGTCCTCCTCGCCGACATATTCGCACAGCGGGGTCTGGACCCCATTGGAGTCGTCGATGCCGATCATGATCTCGTCCGGGCCGGGGCCGTTGCAAGGGTAGTAGGCCAGCGCCGCGCCGGGAACGAGGCAGGACAGGCCCAAGCCCAGTAGGGCGCGGCACAATGGAGCGGCGGAGAGGGGACGTAGCATCGGGCACCTGCGGAGACTTCGTGATGGGCCATGGCATAGCGGGAAGCGGACCGCTTGTCGGGTTGGGAAAACCGTATTTGCCGCGCTCGTCGCGTCGCAGCTTCGGGGCGGGATCTGGCCGCTTCGCAGTTGCAGCATATTGTCACGGGAGCGTTATCGGCGTATTTCCTTCTCCAGCGCCGACCCCTGAGTCGGTAACGGCATCGGAGCCAACCACACCCCTCCTGCCAGGGGGGACCGGACCGGAGACCCGCCGCTTTGGCGGGACGACGCCTGCCGGATCTGCCGACACCACCCCCTCAGCTTCCAACCTGACCAACACCCAAGGGTGACCCATGATTCATGACCCGATTCCGCGGGGCATTCTGCTTGCCTCGCCGCTATTGGACGAAGACGCGCTGGATATCGCCGATTACCTCAAGTCCGAGGTTGCCGCCGACGACATCCACAGTGACGACACGCGCGGGCACGGCGTTGCCGCATTGACGCTTGGGGCGCTGGGCGTCGTCTACGGCGATATCGGCACCTCGCCGATCTATGCCTTCCGCGAGGCCCTGCGTGCCACCGGAGCGGCGGTGCCGGGCGAAGCGGAGGTTCTCGGCATCCTCTCGCTGCTGATCTGGACGCTGATCCTGATCGTGACGGTGAAGTATGTGTTCTTCCTGCTCAGGGCCGACAACCGTGGCGAGGGCGGGATCCTTGCGCTCTACACTCTGGTCAGGCTGGCGGCCGGCCGGCGCTCGATCCCGGTCCTGCTGCTTGCGCTGTCCGGCGCGGCGCTGTTCGCCGGTGACGCGGCGATCACCCCGGCGATTTCGGTTCTTTCGGCCGTCGAGGGGAGCGAACTGATCCTGCCGGGCATGTCCGGCTATGTGCTGCCGGTGACGATCGCCATCCTGGTGGCACTGTTCGCCGTACAGCGGACAGGGACGGCGCGTGTGGCGATGCTCTTCGGCCCGATCTGTGCCCTGTGGTTCCTGGCGCTGGGCGGGCTGGGGCTGGTGCATGTGCTGGATGCCCCGACAGTCCTGCGCGCCTTCGGGCCGCATTGGGGCGCGGGCTTCCTTCTGGATCATCCGGGTGTGGCCTTCGTCGTCCTTGGCGCGGTTTTCCTTGCGGTGACCGGGGGCGAGGCGCTTTATGCCGACCTTGGCCATTTCGGACGGCGGCCCATCGTGCTGGCCTGGTTCGCGCTGGTGCTGCCGGCGCTCCTTTTGAACTACCTCGGGCAGGGGGCGATGGTCCTTGGCAATCCGGACCGGGCGGAGGAGAGCTTTTTCGGCCTCGCCCCCGAACCGATGCTGCCTGTGCTGGTCCTTCTGGCGACGGCGGCGACGGTGATTGCCAGCCAGGCGGTGATCACCGGGGCGTTTTCCATGGCGCGGGGCGCGATCCAGCTGGGCTTCCTGCCGCGTTTGCGCATCCTTCACACGGCGGAAGGCCAGAGCGGGCAGATCTACATCGGGGCGGTGAACTGGCTTTTGCTCGTGGGGGTGCTGTGGCTGGTGGTGTCCTTCGGCTCCTCCAGCGCGCTGGCCTCGGCCTACGGGATCGCAGTGACCGGAACGATGGTGCTGACGACGTTGCTTGGCGCGCTGTTTCTGGTGCGGAGCGGTCGGCTGAAGGCCCCGCTGGTCGTGGCCGTGGTGGCGCCCATCCTGACGGTGGAGCTGGTCTTCCTGGCGTCGAACCTGGCTAAGTTCCACGACGGCGGCTATGTGCCGGTGATCGCGGCCAGCGTTGTCGGCTTCATCATGTGGGCCTGGTGGCGCGGATCGCAGGCGGTGCGGGCGCGGGTGGCGAAGCTGGCGATTTCCGTCGCCAGTTTCGTGCGGATGATGCGGGGATCCAGCGTCAACATCATTCCGGGCACGGCCTTCTTCCTGACCGGCGACCCCGATGTGGTGCCCTCGGCCCTTTTGCACAACATCAAGCACAACCGCGTGCTGCATGAGCAGACGGTTTTCCTGACGGTGGAGACGCTGCGGGTTCCCTACGCGACGGCCGACGAACGGGCGTCGGTGGAGCATCTGGGCAACTGCTTCATCCGCGTGATCCTGCGCTTCGGCTTCATGGAAACGCCGAACGTCAGCCGGGCGATGGCGCATGCCCGTGCGGCGGGGCTGAAATTCGACGTTATGGCCTCGACCTTCTTCCTGGGGCGCAGGCGGGCGGTGGCGACCGGGCAGGGTCTGGAACTGTTGATGGACCGGGCGTATGTCGCGTTGTCGCGCATGGCGGCGGACCCCACGGATTTCTACCATCTGCCCCGCGACCGCGTGGTGGAACTGGGCGAGCGGGTGGCGATCTGACAGATTTTCTCGGGTATTCTGACATTCGCGTGAGAGGCCTGTCACAAAGCTTTCCGCGCGACGGAGGCATCCTCACCTGACGTGAAACGTTCGGTGCCAAATGGCGCTTGCATGGGGGCCGCGGTTACTTTAGGTTATCGCGTTCCCGGGGGCGCTGACGCACCGGGCAAATGAAGGGGGCAGAGATGAGCACCTACACGAACCTACCCGCGCCAAGCCCGGAACAGGGCTTGAACCGCTATCTTCAGGAAATCCGCAAGTTCCCGCTGCTGGAACCGGAACAGGAATACATGCTGGCCAAACGCTGGGTCGACCATCAGGACGCGAATGCCGCGCATCAGATGGTGACCAGCCACCTGCGGCTCGCCGCCAAGATCGCGATGGGCTATCGCGGCTACGGGCTGCCGCAAGCCGAGGTGATCAGCGAGGCGAACGTCGGGCTGATGCAGGCGGTGAAACGCTTCGACCCTGAAAAGGGCTTCCGGCTGGCGACTTACGCCATGTGGTGGATCCGTGCCTCGATCCAGGAATACATCCTGCGGTCCTGGTCGCTGGTGAAGCTGGGCACGACTTCGGCGCAGAAGAAGCTGTTCTTCAACCTGCGCAAGGCCAAGGCCAAGGTCGGCGCGCTGGAGGACGGCGACCTGCGGCCCGAGAACGTGGCCCGGATCGCCAAGGACCTTTCGGTGACCGAGGCCGAGGTCATCGACATGAACCGCCGCCTGTCGGGCTCGGACGCCTCGCTGAACGCGACGGTAGGCTCGGACGGCGACAGCTCGACCCAATGGCAGGACTGGCTGGAGGACGAGGACAGCGACCAGGCTGAAGCCTATGAGGAAAAGGACGAGCTTGACGCCCGCCGCGCGCTTCTGGTGCAGGCGATGTCGGTGCTGAACGACCGCGAGAAGGACGTCCTGATGCAGCGCCGCCTTGCCGATGATCCGGTGACGCTGGAGGAACTGTCGGAAAGCTACGGCGTCAGCCGCGAGCGCATCCGTCAGATCGAGGTCAGGGCCTTTGAAAAGCTGCAGGCCAAGATGCGCGAACTGGCCAAGGGCAAGGGGATGGTGATCCCGGCCTGAGACGACACAAAGGCGGTCCCCAGGGGCCGCCTTTTACTTTTCCCGTGGCGTGGTTGATTGGCATGTTTGTGGTATCCAGACAGCGATCTGCCGTGGCCATTCATCTGGGCTGCGGGGACGATTTGTCTTGCTTCGTCAAAGGGCACAGCGCAGATTTACCCCATTGGTGACGGCCCGGCACCGTTGCCGATTTCAATGGAGTTCTTGTCTCGTTGAGTTTTGTTGGGCGGTTTCTCCGGCGAAATCCTGACGGCCGCGATCAACGAAACAGGCGGGATTCTCATGGCAAAGACGGCATCCGACCGACTGACGGAAACGTTGACCTATTTGCAGGGCGTCCTGACACCGGCGCAGCACACCGAGGTCAGGAACAAGCTTCAGGCGATGGGCCCGGCAATGCGAGACGCGCTTTCGGGCGAGATGTCGCTCGGCAGCGTCCTTGGCAGCCCGGCGGGCCGACCGGCAAAGCGCGCCCTGATCATGGTCACGCACATGTTCCTGGAAAACGCGGCACGAAAGAACGCCGAGCTTACGCGTGTCAAGGCGCTGGGCGACGGGGCGGAGGCTCCGCTTCGGGCCGAGATCCTAAGCTGGTTCACGATTGCCAACGTGACCCCGACAACGGTTGCCCAGCAGGCCCAGGCGAACATCGGCCGGATGCCGAACTGGAACAACCAGAACTACTTTGCCCAGGACGCGACGCGTGGCGTCTACAACACGGCCAAGACCTTCAACTGCTACAGTGCCATCGTGTTCTGGGCCTTTCAGGCCGGCGCGATCAGTCGCCGCTATCTCTACCGTTACTACGAAGGCAAGGATGGCAACGCCTTTTTCCCGACCTATTCACTCCCCGGCTGGGCGGATGTGCTTTCCTTTGCCGGAGGCTCTGCCTTGCCGAACGTCGATCCCTATAACGGAGGTCCGATTCCGCTGCCTGTCGGCATGACGGTCTATTTCGAAACACCGGCCAAGGTCTTTGGCCATGTCGGCCTGTCACTCGGCGGCGGGCGTATCATCAGCCAGAACTCGGTGCTGGCTCCGCCGTCTCTGATCGCTCAGCTTCCCCCCGCCGACCGAACCGAGTGGGACAAGATGAGCCGCGCCGTCACCCATATCGTGAACATTCGCGACATGGTGAGGATCTATTTCAATGGTGCCAACGGCTATGCGCGGCTCAAGGTCAGCAATGCCCCCTTCTGGAACACCATCCCGGCCGATCAACTATAACGCCAGGCGGGACGGGGCTGACCGTCTCGCAGTAAGGCGGCCACAATCCTCTCAGCCTTTTCAATTGCCCCGCACGGTGCAAGCGTCTATGCCCCGGCGAAAGACGGAGGCCGCCAATGACCATGCTGGGAACATTCCTCAAGCCGATGCACCGCGAGGGAATCCCCTTCGTCGCTGCCTTCGCTGTGGTCACGCTGGTCCTGTTCTGGATCTGGGACCCGCTGGGCTGGCTTGGCCTCGGACTCACCATCTGGTGCTACTACTTCTTCCGCGACCCGAAGCGCTCGGTGCCGGAGAATGCGGGCCTCATGGTCAGCCCGGCAGATGGCGTGGTCAGCCTGATTGAACGCGCGGTGCCGCCTGCCGAACTGGGCATGGGCCCTGAGCCGCTGGTCCGGGTTTCGGTCTTCATGTCGGTCTTCAACTGCCATGTGAACCGCGCACCCATCGCGGGCAAGGTCACGGCGGTCGCCTACCGGCCCGGGAAATTCTTTAACGCCTCGCTCGACAAGGCGTCCGAGGAAAACGAACGCAACGCGCTGGCGATCGAGATGGCGGATGGCCGCAAGATCGCCGTGGTGCAGATCGCGGGCCTGGTCGCCCGGCGGATCGTCTGCTGGAAGAAACCGGGCGACGGCGTGCGGACGGGCGAGCGGTTCGGCCTGATCCGCTTTGGCTCGCGGCTGGACGTCTATCTGCCCGAAGGCGTTCATCCTCAGGTGGCCCTGGGTCAGACCATGGTTGGCGGGGAATCGGTGATCGCGCTGATCGGGCAGGACGCGCCGGCCCGCGTCGCGCGGGTGGAATGACCCATGGCCCGCAAACCGGCCGACACCCCGCGTGAACTGCTGCTGCTGAAACTGCTGCCGAATCTCGTCTCGATCATGGCGCTCTGCTCCGGGCTGACCGCGATCCGCTATGCCATCGCCGGAAATTTCACGCTTGCGGTCCTCCTCATCGGAGTGGCGGCGGCGCTGGACGGTCTGGACGGGCGGCTGGCGCGGATGCTGAAATCGGAAAGTGCCATCGGGGCGGAACTCGACTCCCTGTGCGATAATGTCAATTTCGGCGTGACCCCGGCGCTGGTGCTGTACCTTTGGGGCCTGCGACCGGAAACCAGCCTCGGCTGGATCGCCGTGCTGGTCTATGCCGTTTGCTGCATGCTGCGCCTGGCGCGGTTCAACGTCGGCAGCAAGGCAGTGGAAGGTGAGGCCGCCGAGAAGACCTCGTTCATCGGGGTGCCATCACCGGCAGGGGCCCTGTTGGTGCTGACACCGCTTTACCTGTCCAATGCGACCAACCATGTGCTGCATCCCTCGCCCATCCTCGTTGCGGCCTGGATGGTGGGGATCGGCGCCTTGATGATCAGCCGGGTGCGGACACCCTCGCTGAAGCGGATCACCATCTCGACCGACCTTGTCCGTTATGCACTGGTGGGGGCCGTGGTCGTTGTGGCGGCACTGCTGACTTACCCCTGGGTCACCCTGCTGATCCTGTGCCTGTCCTATCTTGCCGGAGTGCTGTGGCTGGCCGTCCGCAGTTTCCGGACCCCGCGCGTCGGCTGAATACCCGCATCGGTTGCGGGTTTCGCTTGCTTTCCTTGGCTGCCTGCGCAGAGTTGCGACGGAAATTCCAAAGGAATCATATGCATGCAAGTGGACGCCATCCAGAAATCCTATCGCCGCTGGGCGCCGGTCTATGATCTGACCTTTGGCCGGATCACCCAGGGTGGGCGCAAACTGGCCGCGGCGCATGTGAATGCGCAGGGCGGGTCGGTGCTGGAAGTGGGGATCGGCACGGGCCTCGCGCTGGATTTTTATGCGGCCCATGTCCGGGTGACCGGAATCGACGTCTCGGCCGAGATGCTGCGCGAGGCGGAGGTGAAGGCGCAGAGGAAGCGGCTGCGGAACCTGGTGGGTCTGCACCAGATGGACGCGCGGCAAATCGCCTTTCCAGATGCCGCCTTCGACCATGTCGCGGCGATGCATGTGATGTCGGTCGTGCCCGAGCCCGAGCGGGTGCTGGACGAAATGGCGCGGGTCTGCCGCCCTGGCGGCTCGGTCATGATCGCCAACCATTTCGCTGGCCGGGCAGGGGGATGGGCCCATGCCGAGCGTCTGGCAGCCCCGCTGGCGAATCTGCTGGGCTGGCATGCCGATTTTGAGATCGACCGGGTGCTGGGCCACCCGAAACTGCGGCTGGAGGAAGAGCGGCAGGTGCGTCCCTTCGGCCTGATGACCTTCCTGCGCTTCCGCCGGGTTGAAGGTTAGCGCTAAATCTGACCTAGTGGCGCAAGGCTTCCGGGGAGGATGATGATGAAACCTGTCAGATGGGGTGTGCTGGGTGCGGCCCGCTTTGCGCGGGAACATATGGCCCCGGCGATCCATGCCGCCGAAGGGGCGGAGTTTGCGGCGCTTGCAACCTCCGATCCCGCCAAGGCGGCGGGATTCCAGGCCTTCTGCCCCTCGCTGACCGTTCATGCGTCCTATGAGGCGCTGCTTGCCGACCCCTCGATCGACGCAGTCTACATCCCCTTGCCCAATCACATGCATGTGGAGTGGACGCTGAAGACGCTGGCCGCGGGCAAGCATGTCCTGACCGAAAAGCCGATTGCCCTGAAGGCCCGTGAGATCGACCAGATCATCGCCGCGCGCGACCGCACGAAGCTTCTGGCCGCCGAGGCCTACATGATCGTCCACCACCCGCAATGGCAGCGCGCAAAGGAGTGGTTCGAGGCGGGTGAGATCGGCGATCTGGTCCATGCCGATGTGGCCTTCAGCTTCAACCTGACCGACCCCGGCAACATCCGCAACCGGCCCGACGCCGGCGGCGGGTCCTTGCGCGACATCGGGGTCTACACCTTCGGCTCGATGCGCTTCGTCACCGGGGCCGAGCCTGTGGACGTCGCCGCCCGCATTCACCGCGACAACGGCGTCGACACCTTCGCCCAGGTCGCTGCGGTGATGGAGGGGCCGCGCGGCCGCTTCACCTATGGCTCGATGACCTCGATGCGGATGTACAACCGGCAGGTGGCGACCTTTCAGGGCACCAGGGGCATGATCCGGCTGGAGGGCGGGCCGTTCAACGCCAACGTCAACGATCTGGCCGAGGTGGAGTTGCACCAGAACGGCAACCGGGTGACGGTGGAACGCTTCCCGACAGCGAACCAGTACAAACTGCAGGTCGAGGCCTTCGGGAAAACCGTGCGCGAGGGAGTGCCCTATCCCTGCCCGCTGGAATTCGTGCGCGGGACGCAAGCGATGATGGACCGCGTTTACGAGGTAGCGGTCGATATCTGATTGCTCGTCGATGAGTTCGTCACTCTTCGCGGGGCTAACCCTTCACGACGAGGAGACAAAGTCGAACGAGGAGGGGTCCTGGGGTTTTTTCGGGACCATCTGACGCCTAGATGACAGTGAACTTTTGCCGGAGATCGCGATGCCCCTGAACCTGCCCCAGCCCGTTTTCGATGCCAACGCTGGCGGCGGCGGTTTCGGCGACTTGCCGGACTGGGACCTGACCGACCTCTATCCGTCCGCGGAGGGGCCAGAGTTCGCCGCCGACATGGCGGAACTGGAGCGCGCCTGCGCCGCCTTTGCCAAGACCTTTGAGGGGCGGCTTGGTCGGCAGGATGCGGCGGGCCTTCTGGCCTGCGTGCGGGAATACGAACGGATCGAGGTCATCGCCGGGCGGCTGATGTCCTACGCAGGCTTGCGCTACTACCAGAACACCATCGACCCCGAACGCGCGCAGTTCATGGGCAACGCGCAGGACAAGGTGACGACGGCGACCACGCCGCTGGTGTTCTTCAGCCTGGAATTCAACCGGCTGGACGACGACCATCTTGCCCGCCTTTTGGCCGCGAACGCCGACCTTGCGCGCTACAAGCCGGTCTTCGACCGGATGCGCGCGATGCGGCCGCACCAGCTGTCGGACGAGCTGGAGAAGTTCCTGCATGACGAAAGCGTCGTCGGCGCCTCCGCCTGGAACAAGCTCTTCGACGAGACGATGGCGGGCCTGATGTTCGCTGTCGACGGCGAGCCGGAAGAGTTGAACCTTGAGGCCACGCTGAACCTTTTGACCGACCCGGTCCGGTCGCGGCGCGAGGCGGCGGCCCATGCGCTTGCCGGGGTTTTCGCGAAGAACATCAAGCTTTTCGCCCGCATCACCAACACGTTGGCCAAGGAAAAGGAAATCCACGACCGCTGGCGCAAGATGCCGACGCCGCAGACCGGGCGGCACCTCTCCAACCATGTCGAATCGGAAGTGGTCGAGGCGCTGCGCAATGCCGTGGTCGCGGCCTATCCGAAGCTTTCGCACCGCTACTATCGCCTCAAGGCCAAGTGGATGGGCCTCGACAAACTGCAGGTCTGGGACCGCAACGCCCCCCTGCCGACCGAGACGCCGAAGACTGTCGACTGGGCCAACGCGCGCCGCACGGTGACCGAGGCCTATGCCGCCTTCGACCCCCGCATGGCCGATCTGGCAGCCCCCTTCTTCGACAAAGGCTGGATCGACGCCGCGGTGAAACCCGGCAAGGCGCCGGGCGCCTTCGCGCATCCGACCGTCACCACCGTCCACCCTTATGTCATGCTGAACTACCTCGGCAAGCCGCGCGACGTGATGACGCTGGCGCATGAGCTTGGCCACGGCGTGCATCAGGTGCTGGCGGCGGGGCAGGGCGAGCTACTGTCTTCCACCCCGCTGACGCTGGCCGAAACCGCGAGCGTTTTCGGCGAGATGCTGACCTTCCGCAAGCTGCTGGATCAGGCGAAGACGCCGGAGGAAAAGAAGACCCTCCTCGCCGGCAAGGTCGAGGACATGATCAACACGGTCGTCCGCCAGATCGCCTTCTACGATTTCGAATGCAAGCTGCACGCCGCCCGCGCCGAAGGGGAGCTGACCCCGGAAGATATCAACGCGCTCTGGATGTCGGTCCAGGCGCAGTCGCTGGGCGATGCCTTCGAGTTCATGGACGGGTATGAGACCTTCTGGTCCTACATCCCGCACTTCATCCATTCGCCCTTCTACGTCTACGCCTATGCCTTCGGCGACGGGCTGGTGAACGCGCTGTATGCGGCCTATGCCGGCGGTCTGCCGGACTTTCAGGAAAAGTACTTCGCCATGCTCAAGGCAGGCGGGTCTATGCATCACAAGGAACTGCTCGCGCCCTTCGGCCTTGACGCCAGCGACCCCAAGTTCTGGGACAAGGGCCTGTCGATGATTGCGGGCTTCATCGACGAGCTGGAGGCAATGGAGGCGTGATCAGCGCTCCAGATGCGCGGCAAGGTCCTGGTCCGGGACATCGGACAGGTCCTTGTCGAACTCCTGCGTGATATCCTCGGCAAGATCCTTCGGCATCGCCTTGCGCAACTCGCCCAGCATCTTCGGCGCGGCAGCAAGGATGACCCGCCCGACGCCACCCTGCCGCCATTCCGCCTCCAGCGCAGCGACGATGTGCCTGGCCAGGCGCGGGCGTTCGATCTCGATCGCCTTTCCGGTCTCGTGCGTGAAGCTGACACCCACCGACCGGTTGCGGCCGGGGTCGGTCAGCGCCTTCGAGACATCGGGAAAGTCGTCCGCCACGGCGGCGTTGATCGGCACGATCCGGCCACGCTTGCCGCGCAGGATGCGGAAGCTGTGGTCGTCGGCGATGCAGTACAGCGTATCGGCAGCTTTCATGGCATATCCTCCTGTGAGCGGGCTGTCTCCGCCGCAGCGGCTGCGCTGCGAGGGCTGCATCGCCTGCCGGGGTGTGGCACCTTGTCCGGGTTCTGCGGCGGATCCGCGCATGAAAGAAACGCCGGGCTTGGCAAGCCGGTTCCGCGGCCCTAGTTTTGACGTGTTGCCTGGAGGTGCCGATGCCTGCGCTTGTCCGTCTCTACATCCAGTCCGTTGCCATTGGCTTCACCGTCGCGGCGGTCTTCACAGGCGCGCTTCTCTGGCTGGATGTGGCGGGGCTGGGGCATCTGGTCATGGGCTCGAACATCGGCTGGATCGCGGTTGCTATGCTGGTCGTGTTCAACGGGATCGTCTTTTCCGGCGTGCAGTTCGCCTGGCGCATCATGGGCATGGCGGAGGACGACCGAGGTCCAAAGGGGGGGCATGGCGCGCGCGAGCCGGTGCTGGTTCCTGTCTCCGCGCCTGTCAAAGCGCGCAGCCGGCGCCACTAGCCCCCGATCTCTTCGAAAACTCGGGTTCCCGGGGCGGATCGGGTGGCGGGCCCGCAGCAACCGTGAGGACCGGGGTTTTCCCGAGAGCCAGAGGTCTCAGGTGGGCGCCAGATACCCGGACCAGGATCCGGGCAGAGCCAGCCCCCGTTCGCTTGCTTATCGGCCACTGGAAAATTGGCCCCGCACGCGAGGAGCAGATCCCGCCAAGGCTCAAGATAGGGCGCGGGGGCGGGGCCCGCAAGGCTGGACAGATGTTCACCTTTGGTTCATGATCCGCAGATGGACATCCCGGTCGACATCCCCGAGATCCTGCCCGCATTGCCGGGCCAGCGGCTGCAACGCGGCGTCTGTCGCGGGTTGCGCGCGCTTGATTTCGTCTGTGTCGAGGAGCTGATCCCCACCGCAGGCCTGCGCGTCGATGTAATGGCGCTGGGTCCGAAGGGCGAGGTTTGGGTGGTCGAATGCAAATCGGGCCGGGCGGACTACCGGGCTGACCGCAAGTGGCAGGGGTATATCGACTGGTGCGACCGCTTCTTCTGGGCGGTGGATGCCGATTTCCCGGTCGAGCTGCTGCCCGAAGGAACCGGCCTGATCCTGGCCGACGCCTATGATGCCGAAGTGGTGCGGATGGCGCCCGAGACGCCCTTGTCCGGCGCGCGGCGCAAGGTGGTGTTGCGGACCTTCGCGCGCACGGCAGCGGGGCGGCTACAGCTCATGCGCGATCCCAGATCGGGTGTCTGAGGCAGTTCTTTTCAAGAAGTTCTGCAAATTCCTTCGAAGGAATCTGGCCTCTTCTACCGCGCCGCCACCACTCCGCCGCTGTCGTCGTCCTTCACCGTGATCAGCCGTGGCGCGTCCTTTGCCGCGGTACCCCGGCCCGACAGCGAGGGGTTCTGCATGAAGAACTGATGGCAGCTGAAAAGCGTGCCGTCCCCGGGCTGAAGATCGCGCGAATAGCTGCCGTCGGGGGCCAGCACCCAGCTCTGTGCCTCGTCCCGCAGGTTGGCGGCCATGATCTGGCTCAGGATCTGGTTCTTGACCGTCGGGTTCAACGCTTCGACCAGGGTTTCCACCCGGCGGGTCAGGTTGCGGCCCATCCAGTCGGCGGAGGAAAAGAATACCCGCGCCTTCTTGGCAGGCAGGCCATACCCATTGCCGAAACAGACGATGCGGGAATGTTCGAGGAAACGCCCGACGATCGACTTGACCCGGATGTTCTCGCTTAAGCCCTTCACCCCGGGCCGCAACCCGCAGATGCCGCGCACGATGAGGCTGATCTTCACCCCGGCCTGGCTGGCGGCATAAAGCGCGTCGATCACATCCGGCTCGATGATCGAGTTCATCTTGGCCCAGATTTCCGCCGGCCGCCCGGCGCGGGCGTGTTCAGCCTCGGCGGCGATCAACTCCAGAAGCCGGGGTTTCATCGTGATCGGACTGATTGCCAGGTTTTCCAGCCCCTCGGGCTGCACATAGCCCGAGAGATAGTTGAACACCTTGGTCGCATCGCGCCCCAGCGCCGGATCGCAGGTGAAGAAGCTGAGGTCGGTATAGATCCGCGCGGTGATCGGGTGGTAGTTCCCGGTGCCGTAATGGGTGTAGGTCACCAGATGGTCGCCCTCGCGGCGGACTACGGTGCTGATCTTGGCATGGGTCTTGTAGTTGACGAAGCCATAGACGACATGCGCCCCTGCCCGTTCCAGCCGCCGCGATTGCCGGATGTTGGCGGCCTCGTCGAACCGCGCTTTCAACTCCACCAGCGCCGTGACCGACTTGCCCGCCTCCGCCGCCTCGCAAAGCGCCGTGACGACCGGGCTGTCCCATGAGGTCCGGTACAGGGTCTGCTTGATCGCCAGCACGTTCGGATCGGTCGCCGCCTGCTGCAGGAAGCGGATCACCATGTCGAAGGTCTCGTAGGGGTGATGCAGCAGCATGTCCTTCTGCCGGATCGCCGCGAACATGTCGCCCTCGTGGTCCTGCACCCGTTCCGGCACCCGGGGGGTGAAGGGCGGCCACATCAGGTCCTTGCGCGAGGGGAGGATCAGTTCCTTCAGGTCCGCAACGCCGAGAAGGCCCTTGACCTCCACCACCTCGTCCTCGGTGACGGCAAGCTCTTCCATGATCAGCGCGCGCAAGGACTCCGGCGCGCCGGCGGACATCTTCAGCCGGATCACCTCGCCCCGGCGGCGGCGCTTCAGCGCGGTCTCGAATTCGCGGACCAGGTCTTCCGCCTCGTCCTCGACTTCAAGGTCGCTGTCGCGCAGCACGCGGAAGGTGCAATGGCCCCGGTCGCTGTAGCCGGGAAAGAGCATGTTGAGGTGCAGGAGCAGCAGTTCTTCGAGGGGCAGGAACCGATGCTCGCCCTCTTTCCCCGGCAAGGGAATGAAGCGGGTGATCTGCTGCGGGATCGGCAAAAGTGCCTTCAACTGGCGGTGGTCCGAAGTCCGTTCCAGCTCCAGCGCCAGCGAGAACCCGGTGTTCGGGATGAACGGAAACGGATGCGCCGGGTCGATGGCCAGGGGCGACAGGACCGGGAAGACATTCGACAGGAAATGGCTTTCCAGGTGCTTCAGGTCGCGCGCCGTCAGCTTGGCGCGCGGCACCAGACTGATGCCTTCCGCCTCCATCTCCTTGCGCAACCGGTTGAAAGTGGTCTGCTGAACCTGCATCAGCCGCCGGGCCTCGGCGTTGATCAACTGCAACTGCTCCGCCGGACTGCGGCCATCCTCGGACAGGGTCGCATTGCCGTTCCTGACCAGCGCGCGCAGTCCCGCCACGCGGACGGTGTAGAATTCGTCCAGGTTGGTGGCCGAGATCGACAGGAAGCGCAACCGCTCCAGCAGCGGCACGGCGGGGTTTGCGGCCTCTTCCAGAACGCGCCAGTTGAAGGCCAGCCAGCTCAGTTCGCGATTGAAGAAGCGGCCCGGTCCAGCGGTCTCCGCGAAGGGAAGCTCAACCGGGGCGGGGAAGGGGGATTTGAGGAAATCGGCCTGGGTCATGAACGGGCATATGCCGCAGAGAGTGTGAAAGGATTGTGACAGTCTTTCATTCGGCGCCGAAGCTGTCCAGCACCTCACCGGCCAACGCCCGGGTAATGGGTCGGGCGGCCGCCAGCGCCCGCGCATCCAGTGCCGCGACAAGCGCCCGGGCCACGCCGATGGATCGGGGCATCCGGCTGACGAGATAGGGGATCAGGTTGGCGGGAACCTCGACCTGGCGGTCAGAGAAGAGCTTGACCAGCACGGCGGACAAGAGCGCATCGTCGGGGGCCTCCAGCGTCGCGATGGGCGTGGCCTGCATCCGGCTGATCAGGTCCGGCAGTTTCAGGCCCCAGTCGCGTGGCGGGGTGCGGGCGGTCATGAGCAGCGCGCCTGTCGTGGTGGCCAGGTTGTGCAGGTGGAACAGCTGCGCCTCGGCGTTGCCGATCCGGTCGGCATCCTCGACCACCACAGAGCGTCCGGAAAGGCTGGCGATATCCAGCCCCGGAAGTGCCTCGGCGGGCAGGTTCGTCGCCCCTGAGAGCGCGGCCCAGATATGCGCAAGGTGGGTCTTGCCTGCGCCCTCCGGGCCGACGAGCAACAGCTTGCGACCCGGCCAGTCCTGCCAGCCCTCGACCGAAGCAAGGGCCAGCGCGTTCGACGGGGCGACGAAGAAATGCTCGCGCGTCATCGCCTCGGCAGTGGGAAGGTCAAAGGCAAGCTGGCGGATCACGCGGTCCCGCCCGATTTGCGGCTGCGTCTTGGTTTCGGGGCCTTTGGCGCGGGTGTGGCCGGTTCTGCTGGCGCCGCGACCCCTGACGTACCTTGGTACAGAAGGCTGGCGCGATATTGCTCGATGGCAAAGCGGGTCAGGACGCCGATCGAGGCGGCGACAGGCACGGCGATCAGCATGCCGACAAAGCCGAAGACCGTGCCGAAAGCCGACAGCGCAAACAGCAGCCAGACCGGGTGCAGCCCGACCGACTTGCCGACAAGGCGCGGTGTCAGGATGTTGCCCTCGACGAACTGTCCCCCGGCAAAGATAGCGGCGATGATGCCGATCTGCAGCCAGTCGCCCCAGAACTGGAACATTGCAAGGCCGATGGCCAGTGCCCCGCCCACCAGCGCACCGACATAGGGAATGAAGGTGATGGTCCCGGCAATCGCGCCGACGATCAGGCCGAACTGCAGGCCCGCCAGCATCAGCGCCACGGCATAGTAGGTGCCCAGCACCAGACAGACCGACACCTGCCCGCGCACGAAGCCCGCCAGCACCGCGTCGATCTCGCGCGCGAGGCGGCGGATGGTGGGGGCGTGGTCCAGGGGCAGCATTGAATCGATCCGCGCTACCATGTCGTCCCAGTCGAGGAGCAGATAGAATGCGACGACCGGCACCACGACGATGAAGAGAAGGATGGAGATCACCCCGAGGGCAGAGGTGAGGACGCCCTGCGCCAAAGCCGCCCCGCGGGCCTGGATCGCCTGCCCGATCTCGGCCAGGGTCTGGCGGATGGTCGAGGTGGAATCGGACAGTTCCGGGAACCGCTCCAGCAGGAAACCCTGCAGCTGCTTGGCATATTCGGGCGCGGCGTTGATCAGGGCGCGAAGCTGGTTGGTCAGGGTCGGGATCACTGCCAGCACCAGAAGCACCACAAGCACCAGCGCGGCCAGCGAGATGACCGACGTCGCCGCGGGGCGGCTGAGGCCCAGGCGTTCCAGCCGGTCGGCGATGGGGTCGAGGAAATAGGCGATGGCACCGCCGACAATGAAGGGCAGCAGCACATCGCCAAGCGCCCAGATCATCACGAAGAAGACCAGCGCGGCGATGCCCCAGTAGCGAACCTGATAGGATGTCGGCAAAGCCATCGCGGGGTCCTTCCCTTTGCCCCACATATCGCCGCAGCCGCGCTGCCGCGCAAGGGGCCGATACCTGTCAAGGGTAGGCGAAAACCCGCTGTCAGCATGAGCTTAAGGCGCGGTCGGTAAGCTGGCCCGCGATGGAGGATGGCGGAAAAACCCTTCAGGTGCAAGGCCATCCGGGGCGCAGTGTCCCGGCCCTGGCCTTTCCCGCAAGGGCAGGCCCAACCGAAAGGCAAGACCATGAACCTGAAATTCGTCTCGATCCTTGCACTGTCCATGCTGCCGATGTCGGCGATGGCGATGCCCGTCGTCGGCGACATGATCGGCACCGACCCCGAGACCGCCAAGGCCGCGCTGGAAAAGGCTGGCTGCACGGTGAACGAGTTCGAGGCCGAGGACGGCAAGATCGAGGCTAAGTGCACCGACACCGCGTCTAACAAGGCGATGGAAGTCTATATCGACCCGGCGACCGGCAAGGTTGCCGACATCAAGTCCGAAGAGGACTGACATGGCCGCCCCCCGGACCCCTGCCGCGACAGCGCCCATCGCCCCGCCGTCCCTCTGGGACCCCGTTGTCCGCCTCACGCATTGGGGGATCGCCGTCGCGATCCTGTGCAATGCGCTTCTGACAAAGGGCGGTGGCGTGACCCATGTCTACCTGGGTTGGCTGGCGATGACGCTTTTGCTGATGCGGCTGGTCTGGGGGGTGCTTGGCCCGATCGAGGCGCGCTTTTCGGCCTTCCCGCCCAACCCCGTCGCGGCGCTGCGCCACATGGGGCAGCTTCTGTCGGGGCGGGTCGATCACTATCCCTCGCACAACCCCGCAGGCGCCCTTATGGTCTATGCCTTCTGGGTCACGCTTGCGACTGTCATCGCCACCGGCCTATACCTGACCGGCGGTGCGACACCGATGCAGGTGGCCGCCGATCAGGCAGCGGTTGCATCCGGCGACTGGTCTGCTTTGATCAAGGAAAGCGACGGCGAATCCTCGGACGAGGACAAGGGCCTTCGCCACACAGCCGAAGAGGTGCATGACGTGGCCGCCAATCTCCTGTTGTTCCTCGCCGCGCTTCATGTGGCCGGGGTCTTCGTCGAAAGCCGCGCAATGCGGCGCAATCTGGTGAAACCGATGGTGCTTGGCGACCGGCGGAAATGAGCGCCAGCGTCAATCTTGTGACCGCCGGGCGCCGGCAGACGGTCGCGCTGTCGATATTCCTTCTGATCCAGACCCTTGGCACGGTGTTCTTCGTCGGCGACGTGATAGGCGACCTCAGGGCCGACCCGATCTCGGGTCATTTCATCTTCGAGGCCATCGTCACCGCGGCCCTTGTCCTTGGCATCCTCTTCGGCACCTTTGCGCTGCGCCGGACGATCGAGCTTCTGCGCGCCCAGGACCAGGCACTTGCCGTCGCGCGCGGCGCCCTGTCGGACGTGATCGACAGTCAGTTCCAGGCCTGGGCGCTGACCCCGGCCGAGCGCGACGTCGGGCTTCTGGCGCTGAAGGGCCTCGATGTGGCCGAGATCGCCGAGTTGCGCGGCGCGGCGCAGGGCACGGTCCGGGCGCAGCTGACGCGGATCTATTCCAAGGCTGGCGTCTCGGGTCGGGCGCAGTTCGCCGCGTTCTTCGTCGAGGATCTGCTGGGGCAGGGTGTCGGTACGTAGGGTGGGCAATCTGCCCACGCGGCGGGTCACGCCCGCAGCGTGAACCCGCGCGCAAGGTGGTTCCGGACAAACCAGATCATCGCCACCCCCGGCAGCAGAGACAGGCAGGTCATCGCCATCACCATGCCGATATCGGTCCGGAAGCTGAACATCGCCTGGATCGCCATGGTGATCGGCTTGCCGCCGGTCACCGTCAGGATACGGGCGAAGACCACTTCGACCCAGGAGAAGATGAAGCAGAAAAAGGCCGCAACCCCGATCCCCGGTGCGATCTGCGGGATGAGGTGGCGAAAGAAGAATGACAGTCCGGAATGACCGTCGAGAAAGGCGGTCTCGTCGAATTCCGATGGGACGGCGCGGATAAAACTTTCCAGGATCCAGATCGCTATTGGCAGGTTGAACAGGCAATGTACCAGTGCGATCCCGGCGGGCGAGTTCACCAGCCCGAATTGGCTGAACAGGATGAAGATCGGCAGCGACAGCACCACCGGCGGCGTGACGCGGAACACCAGGATTGCCAGCAGGAAATGCCGGTCGCCGGCAAAGCGGTAGCGCGCCAGCCCATAGGCCGCAGGCAGGCCCACCGCGATGCAAAGCGTGACGTTCAGGCTGACGTAGACGACCGAATTCACCATCGCCGCTCGCAACTCGGGTGCCGCAAGAACGCGGTGGTAGTTCATCAGCCCGATGGTACCCTCAGCCACCTCTCCGGCGGGCAGCGTGGCGGTGAAACTAAGGATCACCGCCTGCGCCAGCGGCAACAGGATGAACACCGCCAGACCGGCAAGCGCCAGCACCCTCACGTCTCACGCTCCCGCGTGGCGGCGACGAAGGCCCAGACCACCGCCAGCACGATCAGGAAATACAGGGTCGCCCGCGCTGCGGCCTGCCCGTAGGAAAAGCCCTTGATCTCTTCGCCAAGCTCGATCGACAGAAAGCGCGTCGCGTCGCTTGGCCCGCCGGCGTTGATGGCAAAGGCTTCGGTGTAGATCATGAAACTGTCGACGAAGCGCAGCAGAAAGACGATCGCCAATGCCCCGGCGATCTTCGGCAGCTCGATAAAACGGAAGACGGCCCAGCGTGACGCCCCGTCGATCGCCGCCGCCTGCCGGTAAGCGGGAGGGATCGCCGAGAGACCGGCATAGGCCAGAACGACGACCAGGCCCAGCCAGTGCCAGGTATCGACGGCAAGGATCAGGGCCCAGGTATGCCAGCCGGTGAACTTCCAGTCGAAGCCCAGGGCCGCCAGTCCCGGGCCCAGCAGCCCCGTCTCTGGCTGGATCAGCCCCAGCCACAGCATCGGGATCATGTTCCACGGCACGACCAGCGGCAAGGCGACCAGCATCAGCCCCCAGACCGCCTGTTTGCCGTAGCCGAGGAGCAAAAGGGCCACTGCGATCCCCAGCGGCACCTGGATGGCCAGCGCAAGGGTCGAAAACAACAGGCTTCGTCCCAGCGAGGCCAGGAAGCGGTCCGAGCCGATTATGTCCGCGAACCACTGCGTGCCCACCCAGAAGACATCGTGCAAGGTGAAGATGTCGTGGAAGCCGTAGTTGATAACCGCCAGCAGGGGCAGCGCGCCTACGAGGCCAAGAAGAGTGATAGCCGGAAGAACCAGGAACCAGGCGCGGTTGTCATACGGACGCATTCGGGAATGGGGCAGGTTGGGCGGGAGAAAGTCAAGGCGGCTTCCTCGGCCTTCAGCCCGGCCGTCCGGTCCCCGGGGAACGCGCTGCGTCAGATCACCAGTTGCTGACCCAGTTCGATCACCCTGTTCACCGGCAGCCGGTAGAAGCTGGTGGCATCCGCAGCACTTCGGGTCAGCGCGAGGAAGATGCGCTCCTGCCAGAGCGGCAGGCCCTGCTTCTTGCCCGACTTGAACGTCCGCCGGTTCAGGAAGAACGAGGTCGACATGATGTCGAACTTGACCCCCTGCTTCCGCGCTTGCGCCAGTGCCTTC
>JAFLCY010000163.1 GCA_017303485.1 Rhodobacterales bacterium
GCAAGGCCACATCGCCGGCATCAAGCGGCACGCGCGTGACATCCGGCGTGCGGAAGCCGAAGAGCGTCGCGTTCGTGCCGTAGTTGGTTCCGCGCAGCACGAGGGCATCGGCCAGCACGCGCTCCATCAATTCCCCGGACGGCATCGGCGCCTGCCGCGCCGCTGCCGCCAGCAGGTGGTCAAGGTCATCATCCTGCATGCCCGTCATCCTCATAGCCAAGGGCCTCCTTCCGGCCCGAAAGTATCGCCGACAAGGCCCGCTTGCCGCGCGCGGTCAGGCTTTCCACCGCCTCGACCCCGATTTCCAGGATCGCCGCGATCTCGGGGTTGGTCATTCCTTCCAGGTGGCGCAAAACCACCGCCTGCCGCTGACGGTCGGGAAGCGCGGCCAAGGCCATCTCCAGCGCCGCCATCCGGCCCGCCTCGATCAGCCGCCCTTCGGCCCCCGGCGCTCCATCGGCCACCTCGGGCGCGTCGTCCAGCGCCATCTGGCGCCTGCGGCCCCGGCTGCGCTGCCTGTCGATGCAGAGGTTGGTGGCGACCCGGTAAGCCCAGGTCGTCACCTTCGTCTCGCCCTGCCGCCAGTCGGGCGCGACCTTCCAGAGCCGCAGCATCGTCTCCTGCGCCACATCCTCGGCCTCGGCCCGGTCGCCGGACAACAGCCGCGCGGCATAGGCCAGCACGCGCGGAGTGACGCGCTGGGTCAAGGCCAGCGCCGCGTGACGGTCTCCATTGGCATAGAGAACCATCAGCGCCTCATCCGAGGTATCACCGTTCGCGTCAAAGGCCATTGTCATCCCTGAACCGGATTAGCGCCAGAAACGCGCTTCGGCAAAGGCTCAGTTGTCGCCCATGCCCCAGCCGTGCTGGCGCTTCTTGCCGTGCTTCATCGCACCCTCGGCCTCGGCCTTGGTGATCGCGCCGTCATTGTCCGTGTCGATACGGGCAAAGTTGCGCATCCCCGGCCCCTGGCCGATCTCGTCTTCGGACAGGCTGCCGCTGCCGTCGTTGTCCATGTTGTCCAGCATGGCCTGCGTCCGCTCGGCCAGCTTTTCCTGGAACCGCGCCAGCGCACGGGCCGAAAGTTCCTCCGCACTCAGCGCGCCGTCGCCGTTGGTGTCGGAGGCGGCGAATTCGGCCTTCCGGTGGGCCTCAAGCTCGGCGAAGGTCACCTTGCCGTCCTTGTCGGCATCGACGGTATCGAACAACTCGATCAGCATCCGGCCGCGGCCTTCGCCCTCGCCCGGGCCGCCCATGCCCATGCCCCCTCGTTCAGCCAGCGCAGCGGTGCCCAGAAGCGCGCCGAACACGGCGACGGCGACAACGGCGGATTTCTTCGGTGCAGACATCTTCTTCTCCTTGGATCACGGGCCGCACATCCGACCCATCTGCCCCTTCACACGGACCAGCCGCCGGATTCCGTCGCGGCGACTTGCGACATCTGGGCACAGGCAGGTGTTTGCTCTGTGAAACAGGTGCTGCAGCGACTATGTACACGGCTCTTGCCAATGCCCCCAAAGTGCAGGACACCAATCCCAGATGACGATGACCGACACGGCACCGATGACCGATCCCGAAGACCGCCCGCTGAAACCGGCCCTCCTGCGCGGCTGGCGCCGCAAGTGCCCGAACTGCGGCGCGGGCCCCATGCTGCGCGGTTACCTCAAGGTGCGCGACGCCTGCCCGGTCTGCGGCGAGGAGCTGCATCACCACCGCGCCGATGACGGACCCGCCTATCTGACGATCCTGATCGTCGGGCACCTGCTCGCCCCGCTGCTGATGATCACCTACGTCAAGTGGCGGCCCGAGCCGCTGGTCATGGCAGTGGGTTTCACCATCGGGACGGTGGCGCTGTCGCTCTATCTTCTGCCCCGGCTGAAGGGCGCGCTTGTTGCACTGCAATGGGCCATCCGGATGCACGGTTTCGGTTCCCGCCCGCATGACTGACGAGCCGATCCTTCCCGCCGCGACGGTCGTTCTCTGGCGTGAAGGGTCCGGCGGGCCGGAGGTCCTGATGGGCCAGCGCGGCGCAGGCGCCGTCTTCATGCCCTCGAAGTTCGTCTTTCCCGGTGGCCGGGTAGACGCCGAAGACCATGCCGCGGCCCGACCGGGATTCCTGCATCCCGACTGCGCCCGCCGCCTTGCGCTGATGGTTTCCGGGGACGCTCCCGCGCCCGAAGTGCTGGTCGCCGCCGCGCTTCGCGAGTTGACCGAGGAGACCGGGCTGAACCTTGCCGCGATGGAGCATCCCTCGCTGCGCTTCGTCTTCCGCGCGATCACGCCGCCCGGGCGGACCCGCCGCTTCGACGCGCGCTTCCTTCTGGCCCATGCCGATGGTCTGGACGGCGATGGCGAGGATTTCACCGACGCCTCAGGCGAGCTTCAGCACCTGCGCTGGCTGCCGCTTCCACAAGCGCGCGCGCTGGACCTGCCCTTCATCACCGAGGTCGTCCTTGCCGAAGTCGCCGCCCTAGTGACGGGCGGTGACCAGCCCGGCGTGCCGTTCTTCGACAATTCCGGTGCCACCCCGCAGTTCCGCCGGATCGTCTGACCCCTGCGCCCCGCCCTTCCGCACCGGCCAGACCGGATGCGGCACCGGGTCCTTGGCGTGGAACAGGTACTTGCGGAAGATCTCGACATAGCTGCGGAACAGATAACTGTCGTTCCGGCGCAGATAATGCTCGCGGTTGCTGAAATAGAGCGCGGGCAGCTTGTACCAGGCGACCCCCGGATGCATGTGGTGGACGACGTGGAAATTGTTGTTCAGGAACAACAGCGCCAGCGGCCCCCGGCTTTCGATCACCACGGACCGAGCCCGTGCCGCCTCATGTGCCCGGTGTTCCAGATAGGTGCGGATCTTCAGCAGGCTGAAGGCCAGATAGGCCGCCACCAGATAGGCCCAAAGCGGCATCGTCCCGACCAGGCCAAGCCAGAGAAGGACCAAGGCCAGTCCCGGCAGATGCAGCGCCCAGGCCAGCATCACCCGGCGGTCGCCCCGGCGCAGATGCCGGATATCCGACACGGTCATCACCCAGATCGAGATCGCGGGACCAACCAGCATCCGCCCAAAGAGCGTGTTGTTGAAGCGAAGGATCGCCTTGACCGGAGCGGACAGCCGCGCCCAGACCGCCGGATCGGCATAGTTCGATTCCGGGTCGTCATAGGGATCGGTCAGCGCCGGATCGTAGTGGTGCTGCAGATGGCTGTCCTTGAACCGCAGATAGGGAATGAAGAGTGTCAGCGCCGGAAAGACCAGCGTTTCCGACAGGATCTGCTGCTGGAACGGATGACCGTGCAGCACCTCATGCGTCAGCGACGAGAACTGCGCGATGGCCAGAGCGGCCACCAGAACGGCAAGACCGGATGAGATTGGCCAAAGAACGGTGGTTGCGACCGCCCAGAGGACATAGGTGACGACAAAGACGATGAGGGTCGGCCATTCAAGGCCACGGGGTTCGGTCTGCAAGTTGGTCGCTCGGCGTGATAATATGAGGCACGGTAACAAAATCAGCGGATGACCGGAATTCAGGGTATTGTAAACTGAATCCGGCTATTGGTGATAATACATGACCTATGATGGATAAAATCGACAAACGCGACCGTGCCCCCCAGTTCCGCGCCCGCCTGGCCGAGGCGATGGCAGCGCGCAAGGTCAGCCAGGCCGGGCTCGCCCGGGAGACCGGGGTCGACCGCTCCACGATTTCCGCGCTTCTGCAGGACGGCACCCGGATGCCGAATGCCCAGCTTGCCGCCGATTGCGCCCGTGCGCTTGGCGTCAGCGCCGACTGGCTTCTGGGGCTGTCCGGTCGCCCCGAACCCATCGCCGACCTCCTCGCCGCCTCGCTCTCGCTGACCGAGGCGCCGCGGGCGCTGATCGACGAACGCATCTTCGGCTGGCACCAGGAGGCCGCGGGCTACAAGATCCGCCATGTCCCGGCGACCCTGCCCGACATGCTGAAGACCCGCGCGATGGTCGAATGGGAATACGAGCCCCAGCTTGGCCGCACCGCCGAACAGGCAATCGGCGCCTTCGAGGACCGGCTGAAATGGATGCGTGGCGCGGGCTCGGACTATGAAATCGCGCTGCCGCAGCACGAGCTGACCGCTTTCGCCACCGCCACCGGCTATTACGAAGGCCTGTCCGCCGAGACCCGCCTTGCCCAGCTTGCCCATCTCAAGACGCTCTGCGGCCAGCTTTACCCTTCGCTCCGGCTCTGCCTCTTCGATGCGCGCAAGCTCTTTTCCGCCCCGGTCACCGTCTTCGGCCCGCTCCTCGCCGTGATCTACCTCGGCCGCCACTACCTCGCCTTCCGCGACAGCGCGCGGGTCGAGACGATCACCCAGCATTTCGACCTGCTAGTCCGCGAGGCAGAGGTCGGCGCGCGTGACATGGTCGCCCATCTGACCACGCTGATGGAGCGCGTCCGCTAAAGCGCGGTCAGGGCGTCGGTCCGGTAGCCGTTGAAATCGAAGATTTCCCGCGCCGCCTCCAGCCGGTCAGCCGGGATCGCACCGCGGTCAAGGATGATCCCGAACCGGCCCGAGGGCGTGCCGATGGCCAGCGTCCGGTAGCCGGAATCCACCCAGATCACCCACCAGTCCTCGCCCTTCACGCGCAGCCTGCCGGGGCCGACCAGCGGCGCCAGCCCCGACACCGTCTCGGCCCGGCCCGCAAGACACAGCGTACCCGAAAGCCGCAGGCCTGTGGCATCCGGGGTGATCTCGACGGCGCCTGCGGCACACTTCGCCCCCGAAGGCTGAAAGCCCGCCACCTGTCGCCAAGTTCCCGCCACCTGTGCTGGCTGGAATGCGGCTGCCGACCAGATCGGCGCCTCTGCGGCGCGGAAGGCCGGGGCGGCGGCAGGTTTTGCCAGACAGCCCGCCAGCAGCATGACCAGGACCAGCGTCAGTCGAGACACAGGGTCACCCGCGCGCCATTGTCCTGCAAAATCTCGTTGCAGCCGTAAAGCGGCTTGAACGGCGCACAGGTGCCCGAGCGGGCAAGACAGACGCCCTCGCACTGGCTTTCCCGCTCGCAACGTTTTCCCGAATCCCGCGTCTCGAAGACGCAGGCCCGCGCATTGCCCTTGCCGATCCGGGCCCAGCGGCCCTTCTTCTTCTCGCAGGCGAGCTGCTGTTCCGATTTCGGCGTCACCGGAACTTCGGTCATGTCGGGTTTCGGTGCGGGCTCGGCCGCCTCGACCGCCGGTTCGGTTCCGGCAGCGCTGTCGGGCCTGGCCGGGTCGCCCTGCGGTGCTGCCGTTCCCGCGCCGGCCGGTTTGGTCTCTGGCAGAGTTGCACCTGCAGCCGCTGCTCCGGGCACGGCATCCAGTGCCGTCACTTCGATTGCGTCTCCGGTCACGGCATTCGGCGTCGCCGCCCCGGATGTCTTGCCCGCAAGCGTCGTCTGGCACGCCGCAAGAAGGCCCGTGGCGCAAATAAGGACGGCAACTAACGAAAGACGGCGGGGCTGGCGGCGCATCGGGCTCTCCGGTTCACGCTCACACCTGCCTTGAACGCCTGCGCGCCGCAAGTCCCGTCAGTAGGGCCAGGGGTGGGCCCGGTGGGTTTCCGCTATCTCCGCCAGTACCTCTGACGACAACGTGATCTCCGCCGCGCCGATATTGGTGCGCAGCTGCTCCGTGGTCGTCGCCCCGATGATCGGGATGGTCTGGAAAGGCCGCGTCCGGCAGAAGGCGATCGCCATCTGGCAGGGGTCGAGGCCATGTCGCGCCGCCACCCCCAGATAGGCCGCCACCGCCGGGAACACCCGCGCCGTGATCCGCCCGCTCAGGTCGGGGTTCAGACTGCGGCGCGAGCCTTCGGGGATCACGTCGCCCGCATACTTGCCCGACAGAAGGCCGGTCGCCAGTGGCGAGAAGGCCAGCAGAGGCATGTCCTCGGCCACCGAAAGCTCGGCCCAGTCGGTGTCGAACTGACGACACAGCAGGCTGTATTCGTTCTGCACCGTCGCCATGCGCGGCAGGCCCAGCGTCTCGGCCAGATGCAGCCAGCGCGCCGCGCCCCAGACACTTTCGTTCGAGAGGCCAATGGCGCGGATCTTGCCCTCCGCCACCAGCGCCTGCGCCGTGGTCAGGATGTCGGTCATGCTCGCCGTTTCGGCCTCCCGGTCGATGCCCTTCGGCGCATAGTTCCAGGACTGCCGGAAATGGTAGCTGCCCCGGTTCGGCCAATGCAGCTGGTAAAGGTCGATATAGTCGGTCTTCAGCCGCTTCAGGCTCGCCTCGCAGGCCGCGCGCAGCACTGCTCCGGTGACCGGCTGGCCGGGACGCAGGATCTGCCCCTTGCCCGCCACCTTGGTCGCGATCACCAGCCGGTCCCGCCCGCCCCGTGCCGCCAGCCAGGTTCCGATGATCTCCTCGGTCCGGCCCACCGTCTCGGCGCGCACCGGGTTCACTGGATACATTTCCGCCGTGTCCCAGTAGGTCACGCCCGCCTCGACCGCCATGTCGGCCTGGGCATGGCCCTCGTCTTCGGTGTTCTGGCTGCCCCAGGTCATCGTGCCGAGGCACAGTTCGGAAACCGTCAGGCCGGTCTTGCCAAGGGTCAGGGTCTTCATCGGCGGCTCCTTCTGTCGGGGAAAAGTTAGGCCGGATCGGCGGCAGGGCAAAGGCCTGCACTTGAGAACATTTCGGGAACAAGATAGCTTTTCCACATGAGTCTGCCAATCCACCGCCACAGCTCCCGCCGCGCCCCGGCGCTGCAACCCCTGGCCGGGGACCTCGCCCTGCAGCGCGGCCGGGTGCATGAGCTGTGCGGCCCCTCCCGCCTGATCCTCGCCGCCCGCATCATGGCCAAATGCCAAGGCCCCGTGGTCTGGATCCGCCCCGGCTGGGTGGCCGAACGGCTCAACGCCGCCGGTCTCCAGCCCCTCGCCGACCCCGCCCGCCTCCTCCTCGTCCAGGCCCCGCGCGACGAAAGCCTGCTCTGGGCGGCCGAGGAAACCCTGCGCTCAGGTGCCGCCCCCCTTGTCATCGCCGAGCTTCTCAC
>JAFLCY010000164.1 GCA_017303485.1 Rhodobacterales bacterium
TGTTCGCTGGGAAGATCGAAATCGGGGCTGTGTCAAACGTCCACCGCACTCCTTGGGCTGAGATGATCAAAGCGGCCAAGACCGCCCTGCCCTGCTGGAATGTCGATACCCAAGTCATCTGGGACGCGTTCCGCGCGTTCAACAGGGCAAGGGGGAATGAGCAGGTTCCAGCGGGGTATTTGCTGGGCTTCATGCGGAAGTGGCGGAGTGCGGGGACGACCCCGCCTCAGGTGGAACACGAACGGGTGCCGGGCCCGAGGGAGCAGGAAGCTGCCGATCTGATCCGCTTGGCGCCGGTGCAGAACTGGCGCTTCCACGAGAGGGATCTGGAGCGACGGATCGGCCGTGAAGCCTACGCCGAGCGGGTCAGTGCAATGCAGGCTCGGCTGGGGCTGAACCGTTTTGCTGCGGCACTGGCGGTGCATGGCGAGGCCGTGAGGATGCGTGAAATTCCTGCTTAGGCAACCTCGTACCGAATCGTACACAAGCTGTGCAGCGGCAAAGCCGCGTCGCTCCGCCGTTTCACCCCCCCTAGCGTGGTGCAGACCTCAAAAACCTCTGCAAGTCGTTGGACCAGTTTGACGCCCTTTGGGGATGTGGATAAGTTTTTCCACCATATCTAGATTCTTCTTGATGGACTCACGCGTTCATGTCATTTCGGTTCTGACGTGAGAACGCGTCAGAACGGCCAAAAGCCGTCAGAATCACAAAGAGCCCTGATAAGGGCCTGAGGGCAGCAAATGGGCGATCTGGGTAAAAAGCTCAATCAAGGAGTCGGTTCCTCCGACATCGGCGCATTTGCCGATAGCTTGGCTGAGTCACTGAACCGGCAAATGAAGGCCGCTCTCCAGCCTGAAGAGCGCAAAGCCTTGCGGCGTTTCAGTTCCACTGAGGTTGCCGAACTGCTTCGCGTCAGCCCGTCGAACCTGCGCAACCGCCACAAAGATGGGAGTTTTCCTGAGGTTTATTCGGACAATCGTGGGCATCGGTTCTACACTGCAGAAGAGATTGACGAACTGCGTGGCATTCTGGCCCGAACCGGCAAGAACACCGACGCCTATCGGCCTGGCCGCCGCAATGGCGACAGGCGTCAGGTCATTTCCGTGGTCAACTTCAAGGGCGGTTCTTCGAAAACTACCGCCACAATCCACCTTGCACAGCGTTTTGCGCTCAGAGGATACCGGGTGCTCGTACTCGACCTTGACCCGCAGGCAAGTCTAACCACCTTCTTCGGCTTCCGGCCAGAGCTTGAGTTTGCCGAAAGTGGCACGATCTATGACGCACTTAGATACGACGACCGGGTTCCACTATCTTCGGTGATCCAGAAGACCTACTTCCACAATCTCGACATGGTTCCCGCCGGCTTGTTGCTCTCTGAGTACGAGACGGAAACTGCCAACGCACTTGCACGGCGTCAACAGCCGATTTTCGCAGAGCGATTGTCCTTGGCTTTGGACGAAGTCGAAGCAGATTACGATCTCATCATGATCGATTGCCCTCCCCAACTGGGCTTTCTTACATTGACCGCTTTGGCCGCTTCGACTGGCTTGTTGGTTACAGTCGTTCCCGGAATGCTGGACATCGCCTCAATGAGCCAGTTCCTCAAACTGGCTTCGGAGACGGTGCAGGCTGTCGAAGAGGCGATCGGGCGGCACGTGACTTGGGACTTCGTCAAGTTCCTGATCACGCGTTATGAGCCATCAGACGGGCCACAGACTCAGATGGCCGGTTACTTGCGCTCGATCCTTGCGGGCCAAGTCATGACCGAGCCGATGCTCAAATCGACCGCCATCTCAGACGCAGGCATGACACAACAGACGATCTATGAAGTCGATCCTAGCCAACTCATCCGCAAAACGATCGACCGTGCGTTGAATAGCGTGAACAGCGTCGCGGACGAGTTAGAGCAGACGATTCAGATGGCATGGGGTAGACGCTGATGGGCCGGAACATCTTCAACCAACCTCCGAAAGGCGATATGGTCGCCCCCCCTGCGCAGCCGAAGCCCGTTAAGTTTGGCGGCTCGGTCGGCGGCTTGCGTGACTCGCTTCGCGAAATCACGGCGAACTCGATTCGTGACATCGATCCCGAGATGATTGACATCGACGGGCTGCGTGACCGGTTGGCCTTCGACGACGACGGTATCGACGACCTTGCCGAGAGCATCCGCAAGCACGGTCAGCAAGTGCCAATCATGGTCCGCCCCTCTGAAAGGCCGGATCGGTATCGCGTCGTGTATGGGCGTCGTAGGCTTGCAGCCATTCGCAAGGTCGGGGGGCCAGTCAAAGCCATCGTGCGGACCCTGGACGACGACGCTTCTCTGCTTGCTCAGGGCCAGGAGAACAACCTGCGCCTGGATCCGTCTTTCATTGAAAAGGCGTTATTCATCAAAGAGATGCAGGAGGCAGGCTACAAACCTGGCGTTATCCAGGATGCGCTTGGCTTGACCCGGCAGGGAGTGTCAAACCACAGGGTCGTCGTGGAACAACTCCCTGAAGAGCTGATCCGGCTGATTGGCCCTGCCCACGGGACGGGGCGGCGGCAATGGGGCGACCTTGCGGGTCTGTCTGCCAAGGTCTCGCTTGTCGACGTTGCCAAAGCGGTTTTGAGCGCCCTACCCCAGGAAGCGACCAGCGCTGAGCGGTTTCAGATCGTCTTCGACGCCTGCGCCCGCGCGGCCAAAGAGCCAAAGACCAAGGCGGTCTCCAAGAGCCTTTCCGTGAGGGACGCAGACGGCCTTGTGGTTGGCCAGTTGTCCATCGACGCAAAGTCCGTTGCGATCAAGGTCACGCGGAAAGACAACCCAGAATTCGGCCTGTGGCTGGAAGAACGTGCTGAGGCGGCGCTTCAGGATCTTTTCCAGCAATGGCGGAATGAGAGCGGCCAAGGGGCATAACCCTCGGCCATAATGAGGCAACCTCGAGCAGAAGGAGAGTAGCGAAGGCCAAAAAGAAAAGAGCCCCCCAAGGTTTCCCTCGGAGAGCCCATCATCGATTTGCACCTATGATGTAGCAATCTCCCACATAACGGTCAAGAGTCACCGATTCGGTGGACGTGATTTTTGTTGTCTTTTCGCGTGAAACACCGCGAAAGGTCATGGGAAGCTATGGGCCGACGTGGCCGTCGTTCAGCAAGAAATGGCATTCAATCAGCTTTCAACAAGCGTCACCGGTCGCCCCATTGGGGACCGGAACCAAGAGAACACGCCTCCAGACATCTGGGGTGTATTCCGCGCCCTTCGCAATGCTCGAAGCATGTTCGGGCTCAAACCGGGCCACATTCAAACCCTTCAGGCCCTCCTGTCTTTTCTCCGGCCAGGGCACGGTGATACCGTGTTTGCCTCGAACGTCGAGATCTGCCGCCGCATCGGCGGTATCGACGAACGGACGCTTCGCCGACATGTCGATAAGTTCATCGAACTCGGCTTCATCACGCGCCACGACAGCCCGAACAGAAAGCGGTATCGGGTCCGCTCATGTGATGGCCAATCCCTCAGCTTCGGCCTCTCCCTCTCTCCACTCATGGAGCGTGCAAACGAACTGATCGCCGCAGCCGTCAATTTGGAGAACGAACACCGCGATCAGATATTCCTTCGCAAGCAGATCCTCTCAAAGCTATCTGCCATCGACGGCATCGAGGCTCACAACGAGCTGGCAACGAGCATGCGTAAATTACTGCGCCGAAAACTGGTAACTGCCGAATATCGTGATCTGCTGGCGAAAATCGACGTCGAGCTACAGCAAATGTCCACCACGGTGGACGTCGCTGTTCCTACCAAAATGCCCGCCAGCGACGGACAAATTGTCCGGCACCATTCTATGTCTAAAAAAATACGAAAAGACTCTGAAGAGGCACAAAACACAAAGCTGCCCGACGTTCAAACCCTTGCCGCAGTTTGTACTGAAGCTGCCGCCTTTGCCACGAGCCCACTCAGGACTTGGGAAGACGTTGGAAAACACGCCCAAATGCTCGCCCCAATGATGGGCATCGCCCCCGCCACCTTTGCAGAGGCGCGAAGAAACATCGGCTCAGAGAAGGCCGCATCCGCCGTCTTTCTTCTTCTGCAGTTGGGGCAACGGGTAAGAAACCACGCGGCATATTTCCACAGCATCACCATCGGCAGGAAGACAGCCGATTTCCACCCATCGCATCTGCTCGAAAGACTTTCGCGATCAGCAAGCCTCGCAAGCTAATGTCCACCGCGGTGGACGTTTGGAATGCCGCTTGTCCCGCGCGCAGATGTGTCCTGACTAGGCACGCTACTCCACCTGTCGAAAAGCGGCCTACGGCTGCAACCATTAGAGTCCGAGTGTGGCTGGAAGTGTTTGACGGTGTATGAGATCGGGAGAGTGGCTCCCGGCGCCCGTCGTGGAGATGATCTAATGGCCAAAGCTGCCCAGAACGTGACCCTGTCGCCCTCGCGCGATATCCCCTTCGACCGGCTGGTGCTGAGCCAATCCAACGTACGACGCATCAAGTCCGGCGTCTCGGTAGAGGAACTGGCGGAAGACATCGCGCGCCGCGGCTTGCTACAGAGCCTGAACGTCCGCCCTGTGCTGGACGAAGCAGGCGCTGAAACCGGCAAGTTCGAGATTCCGGCCGGTGGCCGCCGCTTCCAGGCGCTGTCCTTGCTGGTGAAGCAAAAGCGCCTCGCCAAAACCGCGCCGATCCCCTGCATCGTTCGTGATGCCAATTCGGCAATCCTCGCCGAGGATGACTCCCTGGCTGAGAACATGCAGCGCGTTGCCCTGCACCCGCTCGACCAGTTCCGCGCTTTCCAGGCCTTGCGCGAGAAGGGTCAGGGCGAGGAAGCGATCGCGGCGGCCTTCTTCGTCACGCCGCAGATCGTCAAGCAGCGCCTAAAGCTGGCTTCCGTGGCCCCTGCCCTCCTCGATGTATATGCCGAGGACGGCATGACGCTGGAACAGTTGATGGCCTTCACCGTGACCTCTGATGCCGCGCGTCAGGTGCAGGTCTGGGACGCGATCAAGAACACCTGGAATAAAGAACCCTACGCGATCCGCCGCATGCTGACGGAAACCTCCGTACGGGCCGCCGACCGTCGGGCGACCTTCGTCGGGATCGAGGCCTATGAGGCCGCAGGCGGGACCGTGGCCCGCGACCTGTTCCAAGGCGATGACGGTGGCTGGTTGGAAGATCCCGCTTTGCTCGATCGGCTCGCCGCTGAGAAGCTCCGGGCCGAGGCGCAGGCCCTGGTCTCCGAGGGCTGGAAATGGATCGAGGTCGCAACCGACCTGCCCTATGGCTTCAGCTATGGTTTGCGCCGCGTTCATGGCGAAGCCGCTGCGATGTCGGAAGCCGAGACCGTAGAGCATACCAAGCTGCTGTCTGAATATCGCGCGCTGGATGCCGAATGGTCGGAGGCGGACGAGATCCCCGAAGACATTGACGCGCGGCTCGTGGAACTTGCTGAGGCTATGGAGGCTCTCGAAGCGCGCCCGATGATTTTCGATCCGGAAGAGACCGCGCGGGCCGGGGTTTTCGTGACCTTTGATCGTGATGGCAAACTGGTCGTTCACCGCGGTTTCGTTCGCCCCGAGGATGAAGCGCCGATCCAAGGGCCGGATGCCGACGTCGCGGCGGGGCAGGGCGGCGATCCCCATCTCACGGGATCGGAGCCGACGCAGTCTTATGTCGACGGTGCCGGGTCGGCCGTGATCACCTCGGGCGGCCAGCCGTTTGTGACGACCTCCGAAGATGACGACGACGGCGTACTGAAGCCGCTCTCGGAACGCCTGGTGATGGAGCTCACCGCCCACCGGACGCTGGCGCTTCGCGAAGCCGTTGGCCGCTCGCCAGACGTCGCCCTGACCCTGCTTCTGTTGAAGCTGGTGACCGACACCTTCCGCAACTCGTCCGCCACCGGCTCATGCCTCGAAGCGTCTGTGCGGCAGGTATATATGACGGCCCAGGCCCCGGAGTTGAAGGACAGCGCAGTGGCTAAGGCCATCGATGCCCGTCATGCTGCCTGGGAAGCAGAATTGCCCTTGGGCGATGACACTGCGCTCTGGGAGCGACTGTCGGCGCTGGACCAGGCCAGTCGCCTGGCGCTTCTCGCCCACTGCCTGAGCTTCGGCGTCAATGCGCTGCATGAACGGGTGAACCCCTATGGCGCGGGCATCTCGGCTTCTGGTCTCACGCGCCGGATGAAACACGCCGACATGTTGGCCAAGGCAGTCGATCTCGACATGGTCGAGGCAGGATGGGAACCGACGGCTGAGGGCTATCTCTCCCGTGTGCCGAAAGCTCGGATCATCGAAGCTGTGCGCGAGGCGAAGGGGGAGGGCGCGGCCCAACTCATCGATCACCTGAAGAAGGGCGACATGGCTGTCGAGGCCGAGCGCTTGCTCAAGGGCACCGGCTGGCTGCCGGAGGTGCTGCGCCGGGCGGACCTCGTGGCACTTCTGGGTGAAACATCGGAAGGGCAGGGCGACGATATCGGCGACGAGGCCGGGATTGCGCCGGAGGCAGAGGGCATGTCCTCGGACACGGTCGAACTTCCGGCTTTCCTCGTCGCCGATTTGCCCGCCGATCCGGCACAGATGATCGCTGCCGAGTGACATTTGCCCCCGCGGGCGGGGAAACCCGCCCTCGTTTCACACAAAACGCAACAATATCAATGATATGAGCGGAAAACTTCGCGCTCAGGATGAGGAATCATGTCCGCAACGACCATTATCGGCACAGCACCTCTGGGTG
>JAFLCY010000165.1 GCA_017303485.1 Rhodobacterales bacterium
GCTCGATCGCCAGGTTCTCGGCGATATCGACATACTGGCAGCCGCCGTAGTAGCGCTTGCCGGGATAGCCCTCGGCGTATTTGTTGGTCAGGACCGAGCCCTGCGCCTCCATCACCGCGCGGGAGACGATGTTCTCGCTCGCGATCAGCTCGATCTCGTGGCGCTGGCGGCCCAGTTCATCCTGCACCGCAGCGTAAAGCGCGGGGTCGCGCGTGGACAGGGGCTCGGTGAAGAAACCGGTGTCGCGGGGGGATGCGGTCATGCGTCAGGTCCTTGTTGCAGGAAAGCCGGGGCGGGTGAAATCTGGCGATTGTTTAGACCACGCATCACCGGCGGGAAAGGCAAGAAAGCGACAGGTTCGGCTTCGGGCGCGAAATCGGCGTGGCGCGGGAAACCGGCGCTGCCGATAGGAAATCCGCGCCGGGGGTTGAGTTTGCCGGGCAGGGCGGCCAAGACTTCGGTCAGGCAATGGGATGACGAGGCGATGCAGCACCAGCGGATCCGGTTCACGGCCTCGAAAGCCCCCGCGGCGGTGGCGGCGTTCCGGGCCCTGACGACGGCCTATGGCCAGGCCGAGACGCGCCGCGCCGAGGTGATCGTGGCGCTTGGCGGCGACGGCTTCATGCTGCAGACGCTGCACGCGGCACATGGGCGGGGCTTGCCGGTCTATGGGATGAACTGCGGCACCATCGGCTTTCTGATGAATGCCTATGCGCTGGAAGACCTGCCCGCACGGCTGGCGGCGGCAGAGGAGACCGCGATCAACCCGCTGGTGATGCGGGCGGAGAACGCGAAGGGGAAGGTGACGGAAGCCCTCGCGATCAACGAGGTCTCGCTTCTGCGTCAGGGTCCGCAGGCGGTGAAACTGCGGGTCAGCATCGACGGGCGGGTGCGGCTGGAGGAACTGGTCTGCGACGGGGCGCTGGTCGCGACACCGGCGGGATCGACGGCCTACAACTATTCGGCCCACGGGCCGATCCTGCCGATCGGGTCGGACGTGCTTGCGCTAACCGCGATGGCGGCGTTCCGGCCCCGGCGCTGGCGCGGGGCGCTCTTGCCGCGGACGGCGGTGGTGCGCCTGGATGTGCTGGAACCGGAGAAGCGGCCGGTGATGGCGGACGCCGACAGCCGGTCCTCGACCCGGGATGTGATCAGCGTCGAGGTGCGGTCGGAGGACAGTGTCAGTCACCGGCTGCTGTTCGACCCCGGACATGGGCTTGAGGAGCGTCTGATCGGCGAGCAATTCGTCTGAGGTACAGGCGGGGCCGCTCCTCGTGCGACTTCGTCTTCTCGTCGCACGGGGTGGCGAGGGGTGACGAAACCCTCGACAAGCCTCAGGAGGCCTTCGCGCTCCAGGCTTCGATCTTGCGGTAAAGCGTCGATGGCGAGACGTCCAGCACCCGAGCCGCCTTGGGGATGGAGCCGCCATGCAACTCCAGCGTCGCCTCGATCAGGCGGCGTTCGGCTTCGGCCAGCGGCAGGCCGAGGAGGGAGTTGGCGGTCAGCATCTCGGTCACGCGCGGCACCGCGACGGGTGCGTCAGCGGCGGCTTTCTCATCGGCGAGACCGGGTGGCAGCATCTCCGGCGTGACCCAGCCGCCCTGGTTCAGCACCACGACGTTGCGCATCACGTTCAAAAGTTGCCGCACGTTGCCCGGCCAGGGGTGCGATTGCATCAGGCTGCGGACCGAGGGGGCGAGGCCGTGGAAGTCACGGCCCTCTTCCGAAGCAAAGCGCGACAGCGCGGCCTCGGCAATCTCGATGATGTCCTGTCCACGATCACGCAGGGGCGGCATGTGGATCGGCACGACATAAAGCCGGTAGTACAGATCCTCGCGGAACTGGCCGCGGCGGACCGCGTCCAGCGGGTCCTGGTTGGTCGCGCAGACGATGCGGACATTGACCTTGCGGGGCCGCGTCGCACCGACCGGCTGCACGGTGGAGGTTTGCAGGAAGCGCAGGAGCTTGGTCTGCAGGGCCGGGGCCATCTCGCAGATTTCGTCGAGGAAAAGTGTCCCGCCATCCGCCGCCGCCGCCGCCCCCGGCTTGTCGGAAATCGCGCCGGTGAAGCTGCCCTTCATGTGGCCGAAGACTTCCGATTCCAGCAGGTCCTGCGGGATCGCGCCGCAGTTCAGCGCGATGAAGGGGCCGCCTGCGCGGTTGGAATTGGCATGGACGGCCAGCGCGCAAAGCTCTTTCCCGGTGCCGCTTTCGCCGGTGATGAAGACGGTGGCCATCGACCGCGCGACCGAGGCGATGGTGCCATGGATGCGCTTCATCGCGTCCGAGGTGCCAATGAAGCCCGAGCCTTCCGTGACCTCGCCGGCATCGCGGCTGCGGGTGGCCGGGACAGCGGGATCGGCGGGCTTTGCCGCATCGCGCGGTGTGGCCTCGGCCAGGGCATTCTGCACGGCGGACAGGAACTTGCCTTCGTCGAAGGGCTTGACCAGAAAGTCGTGTGCGCCTGCCCGCATCGCCTCGACCGCGCGGTTGACCGAGCCGTTGGCGGTGATCGCGATCACCCGGGTTTCCGGTTGCAGCGCCTGGATTTCCTGCATCACCTCCAGCCCGTCGCGGTCGGGCAGGATCAGGTCCAAAAGCACGACCATCGGCCGGTGGGTGCGGAACTGTTCCAGCCCTTCGGCGGCATTGGCGGCGACGGTGACGCGATGGCCCGCCGTCGCGAGGATGGAGCGGTAGACCATCTGAAGCGAGAGCGTGTCCTCGACAAGGAGTACAGAGGGGCGCGAGGAAGAGGCGGGCGATTTCATCGGGCGGCACCAAGGGGCGGTCTGGTCGCGCGGATCAGCTGGATCAGGATGACAAGCTCACTGGAAAGCGGCGGCATCAGGGCCTCCAGCGCGTCGCGGTCCTGCCGGTGGGCGATGGCGTTCAGGTTCTCCGACATCGCCTGCAACGACAGCGCGCCGACCGAGCCAGACAGCGAGATCAGCACATGGCTGCCCTCACGCAGCAGCTTCCAGTCGGCAGTCTCGGCGCCGGTCTCCAGCATATCCTGTGTCGCGGTCAGGTCCTCGGTCAGCCTGGCGAGCAGCTCGACAGCCAGATCCGGGCCAGTGATGTCGAGCAGATGGCCCAGCCGCGCGGGGTCGAACTCGCCCAGCCCGGCCGGGGCGCGGGGCTGCGAGAGACGCTCGATGGCGTCTTCAATCAGGAAAAGCTCGGCCTGCTGGTCGGGGGTTTCCAGGTAAGGGCGCAGGGCCTCGACGGCGCGGCGCAGGCCCTGCAGCGGGGCCAGGATCGGGTCGGCGGGCATGACCGCGGGGCGGGTCATCTGGTCCGGGCGCGTTTTGGCAAGGATCTTTGCATAATGCAAAGATTGCCGCAGGTCCCGCGCCCTGTCCAGTGGCTTCGCGTCAGGCTTTCGCGAGGCCCAGGCTTTGCAGCGCGGTGGTGATCTCGTCCAGGATCGCGGGGTCGTCGATGGTGGCGGGCATCTTCCAGGGCTGGCCGTCGGCGATCTTGACCATGGTGCCGCGCAGGATCTTGCCGGATCGGGTCTTCGGCAGGCGGTCCACCACCACGGCGCGCTTGAAATCGGCGACGGGGCCGATCTGGTCGCGCACCAGTTTCACGCATTCCCTGACCACCTCGTCATGCGGGCGGTTCGAGCCTTTGTTGAGGCAGAGGAAGCCCAATGGCGACTGACCCTTCAGGTCATCGGCCACCCCGATCACCGCGCATTCGGCAACGTCCTTGTGGCTGGCCAGAACCTCCTCCATCGCGCCGGTCGAGAGGCGATGGCCGGCCACGTTGATCACGTCATCGGTGCGGGCCATGATGTAGAGGTAGCCGTCGGCGTCGACATAGCCCGCATCGCCGGTCTCGTAATAGCCGGGGAAGTGGGTCAGGTAGGACTTCAGGAAGCGGTCCTCGGCGTTCCACAGCGTCGGCAGGGTGCCGGGGGGCAGGGGCAGCTTGATCGCGATAGCGCCCAGCGTGCCGGGGCTGACGGCATGGCCGCCTTCGTCCAGCACCTGCACGTCATAGCCGGGCATGGCCACCGAAGGGCTGCCGATCTTGACCGGCAGATGTTCGATCCCGAGTGGGTTCGCCGCGATGGCATAGCCGGTTTCGGTCTGCCACCAGTGGTCGATTACCGGCACGTTCAGGTGTTTTCCGGCCCAGTGGATCGTGTCGGGGTCCGCGCGCTCTCCCGCCAGGTAAAGCGCCTGCAGGCCGGGCAGGGGCGGCACCAGCTTGCCCTCGGGATCCTCGCGCTTGATGGCGCGGAGAGCGGTGGGCGCGGTGAAGAAGGTCTTGACCTTGTGTTCACCGATCACCCGCCAGAAGGCGGCGGCGTCGGGGGTACCGACGGGCTTGCCCTCATAGACCACGGTGGTGCAACCCGCGATGAGAGGGGCATAGCAGATGTAGCTGTGCCCGACGACCCAGCCGACATCGCTCGCCGCCCAGAACACATCGCCCGCGCCGACATTGTAGATCGCGCGCATCGTCCAGTTCAGTGCCACCAGATGCCCGGCGGTCGGGCGGACCACGCCCTTCGGCGCGCCGGTGGTGCCGGAGGTGTAGAGGATATAGGCCGGATGGTTGCCTTCGACCGGGGTGCAGTCGGCGGGGGTGACGCCGAACTGGAACTCGTGCCAGGCGACATCGCGACCGGGGGTGAGTTTCGCCACCTCCTGCTCGCGCTGGAAGATCACGCAGAAATCGGGCTTGTGGGTCGCCTGCTCGATGGCGGCGTCGAGGAGCGGTTTGTAGTGGACCACGCGGCTGGGCTCGATCCCGCAGCTTGCCGCGATGATGGCCTTCGGGGTGCAGTCGTCGATGCGGACGGCAAGCTCATGCGCCGCGAAGCCGCCAAAGACGACGGAATGGATCGCGCCGATCCGTCCGCAGGCGAGCATGGCCTCCAGCGCCTCGGGCACCATCGGCATGTAGATGATGACGCGGTCGCCCTTCTCGATGCCCTTCGCCTTCAGCGCCCCGGCAAGGCGGGAGACGCGGTCCTGCAACTCGGCATAGGTGATGACGTGCTTGGTGCCGGTGACGGGGCTGTCATGGATGATGGCGGGTTGCTTGCCGCGACCGGCGATGACGTGGCGGTCGACGGCGTTCCAGCAGGTGTTGACCGTGGCGTCGGTGAACCATTCGTAAAGGGGGGCACGCGAGGCGTCGAGCGCGCGGCTGGGCTTCGTCACCCAGTCGATGCCTCCGGCGGCGGAAAGCCAGAAGCCCTCCGGGTCATCCTGCCACGATTTGTAGATCTGTGCGTAGCCCATCGCGATCTCCCCCCCGCTGATGCCGCCTCCGCGTCAGGTGGTATGCGATGGGATGCCGTCAGTGCAACGCTGTTACCGGTAGCAGGGTGCGACAGATTTGCAGATTTTGCGACTGTCACGCCGAAAGATTTGCAAATCTGACTGGGCGTGAAAAGTCCCGGTCCCCGACCGGGGTAGTTTGCAAAATCCGCGCCGCGACGATTCGCTCGTCGGTGACTTCGTCACTCCTCGCTCGGGTTCCGCGACGAGAAGACGAAGTCGAACGAGGAGCAGTCAGCCGTAATGCGCAACAGGCGTCCCTGCGATGGCCGACATATTCAGAAGCCCCCGCGCGGTGATCGCTGGCGACACCACATGCGCCTTGTTGCCCATGCCCATCAGGATCGGGCCGACCTCCAGCCCGCCGGCCTTGACCTTGAGGATGTTGCGCACGCCCGAAGCGACCTCGCTGGACGCGAACACCAGCACGTTCGCGGCGCCTTCGTAGCGAGAGCCGGGCAACAGGCGGTCGCGGATCGACTGGTCTAGTGCCGCATCCAGGTTCATCTCGCCTTCGTAGGCAAAGTCGGGCTCGCGCTGATCCAAGAGTTCCAGCGCGTCGCGCATCCGGCGGGCCGAGGCGTTGTCCATGTTGCCGAACTGGCTTTGCGTGCAGAGCGCGATCTTCGGCGTGATGCCGAAACGGCGGACATGGCGGGCGGCGCCGACGACGGTCTCCATGATCTGCGCGGGACTGGGTTCGGAATGCACCGCCGTGTCGGCAATGAAAAGCGGCCCGTCCTCCAGAATCATAAGCGACAGCGCACCGACCGGATGCAGACCGCCCCGGGCGAGAATCTGGCGCACATAGCCGAGGTGCCAGTTGAACTGGCCAAAGGTGCCGCAGATCATGCTGTCGGCTTCCTCGCGATGCACCATGATCGCGGCGATGGCCGTGGTGTTGGTGCGCATCACGGCGCGGGCGATGTCGGGGGTGACACCCTGCCGGGCCATCAGCTCGTGATAAGTGCCCCAGTAGTCGCGATAGCGATGGTCGTTTTCCGGGTTCACCAGATGGAAGTCGCGGCCCGGGCGGATCGGCAGACCGGCGCGTTCGCAGCGCGCCTCGACCACTTCCGGGCGGCCGATCAGGATCGGCAGGTCGGTGGTCTCCTCCAGCATCGCATTGGCGGCGCGCAACACGCGCTCGTCCTCGCCTTCGGCAAAGACGATGCGGCGGGTCGCCATCTTCGACGCCTCGAACACCGGGCGCATCAGGAGGGCGGATTTGAACACCGAGCCGTCGAGCTTGCGCTTGTAGGCGTCCAGGTCCTCCAGCGGCCGTGTGGCGACGCCGGTTTCCATCGCGGCCTTGGCAACGGCAGAGGCGGCGACGCCGATCAGGCGGGGGTCGAAGGGCTTGGGGATACGGTAGTCGGGGCCGAAGGACAGCGTCTCGC
>JAFLCY010000166.1 GCA_017303485.1 Rhodobacterales bacterium
ACCGTCCCGAACTGACCTCGGCCGGGATCGTGGTGTCGGGCGGGCGTGGTGTCGGGTCGCAGGCCGACTTCGCGCTGATCGAGAAGCTGGCGGACAAGCTGAACGCCGCTGTCGGTGCCTCGCGCGCTGCTGTGGACAGTGGCTACGCGCCGAACGACTGGCAGGTCGGGCAGACCGGCAAGGTCGTGGCGCCGGACCTCTACGTGGCGGTCGGCATCTCGGGCGCGATCCAGCACCTCGCCGGGATGAAGGACAGTAAGGTGATCGTCGCGATCAACAAGGACGAAGAGGCCCCGATCTTCCAGGTCGCGGACTACGGCCTCGTCGCCGACCTCTTCACCGCCGTCCCGGAGATGATCGAGAAGCTGTAAGGCGGGTGGTGGGTTCGCACCCACCCTACGCAAGATCAAGGGGGGTCGCCGAAGGGCGGCCCCTTCTCCATTCTGAGCAGGCTGTGCAGCACGGAGGCGAGGCGGTCCGCCACTTCCGAGTGAACGGCGGCCCCCGGCAGGCAGGCAGCCTGGGCGGCCTCAGTCTCGGCGTAGGTCATGTCGAACGGTGCCATGGCGCGGGCACGCGGGCTGGGGACCGCATGGACCACCGCCGACACCTCGAAGCGCAGAGCGTCGATCAGGCCCCGGTCGATGAACAGCGGTGCGCAATCCAGACTTTCAGCACGACCCGGCGGGGTGGTGTCGGCCAGCCAGAGCAAAATCCGCCGGGCCGGAAGCCGGGACAGGACCTGCCGCATCTTCACCAGCCAGTTCTGCTGCAGGGCATGGACGAGTTCGGCGAAGCGACCGGTGTCAGCGCGTTGCAGGACCTGCATCAGGTGGCGGGTGAAATGGATGTCGGTGAAATCCACCCTGGGGAACAGCGCATGCAAACGGGGGGCCGCCGCCACGAAACGGTCGTTGCGGCGGCCATGCACGGTGTAGAACGGGTTCGACAGCGCCTCGGCCCCCGTCACCTGCACCACGGCGGCCCGTGCCCCGGCGGCCACATCCAGCGTGGCAGGGTCCGACAGATAGAAATCCGGCCCCGCGTTCAGCCCGGCCAGATTGGCGACCGGCAGCCCGATCGCCGCTTCGACCAGCGCCGGATAGGGCCGTTCGACGTACTTGCCAAAGGTCGCCGAGCCGCCGAGCATCGCGACATAGGGGCGCGACAAATCACGTTCCGGCCCGCGGAACACCGCTTTCGACGTGCCATAGCGGCAAGGAAGATAGTCAAGCGCCCCCGCGCTTGCATCCAGCATCAACATCACACACCCGATTGCAGTCTACCCAAGGCAAACTCTGGCGCGGAGTGGTTGCCGAATGGCTAAAATCGGGCGGTTGGCTAAAGGTCTAGGCATTTCCCCATGCCTTGCGCCGGAAGGGCCAGCCGGGCATAACCGGGGCGACAGATGGAGGTGCGGGCGATGGGGATCGAACTGGTGGGCGTGGTTGGCGCCGGGCAGATGGGCAACGGCATCGCCCATGTCTTCGCGCTGGCGGGCTACAACGTGCTGCTGAACGACATTTCCGCCGAGGGGCTGGAAAAGGCGCTGGTCACCATCGAGAAGAACATCGAACGCCAGGTCTCACGCGGCAAGGTGCTGCCCGCCGACAAGCGCGCGGCTCTGGGGCGGATCAGGACAACGCTGAAGCTTGCCGACCTCGGCCAATGCGACCTGATCATCGAAGCTGCGACCGAACGCGAGACGGTGAAGCAGGCGATCTTCGAGGACCTGCTGCCGCATCTGAAGCCGACGACAATCCTGACCTCGAACACGTCGTCGATCTCGATCACGCGCCTTGCCTCCCGCACCGACCGGCCGGAAAAGTTCATGGGCTTCCACTTCATGAACCCGGTGCCGGTGATGCAGCTGGTGGAACTGATCCGCGGCATCGCCACCGATGAGGCGACCTGGAATGCGCTGCACGAGGTGGTGAAGAAGCTCGGCAAGACCGCCGCGAGTGCGGAGGATTTCCCCGCCTTCATCGTCAACCGCATCCTGATGCCGATGATCAACGAGGCGGTCTATACGCTGTACGAGGGCGTCGGCTCGGTGAAGTCCATCGACGAGTCGCTGAAGCTGGGCGCCAACCACCCGATGGGGCCCTTGGAACTGGCGGATTTCATCGGGCTGGACACCTGCCTGGCGATCATGAACGTACTGTACGAGGGGCTGGCGGACACCAAGTACCGGCCCTGCCCGCTGTTGACCAAGTATGTCGAGGCGGGGTGGCTGGGCCGCAAGACGCAGCGGGGGTTCTATGACTACCGGGGCGAAGTGCCGGTGCCGACAAGGTAGACGATTCCACCCCGACTTGCTGACGTTCGACAGAAAGGCCGGATCATTCTTTCATGGAGCACCCGGAAGAATCCCTGCCGAGAGAGTTGCTGCGTAGAGCCTCGATAAGGGGGCACGAGTATGCGTGGCGCGTCTCGGACATTCCCGAGGTGATTGAGGCGACGAAGCGGGCGGGGAGGATTAGCGTCGGCGGTCAGTTACAGTTCCGATTTCCCAACAACGTGACATGCGAGTGCTACTGGGTGGAGGTGGATACCCTTAAAGCAGTCGCTGCCGATATTCCGAGAAAGGAACTCGTGGTTCAAAGCGCAAATGCGGCGCTGTCGGCCTTTGAAGACCTCAGGAGCCACTTCGACTTTGTTGCTGAGGGACGATCAAGTTTTGAGAAGGTCTTTAAGGAGTTTGAAGCTACAGGCGGAGAGCCAGAGGAAGTCATGTGGTTTGTATGGTACGTCGGAGTCTAACGCATACGCATCGCGTGGTGCGCTGAAGCGCACCCTACGCCCTGTCCTTCAACCCCAGAGTATGCTCGCGTAGCCAGGCCAGGAATCCTCTCGGATTCCCCTCCCACTTCTTCAGCTCCTCCGCCGGGATCGGTTCGCCGATCACCGGCCGGGTCGGCTTGAAGAGGCACCTTTTGATCTCATAGAGCAGCAACCCCTGCCTCAGCGTATCCGACAGCTGGTTCGCGATCTGGAACAGGCGGGAATTCTGGCCGGGGAAGTAGACCGGCAGGATCGTCGCCCCGGTGGACTTGACGATCTTGTGGGTGAAGACGTTCCACTCGCCTTCCACCGCCGGGCCCCACCAGCCTTCGGACATCGCGACCTTCCCCGCCGGGAACAGGATGATCACCCCCCCGGCCTTCAGGTGCGCCAGCGTCTCTTCCCGCATCTGCAACCCCAGTTCGCGGGCGTTATCCTCGTGCGGGAAGGGCACCGGGATCATGAACTCCTCGACCTCGGGGATGCCGGTCAGAAGGGAGCGGGTCAGGATGCGGAAGTCGGACCGCACGCGATTGACCATCTCGGCCAGGACCATCCCATCGACCAGACCCGAAGGGTGGTTCGACACCAGAACCACCGGCCCGGTCGCCGGAATGCGGGCGATTTCCTCGGGCGGGGTGTCGATCCGGATACCCATATGGCGGATCGCCTTGGGCCAGAAGGGCGCGCCATGCGGGGCGCCGGATTTCTCGAAGCTGCGGATCAGGCGCAGAAGCTGGATCTTGGCGGTGAGCCATTCGATCACGCGGATCGTGCCTGCCTTCCAGGGGTTCTTGAACGTGCCGGCATAGGACAGCCGCCGCATGTCATACTGGCGGTCAGCCGGACCGGCCGCAGACGTCGGCGTCTCGGTGGCGATCTGGCTGTGGTCTGTCACTAAACGGTTTTCCCCGGCAATGCCCGGAACGAGTCAGGGCATCCGCCTCAATAATCCTCTCCGAAGCGCGCCGCAACAAGGGCCTCCAGCGCATCGGCGAGTTTCTCCGCTTCGTCTCCGCTGCACGTCACGTCAATCGTGGTTCCGCGCGAGGCGCCCAGCATCAGAAGGCCCATGATCGAATCACCCGACACCTCCAACCCGTCCTTGCCGACGGTGGCGCGGGCCTCGTGCGCCTCGACCACCTCGACGAATTTGGCACTGGCGCGGGCATGGAGGCCCTTTTCGTTGATGATGCGAAGCGTGCGGCTGGTCGTCTCGTCCCTCAAGCCCCACCTCCCAGGTCAAGACTGTTGATGTACTTGCGCCCGGCATCCAGTGCTGCGGCCACTGCTTCGGGTACGGCAAGATCACGCGACTTGGCAAGCTTGATCAGCATCGGCAGGTTCGCACCGTAAAGGATGCGGCGGCCGGTGGTGGCGCAGGCAGGCAGCGACAGGTTCGAGGGCGAGCCGCCGAACATGTCCGTCACCAGCACCACGCCCTGCCCGGTATCGACGGCATCTGCGGCGGCGCAGATCTCGGCCTGCTTGGCGCTGCGGTCATGGTCATCCTCGATGGAAATCGCGCGGACCCCGTCCTGTCGCCCCACCACATGCTCGACCGCCGAGAGGTATTCCCGCGCCAGACCGCCATGTGCCACGATCACGATACCGATCAAGCGCCTGCCACCTTCGTTGCGTCCGGCTGCTGCGTGGCAGCCTTGCGTTCCAGTTCCCGGTGACGTTTTGACACCGGCCAGCCTGCCTCTGCAAGCGCCTTCCCCACCAATTCCGCCATGGCAACCGACCTGTGTTGCCCGCCGGTACAGCCAAAGCCGATGGCGAGATGCGCCTTGCCTTCCTCCAGATGGGCCGGGAGGAGAAAGAGGAGCAGTTCGCTCACCCTTCGGAAGAACTCGGCGAACCGGGGGTCGGCGCGCACGAAAGCCTCCACCGCCGGGTTGCGGCCATCCAGCGGGCGCAGCTCCGGCTTCCAATGGGGATTCGCCAGGAACCGGCAGTCGAAGATCATGTCCACCCCGCGCGGGATGCCGCGCTTGTAGCTGAACGACTGCACCGAGACCGACAACCGCCCCGAGGGCGTGATGTCGAAGATCGCCGCAAGTTCGGCCTTCAGGTCGTGCTGGGTCAGGTCCGTGGTGTCGATCAGGTGATCGGCGCGGACGCGGATCGGGGCGAGGAGGTCGATCTCGCGTTCTACCCCCTGGGCCGGGGTCTCGTTCGGGGCAAGCGGATGGCGGCGGCGGGTTTCGGAATAGCGCTGGATCAGCACGCCCGGCGCACAGTCGAGGTACAGGACCTCCAGGTCCACGCGCGGATCGCGGGTCAGGCTGTCGATCAGCTCGATCAGGGCGGTGGCGTTGAAATCGCGGTTGCGCACGTCCAGCCCCAGCGCGATGGGCCGGCCCAGCGGTTCGCCTTCCACCAGACGGGGCACCAGCGAAAGCGGGATGTTGTCGATGCCCTCATAGCCCAGATCCTCCAGCACACGGATCGCCGTCGTCCGCCCGGCGCCCGAGGGGCCGGTGACGAAGACGAGGCGGTGGTCGTGGGCGGGTTCGGGGGTCATCTTTGGTCCGGTGCGTTCATGCCTGCCGTCCATGGCGAAGGTAAAGCATCAGCGCGTCGGGAAGATGGTCATTCTGCGGGTGCAGCACAAGAGGAAGCCGAACTCCCTGAATTGTGACCTCACGGCGGGGCGGAAGACGGTCGGTCTCAGGCTGCCCCAGATCGACGACCAGCCTGATCACCACGCTTGGTACGGCCGGCGCACGCAAGAGCCCGACACCGCGAACCTCGATCAGTCCCTGCAGATCGGCATTCGGGCAGGTTGCCACCAGCTCGCCAGCTACAGCTTCGACCCGTGTCCGATCGTCGGACACCAGAGCCGCACCGAAAGATGTAAGCCGCAGCGCCAGCGAAGACTTGCCCGCGCCCGAAGGCCCAAGGATCAGAAGCCCGTGTCCCTCGACTGCAACGCAGGTGGCGTGAAGGATTTCGACAGTCGCGGTCACACCGGCAGGCCGACGACGAATCGCGCACCCAGCGGGTCCGAACTGGGATCGGCGGCGGTCGGACGGATGTTCTCGGCCCAGATCACCCCGCCATGCGCTTCCACGATCTGTTTGGAGATGGCGAGGCCAAGGCCCGAATGCTTGCCGAATTCGGCCTGCGGGCGTTCGGAATAGAACCGCTTGAACACCTTGGTCAGCGCCTGTTCCGGGATGCCCGGGCCGGTATCCTCGACCACGATCAACACCCGGTTCTCGCGCCGCCGGGCCCAGACGCGCACGGCGTCGCCTTCCTCGCAGAAGGAAATCGCGTTGGTGACGAGGTTGACGAAAACCTGCGCCAGCCGCGCCTCCAGCCCATGGATGCTGATCGGATCGGACGGCAGGTCGATGATGAAATCCACCCCCTTCTCGCCCGCCTGCTGCGACAGGTACTGGCAGAGGTTCGACAGGGTCTTGAGAAGGTTGAACTCCTCCTCCTCTTCCTTCACCAGCTCCGAATCCAGCCGAGAAGCGTTGGAAATGTCACTGACCAGCCGGTCCAGTCGGCGGACATCGTGTTCGATCACGTCCAGAAGCTTGTCGCGGTGTTCGTCCTTCTTCACGAAGCGCAGCGAACCGACAGCCGATCGCAGGCTGGCGAGCGGGTTCTTGATCTCATGCGCCACGTCCGCGGCGAACTGTTCGTTGGCGTCGATCCGGTCGTACAGCGCCGAAACCATGCCCCGCATGGCCACCGACAACCGCCCGATCTCGTCCGGCCGCGCCGCAAGGTCGGGGATGCGGACCCGGCTTGGCGCCACCCGGCGCGAGTCGCGGTCGCGGCCCACTTCCGCCGCGGCGGCGAGGTCGGACAGGGGGTTCGAGATCGTC
>JAFLCY010000167.1 GCA_017303485.1 Rhodobacterales bacterium
GAGCCGTAGAACCGGGCGCGGCCTTCCTTCTCGGGGGCCAGAAGCTCGATGTACTCGTAATAGCGCAAGGTCCGCGGGGTCACGTCGAACCGGGCGCACATCTCCTTGAAGCTGAGGCGGGTGTCTGGCATGCGCTGCTCCTCTTGCAAGGCAGCGTAGGATCACACCCGCATCGGTGCAACAGGAACGGGGGGTTGCCTTCCCCCTGCGGCAGAGATTTGATGCGCCACCGGAGGCCCCATGCCCGACATCGAGATCATCGCCCGCCAGTTCATCGAGGCCCTGCCGCACAGCAAGGCGCTGGGAATGCGGCTGGAAACCATCACCGAGGGCGCCGCTACAGTCGCTATGCCCTATGACAGCCGCCTGATCGGCGACCCGGTGACAGGGGTGATCCACGGCGGCGCGGTCTCGGCGCTGATGGACACCGCTTGCGGGGCCTCGGTGATGAGCCATCCGCAGGCGGGGTTTTCCACCGCGACGCTGGATCTGCGCATCGACTACATGCGCCCTGCAAGCCCCGGGCAGACGATCCGCACCCGTGCCGAGTGCCATCATGTCACCCGCAGCGTGGCCTTCGTGCGCGCGGTGGCGACCGATGACGACGAAAGCCGCCCGGTGGCGATGGCAACCGGCGCCTTCACGGTGGAGCGCAAGGAATGAAGCCGCCCGAGCCGGTCCAAGTCGTCAAACGGCGGCGTGAGGGGTTGTTGCGCAGCCTGGTCGACGGGGTGCCCTATATCCGCTTCCTGGGGGTGGAATTCGACCGACGCGGCGACGAACTGACGGCCGTTCTGCCCTTCAACGAATGCCTGATCGGCAACCCGCGCCTGCCTGCGCTGCATGGCGGGGCGACGGCGGCCTTCCTTGAGATCGCCGCGATGATCGAGTTGGCGTGGAGTACTCTGTGGGACGGGGTCGAGGCCGATGGCGCCTTGCCGGAGGGCCCGTTGCGGCTGCCGAAGACCATCGACTTCACCATCGACTACCTGCGCCCCGGCTTGCCGCGCGATGCCTATGCCCGGGCACGGGTCAATCGTTCTGGACGGCGCTATGCGTCGGTCCATGTCGAGGCCTGGCAGGACAACCGCAGCCGCCTGTTCGCGCAGGCGAGCGGGCATTTCCTGATGCCGCCCGCAGAACCGAAATGACCGACATCACCCACGGCCGGGTCCTGCGGATTGCCGGGCCCATCGTGCTGTCCAATGCCACGGTGCCCTTGCTGGGGGCCGTCGATACCGCTGTGATCGGCCAGCTGGGCGATGCGGCAAGCCTTGGGGCGGTGGGCATCGGCGCGGTGATCCTTGCGACACTTTACTGGGCCTTCGGCTTCCTGCGGATGTCGACCTCGGGCCTTGCGGCGCAGGCGCAGGGTGCGGGCGACGCGGGTGAACGGTCGGCCGTCCTTCTGCGCGCGCTGGTCGTGGGTCTGGGCGCCGGGCTGGCGCTGGTGCTGTTGCAGAGCCTCCTCTTCGCCGCCGCCTTCCGGGTCGCCCCGGCCTCGGATCAGGTCGAGGGGCTGGCCCATCAGTATCTGGCGATCCGCGTCTGGGGTGCGCCGGCGACCATTGCGCTCTATTCCCTGACTGGCTGGCTGGTCGGGCTGGAACGGACGCGGGGAGTCCTGATCCTGCAACTCTGGCAGAACGGGTTGAACATCCTGCTCGACATCTGGTTTGTACTGGGCCTTGGCTGGGGTGTGCCGGGGGTGGCATTGGCCACGCTGATCGCGGAATGGACGGGGCTTCTCCTGGCGCTGTGGCTGGCGCGCGATGCGTTTGGCTCCGTGCTGCGAGAAGCGCTGGGGCGGCTGGGCGACCGGGTGGCGATCCGGCGGATGTTCTCGGCCAGCCGGGACATCATGGCGCGGACGATCCTGTTGCAGCTTTCGTTCACCACGTTCGTCTTCCTCAGCGCGCGATTCGGCGACGTAACGCTGGCGGCGAACCAGGTGCTGATGCAGTTCCTGGAAATCACCGCCTATGCGCTGGACGGTTTCGCCTTCGCCGCCGAGGCGCTGATCGGTCAGGCCATCGGCGCGCGGTCTGCCAGAGAGACGCGCGCTGCCGGGCGCATCTGCATGCAATGGGGCTTCGGCGGCGCGCTGGCGCTGGCGCTGGTCTTTGCCCTTTTCGGCACGACGATCATCGACCTGATGACCACCTCCCCCGAGGTGCGCGCGGAAGCCCGCGCCTATCTGCCCTGGCTGGTCGTCGCCCCCGTGATCGGGGTCGCCGCCTGGATCTACGACGGCATCTTCATCGGTGCGCTGCTGACGGGCGACATGCTCCGCGCCATGCTGGCCTCGGTCGCGATCTATGTCGTGGCGCTTGTCATCCTTGTGCCGCTGGCGGGCAACCACGGGCTCTGGATGGCGCTGATGGTGCTGAACGCGGTGCGTTGCCTCACGCTGTGGCGGCTTTACCCGAAGATCGCCTTGCGGGCGGGTAGCGCGTGAGGCTTGCCTTCCCCCCGCGCCCCGCGCGATGATGCGCCGTCAAAGGGGAGAAACATGCGGAAATTCCTGGTCGTGCTGGACGACAGCCGCGAATGCCTGAACGCCATGCGCTTTGCCGCCCTGCGCGCGGCCCATACCGGGGGCGGAGTGACGATCCTGTCCATCGTCCCGCCGGAAGAATTCCAGACCTGGATGGGCGTCGCCGACCTGATGCGCGCCGAGGCGCGCGAACGGATCGAGGCGCATTTCGAGGTCTTCGCCAAATGGATGCGCGACAAGCAGGGGGTGAACCCCGAGCTTGTGATCCGCGAGGGCGACCCGGTGAACGAGATCCTGGCGCAGGTGAAGGAAGACGAGGAGATCGGCGTCCTCGTCCTGGGTGCGGGAAATGACAAGTCCGGCCCCGGTCCGCTGGTCACGGCGATGTCCCGCAGTTCCGGCAGCCTCCCGATCCCGATCACCATCGTTCCGGGCGATCTGTCGAAGGAACGGCTGGAGAGCATCACCTGACCGGCACCTACGCGAGCTTTTGCCGAAACCCTTCGCTGGCCCGGCCCGGCTCCCCTGCCTAAGCGCGCGCTTACTGCATCGACCCAACCAAAAGCCTAGTTTCCCGCGAGGCCGCGCAAGGCCCGCTTTCCAGGATCATTGAATGACCGACCCTACCCAGGCCCCGACCGCGGCCCGCCGACCGGAACTCTCGCCCTTTCTCCTGAACGCTCTGGTCGCAACCTATCTCTTGGCGATCTGCAACACGACTTTCTGGGGTCATCTCTTCCGCATCTTCGAAGGCCGCACCGTCACCGCGCTGGTCCTTGCCGCGGCGGTCTGGGCGCTGATGCTGCTGGTCGTCTCGTTCCTGGCCGTGCGGTGGTTGCAAAAGCCGGTCCTCGTGGCGCTGCTGATCACCGCAGGCGTCACCTCCTACTACGTCGACGTGCTTGGTGTCGTGGTCGACCGCGACATGATCCAGAACGCGATGACCACGACCTTCGCCGAATCGAAGCATCTCATCACCTTGCAGTTCCTGGGCCACGTCTTCCTCTATGGCGTGATCCCCTCGGTCCTGGTGCTGTGGGTCCGCATCCGCCGCGCCTCGGTGCTGCGCGGGCTGGCCGGGGTCGCGCTGGTCAGCGTCCTGTCGGCAGCGCTTCTGGTCGGGCTGCTTTTCACCAACATGAAGGCCTATTCCACTGTGTTGCGCGGCAACAAGGAACTGATGGCCTCGGTCCAGCCGCTGGCGCCGATGAACGGCGCGCTGCGCTATGCCAGGATGATGTTCAAGTCGACGCAGATCGTCGTGCAGCCCACCGGGCGCGATGCCAAGCCGGGTCCGTTCCTGGCCAAGGCGGACAAGCCCGTCCTGATGGTCATCGTCGCGGGCGAAACGGCCCGTGTGCAGAACTGGTCGCTGAGCGGCTACGAGCGGGACACCAATCCGGAACTGGCCAAGCGCGACATCGTCTATTACCCGAACGCCACTAGCTGCGGCACCGCCACCGCAACCTCGCTGCCCTGCATGTTCTCGCCGCTGACCAGGGCCGAGTATTCCTATGAGGGCGGCCTGAGCCACGAGAACCTCCTGGACGTTCTGGCCCATGCCGGTTTCAAGGTCGAATGGTGGGACAACAACACCGGGGACAAGAATATTGCCGACCGCGTCACGTCGCGCTTCATGAAGGCCGAGGACGGGCCAGAGTTCTGCTTCCCCGAATGCATCGACGCCGTCTTCCTGAAAGACCTGCAGGCGAAGGCCGACGCCATCACCCAGAACACCGTCATCGTCCTGCACCAGATTGGCAGCCACGGGCCAAGCTACTGGCTGCGCTATCCGCCCGAGCGCGAGCTGTTCAAACCCACCTGCCAGACACCCGAGCTGACCAGTTGCAGCACGGATGAGATCGTCAACGCCTATGACAACACCATCGCCTATACCGACTGGTTCCTGGCGCAGGTGATCGACCAGCTCGACGCCTCCGACCGGGTGATCCCGGCGATGTACTATGTTTCCGACCATGGCGAGAGCCTTGGCGAAGGCGGGCTTTACCTGCACGGCACGCCCTATTTCATGGCCCCCGACTACCAGACCCGGGTGCCGATGGTGCTATGGATGTCGCAGAGGTTCCGTGACAGTCTGGGTCTCGATGCGGCGTGCCTAAAGGCGGCGGCGGCAGAGCCAGTCAGCCACGACAACATGTTCTCGACGGTGCTTGGAATGCTGGATGTGACAACGACTGCCCGGGACAAGGCGCTGGATCTCGCGGCACCCTGTCGCGCTGCGGCGGGCTGAGCGATGACCACGCAGGAAAAGCCGCCGCGCAAGACCGGCATCGCGCATTTCTTCGCCGCCGCCAGCTATTCCATCGGCGGGCTGAAGCGGCTGGCGCGGGAAAGCGCCTTCCGGCAGGAGGTCGCGCTGATCCTCGGCCTCTTGGTCCTGTTCCTCGTTCTCGGCGCCTCGCTGCCCGAGATCGTGGGGATGCTGGCCATCGGCCTTCTGCTCATCGCGGTCGAGGCGCTGAACACCGCGCTGGAAGTCCTGGTCGATCACCTCTCCCCCGGCTGGTCCGAGTTTGCGAAGGACGCCAAGGACCTCGGCTCGCTGGCGGTTGCCTGCACCATCGGCGCGCTTGCCCTCTATTCCGGCATCGTGCTGATCTGGTAGGCACGCGCGGCCCATGCCGCACTCGCATTGCCGCCATGCAGCGAAATGCCTTGGGGCGGCTGCAGGATCGTCCTAGACTCTCGTCATGGGAGGCACCTTGAACGAAAGGTTCGCACCATGTCGATCCATCCCTTCCCGCGCCCCGTCGCCGCCGTTCCGGTCGAGCCCTATTTCCAGACCGACCGCAGCACCGAGACCCCGATCCGCCTGCGCCCGCTGACCGCGCTGGAGCAGATGTACGCCTATTGGGGTTCCGACCGGGCCTGACCTGCCGGGCGAAACTTTAGAACGGTTCCAAACTTGACAGCGCAGGGTGCAAGGCGCATATCCGACAGGAACAGTCGGAGACCGGAAGCATGTTCATCCAGACCGAATCCACGCCGAACCCCGCGACGCTGAAATTCCTGCCCGGCCAGACCGTGCTTGAGATCGGCACCGCCGACTTCCCCAGCGCGGAAGCGGCCGCGAAATCCCCGCTCGCCCGCCGCATCTTCGCGGCAGGCGGCGTGACGGGCGTGTTCTTCGGCACGGATTTCGTGACCGTGACCAAGGCCGACAGCGTCGACTGGCCCCATATCAAGCCGCAGGTTCTTGGCGCGATCATGGAACACTACCAGTCCGGCCAGCCGGTAATCGAGGGCGAGGGCGCCTCGGGCGGTGGCCATGCCGAACACACCGGCGAGGATGGCGACATCGTCAAGCAGATCAAGGAACTGCTCGATACCCGCGTCCGTCCGGCGGTGGCGCAGGATGGCGGCGACATCACCTTCCACGGCTTTGACCGGGGCGTGGTCTACCTGCACATGCAAGGCGCCTGCGCGGGCTGCCCCTCCTCGACCCTGACCTTGAAGATGGGGATCGAGAACCTGCTGCGGCACTACATCCCGGAAGTGCTGGAAGTTCGGCCGGTTGCGGCCTGACGCCTTGCTGCCGCTTCTGGCTTTCGACACCTCGGCCGCGCATTGCGCGGCCGCTTTGCTTCTACCTGACCGGGTTATCCAGCGGCTTGAGCCGATGGAGAAAGGGCAGGCCGAACGGCTGGTCCCGCTGCTGGAGGAGCTGCTGGCGGAGGCCGGGATCGGCTGGGCCGACCTGAAGGCCATCGCGGTCGGCACCGGCCCGGGCAATTTCACCGGCGTTCGCATCAGTGTGGCCGCCGCGCGCGGACTGGCACTGGGCCTCGGCATCCCGGCCGTCGGCGTCACCCGGCTGGAGGCGCTGGCGCATGGCCAGCCCCGCCCCGTCCGGGTGATCGAGGATGCCCGTCGCGGCGAGGTCTATGTTCAGGACTTCACCGAGGATGGACCCGGCCCTGCCCGCCTAGCCGCCGCGGACGGCGTGCAGCCAACGTTCAACGCCACCGGCAGCGCGGCGGGGCCGCTGGCCCTGCGCCCGTTCATGCCGCTGGCCGAAGCCATCGCCCGGATC
>JAFLCY010000168.1 GCA_017303485.1 Rhodobacterales bacterium
GACGAGCAGGCCGAACGGCAGGGACACGAGGGCCGCGACCAGCGTCACCGCCGCCGCCAGCGCCGACAATCCCATGATCAGCGTGCGGCGGTCCATCCGGTCCGAGGCCCAGCCGATCGGGTATTGCAGCAGAAGGCCGCCGACATAGATCGCGCCGACGAAGATCGAGATCCGGCCCAGCGAAAGCCCGAGTTGCGCGCCCCAGACCGAGGCCATGCCGAAGATCGCCGAGAAGATGCCGCCGGTCAGCAGCATGCCGATGCAGCCCAGGGGCGAGATGCGGAAAAGCCGGCCAAAGGAAATCCGCCGCGTGCTGTCGAAGTCGGGGGCGGGCGTGGGGGCGAGGAGAATCGGCATGAAGGCAAGCGAGACCAGCACCGAAGGCAGGATGAACAGCGCGAAGCCTGAGGGGTCGGGGAGGTTCAAGAGGACCTGCGAGGCGATGATCCCGATCATCTGCACGATCATGTAGGCCGACAGCGCCTGGCCCCTTGTGTCGTTCGACGCGGTGTTGTTGATCCAGCTTTCGGCGGTGATGTAGATGCCGGAAAAGCAGAAGCCCGCCAGCACACGCAGCGCCGCCCAGAGCATCCAGTCGGGATAGACCGGATAAATGACAAGCAGCGCCGAAATCAGCGAGCCGAGGGCGGCGAACACCCGCACATGCCCCACCCGCCGGATCATCCGGGGGGCGACCCAGGAGCCGAACAGGAAGCCAAGGTAGTAGGCGGCCATGACGTAGGAAAGCTGGAAGGTCGAGAACCCGGCGATGTTGCCCCGGATACCCAGAAGTGTGCCCTGGACGCCATTGCCGACCATCAGGAGCATCACGCCCATCAGGAGCGGCCAGGAATGGGTGAGGACTTTCAGCATGGCGGGCTTTCGTCAGAGCGGCAGGTTGAACCGTGGCGCCAGCCACAGCAGCAGCAAGTAAAGCGCAATCGTCACCACACATCCCTGTCCAAGCGACATCCAGAAGCCAAATCCGCCACGCAGCAGCCAGGGCACCAGCAGGAACATCGGCAAGGAAGGCAGAACGTACCAGAAGGTCGCCTCAAGATGGCTGCCGATCCGGGATGTATCGCCCGTGTCGCGCCAAAGCCAGATCACGGCCAGGATCGACAGCAGCGGCAGCGAAGCAACCAGCGCCGCAACGCCGGGACTGCGCCGGGCGATTTCCGAGATCGGGGCGATCAGGCAACCAGAGATGATGGCTTTGAGGACAAGATAGCTCATGTCGGGCGCTCCGGAATCAGAAGCGAACTGTCGCCGTATGAGAAGAAACGATAGCCGGTCTCGATGGCATGGGCATAGATGCGGCGGATGCGGTCTTCGCCCATCAGGGCGGAAACCAGCATCACCAGCGTCGATTTCGGCAGGTGGAAATTGGTCATCAGCGCGTCGGTCACGCGGAAGCGGTAGCCGGGATAGATGAAGATCGCCGTCTCGCCTTCCCAAGGGTGCAAGACCCCGGCTTCGTCGGCTGCGCTTTCGATCAGCCGCAGCGCTGTGGTGCCGACCGGGATCACCCGGCCCCCTGCCCGCTTCGTCGCGTTGATCTCTGCCGCCGCCGCCGCCGAAACGCGGCCCCATTCGGCGTGCATCTTGTGCGTCGTCACATCCTCGACCTTCACCGGCAGGAAGGTGCCCGCGCCGACGTGAAGCGTCACCTCGGTGAAGTCGACGCCCTTGGCGGCAAGCGCCTTGAGGAGCGGTTCATCGAAATGCAAGGATGCGGTCGGCGCGGCAACCGCCCCGGAATGCCGGGCGAAGACCGTCTGATAGTCGGTGCGGTCCTGATCGTCCGCGGCGCGCTTGGCAGCGATATAGGGCGGCAGGGGCATGACCCCCGCCTCGGCCAGCGCGGCGTCGAAATCATCCCCGGTCAGGTCAAAGGCAATTACAAGGTCGGTTTCCGTTTTCGAACGGACGTTAGCGAAGAGACGTTCCGAAAAGCGGATCGTCTCACCGGACTGCACCTTGCGCAGGGGCTTCGCCAAAGCGCGCCAGCCCTGCGCCTGCGGTTCCAGCAGGGTGATTTCCACCTTTGCCACCGCTTCGCCGCGCTGGCGGGTGCCGAACAGGCGCGCGGGCAGCACCTTGGTGTTGTTCAGGACCAGCCGGTCGCCGGGGCGCAGGATGTCCGTCAGGTCGCTGACCCGACGGTCCTCGGTCCGGTCGCCCTCGGCCAGCAGGAGCCGAGCCGCACTGCGCGGCCGCGCGGGCCGCGTGGCGATCAGCGCCTCGGGCAGGTCGAAGTCGAAATCGGCAAGTTTCATCCGCCGTTCCCCTCGGCGTCCTTCAGGTTCGGCGGGCGCTGGCGGAAGATCTCGCGGAACATGCCGGGCGTCAGCACCGACAACGGGTTGACGGCAACGTTCGGATTGTCCGACGTCCCGGTGACCCGGTAGTTGAAGCCGAACAGCCCTTCGCCCTTCCGTGTCAGGATCTGCCCCACCCCATTGACCAGATAGATCGGCGAGATCACCCCTTGCAGGTCGATCCGCCCCGAGCCGTTCAGGTAAAGCCCCGCGAAGGAAATGCCAAGCGAGGCGCCGACCGCGGAGCCTTGCGAAATCTCCACCGCCTTCGGTGTGAGGATGAACTTGACTTCGCCGTTGTTGAAGGCAAGCCCCTCGCCGTTCATCTGCTCCAGCAGTCCGACGACCGAGACCGCCGACAGAAGCTCGGCCAGCGCGGGGGCGCCCTGAATCCGCAGGCGGGTGAAGGTGGCGCTGCCGTTATACTCGCCGTCCGGCCCGCGCGGAATCAGGGTCATGTCGAGATCGCCGCCGCGTCCCTTGTCGAAGATGCCTGCCGCCGCCATCACTGCGCCGGCGTTGTCCGAGGTGATGCGCACCGCGCTGCCCGCCTTGGACGGGGCCACCACGCCGGCGATTGCGGCCTTGCCGTTCACCCCGGCGCTGAATCTGCCGTTGAACCCACCCTTCGAGCCGAAATCGCCGCGGAAATCCGTCAGCGAAATGCCCTCGGAAATCCGCAGCCGCTCCAGCTTGACCGAAATCGGCCCGCCGCTGCCGGGACTGCCGCCCGTGTCCGGCATCCGCCGCATGTCCAGCGACCCGCCGGTTACGGCCACATCCACCGCGGCCCTGCCCTTGCCGGTCAGCGTGATCGGCGCATCCAGCCAGTCGCCTGCGACCACCCGCTCGAAGACCGCCTTGTCCAGCCCGCCGTTCTCGCGCGTGGTGATCCGGCCCCGCGCTTCCAGTCCCGGCGCCTTGAGCCTCAGCCGCTCGACCACCGGCTGCCGCGCGGAGAGCCGCGCTTCAAGATCGAGCGAGCCCCTGGTTTTCGCCCCTTTCGACCAGCCAAGCGCATCCAGCCGCAGGGCGAGGCCGGTCAGGTTCGAGGTCAGCGTCAGTTGCGGCGGCAAGTCCTTGACCAGGGCCACGTCGATGGCCGCCGGGCCCTCGCCCTTGACCGAGCCTGCGGGCAGTTCCACGCCGAAGTCGCGCAGGATGGCATCCGACAGCATCACCGTGCCGTTGACCCGCGCCCGGCCCTTCTGTTCCGGCCCGAAGCCCTGAACATAGGTCAGGTCGATCGGCATCCTGTCCAGCATCCCCTTGCCCGAAAGCTGCAAGCCGTCAGTGTTGACCGCAACCTTGACCTCGGGCGCGGTCAGGATGCGGCCCGGCACCAGCGCGGGCGAGGTAAAGCTGTGGATCGTGCCCGCGACGGTGAAGTTGACCTCCTCGAACGGGATCTTCGGCTTCATCGGCATCAGGATGGTCGCGGTCAGGTCGGCCCGTCCATCGCCCAGGTTATAGGGTTGCCCGGCCTTGGAGAAGAAGCTGAAGGGCGGCTGGTCCAGAAGCGACAGCGTGGCGGTCAGGCTGGCCGAAGTGACAAGGTCGACCTTGGCCGTCGCCGGGATCTGGGTGATGTCGAGGATCTGGAAAACGGTGCCGTCCGCCTCGATCCGCCCGCCTTCGGGGGCGATGACATGTCCTTCGTCCAGCGCAACCGTATAGACCTTGTTGTCCAGCGTGGCATGGCCGCGCCCGTTCAGGATCGGCGGCAGAGTGCGGACGAAGCGCACCTCGGTATCGGCGAATTCATAGGACAGATCGAACTGCGGCTGCCCGCCCGGCTTCAGGCGCAGCGCGGCCTGCACGTCGGAAAGCAGGCCCTGGCCCACGTTCTCGGCAAACCAGAGGCGGGTCTTCGGCACGGCGGCGACCGGCCAGACCTTCAACAGCCGTTCGGCGTCGATCTGGTTCAGCCGCACGTTCACCGCCCCGCCCCAGCCGCCCTCCTCGGCCTCGACATGGCCGGACAAGAGCAGCCGTTCCCTGTCTTCGATCAGCGACAGCTGGCCGATGTCCAGTTTGAACGGATTGAGCCGCAGCCGCGCGTCAAGCGCACCTTCGCTGAAGCGGATCGGTTCCTCGAACAGGCCCTCGGGGTCGACCATGACCTCCTGAAAGGCGATCTGCCCGATGATGCTGTCGGGCAGCGCCCCGACCGTCAGCTTGCCACCATCCGGTGCGAGCAGGTCGCCATGTCCGGTGGCCTTCAGCCGAAGCGAGCGGCTTTCCACCGAAATGTCGCCCACCGCGATCCGCGCGGTTGCGGGGTCATAGGCCACAGACAGCGTGGCGCGGTCAAAGCCTATGGGGCGAGTACCCTTGCCCGGCGCAAGACTGCCCGCCCCGAGACTGAGCTGGCCCGAGAATCCGGCAAAGCTGCCATCGTCGGCCAGACCGGCCTCAAGCGCACCCGAGATCGGGGCATCGACGAACCCCAGGAAAGCAAGCGGCGGCGCCATCGCGGCCAGGTCGGTCGCGGCGATGTTGTCGACCTTCGCGGTCAGACGCGCAGTCTCCGCCTCTTTGTCCGAGACCACCGTGAGGACAGCCTGCGCCGGTTCCGCCCCGTCCAGCAGCGTCAGGCCAAGTTCGGCCGAAATCGCCGTCTCGCCATTCTCGATCGCAAGCCGGCCATCGCCCACCTGCCAGGTTCGCCCGACGCGATCATCGGTCAGGATCAGCGTCAGCCCCTCGGCTTCGATCCGCGACAGGGAGGAGAGTGCGGGGCTGGCAAACGCGGACTCGACAGCAGCCAACACCTGGGACGGACTTTTCGGCCCGGCCCCACGCCCGTCGAACTCAAGGTCGATCCGGCCCGAGGCATCGCGCCGCATCGCCAGTCGCGCGCCGACAAGCCGCACGTCGGCAAGCCGGATCTTGCCGGTCAGGAGCGCGTTGGGATCGAAGGCCACCCGCGCTTCGGGCAGCGCCAGAAGCGCGCGGCCATTGCCTTCGATCAGGCGGATGTCCTCGACCCGGAACCGGGGAACGAAATCGCTGTCGACGGCAAGTTCGACGCCGCCAAGCGACACTGCCGTATCCTTCGGCAGCCGGGTCCCTGCGAGTGCGGCATTCAACCGCGCCTCGATCTCGGCGACGCTCCAGGTCGGCAGGCGGATCGACTTGCCGGTATAGGCCAGCGTCAGATAGGCGAACCCCAGGGCCAGCACGACCAGCGTCAGGATCAGCGTCAGGCTGATCCGACCTCGCCCGCCGGACCTGCCGCGCGGTTTCCGTTCCCGTCGCGTGGCGTCGCGGGATGGCACGGGCTCCAGCGCATCGGTCAGGATCAGCGGTGCCGGGCGCTCTGGCGCGGCATCCGGCACGCGCCCGCCCTCCAAGCCCGCCGACTGGTCGTTCATCTGCGCCTGGCGCCCCGCTGCACTACCCCTCATCCCGAAGACGGGATGACCTGCGCTTTCCCTGCCTTTATCTTTGCGCGAAGGCAACTAGATGCAAAGTCACAACTGAGCCAGAGGCAAGGAGCCGCGCATGATTTCCGAAGGACAGACCGCCCCCGATTTCACCCTGCCCCGCGATGGTGGCGGCAGTGTGACCTTGTCCAGTTTCAGGCCCGGCAAGGTCGTGCTGTATTTCTACCCCAAGGACGACACACCCGGCTGCACGCTGGAAGCCCAGGATTTCAACGCCCGCCTGGCCGAGTTCGCGGCTGCCGGGACCACGGTGATCGGCCTGTCGAAAGACAGCGTGAAAAGCCACGACAAGTTCTGCCGCAAGCACGGGCTGGGGATCATCCTGGCGTCGGACGAGGCCGGGCAGGTGTCGGAGGACTATGGCGTCTGGCTGGAGAAAAGCATGTACGGCAGGACCTACATGGGAATCGAACGCACCAGCGTGTTGATCGACGGCGCGGGCACGGTCGCCCGGGTCTGGAACAAGGTCAGCGTCAAGGGACATGCCGATGAAGTTCTGGCGGCGGCCCGGGCGCTGTGACATAGAGCCCAACCAAATTCCTTCGAAGGAATTTGCAAAAGTCTTCGAAGACTTTTGAGGGGAGACGACGGATGCCGCAAAGCCTGGCGGAAATGGCGGTGGAGGTGCTGACCACCGCCGATGGTCGCGCGAAGACTGCGCTTGGCCGTGCCCATGCCGCCCGCTGGTTCGCCGCGCGCGAGGCCGGTGCGCCGCTTCCCGTCGGTCGGGCCACGCC
>JAFLCY010000169.1 GCA_017303485.1 Rhodobacterales bacterium
CTTCTGCAAGCTCAAGCAGTTCCGCCGCATCGCAACCCGCTTCGAAAAACACGCGACAAACTTCCTCGCCGCTGTCGCTCTCGCTTCCGCCCGGATCTGGCTCAAAACAATTGAGTCCGCGCCCTAGCGGCTTCCTCGCGGATGCGTTGCACCATCGCCCGCAACCCGTTCGAGCGCTGGCTGGAGAGGTGTTCGTTCAAACCCAGCCGACCGAGTTCCGCGGTGGCGTCAATCCTGGCCACCTCGGCAAGCGGGACGCCTGCGTAAAGCGCGTGCAGGACGGCGATCAGGCCACGGACGATCATCGCGTCGCTGTCGCCCTGAAAGTCGAAGCGGCCGGCCTCGACCATCGGCCGCAGCCAGACCTGGCTGGCGCAGCCCTGCACCTTCAGCGCGGGAACCTTGAAGCTGTCGTCAAGGGGCGGCATCGCCTTGCCCAGTTCGATGACATGGCGATAGCGGTCCTCCCAGTCGTCGAGGAAGTCGAAGGTTTCCGCGATCTCTTCAAAAGCTTCGGTGGCCATGGCCCTGCTCCCGTTCAAGGGTGAGGTAAGCCTGACCGCGGCAAAGGTCCAGCCCGAGAGTAGCGCTTTTCAAATGCAGTGCCATCGGCTACCCAAGGGGCACACGTTCAGGATGCTTGCCCATGCCCGTCTCCCGCCGTCATGTCGTTCTTGGTCTTGGCCTTGCCCTTGCAGGCTGTGGCGCCATCGGGAAAAGCAAGCTGAACCCGTTCAACTGGTTCAAGAAGTCGGAACCGCGCGAGACCATCGTGCTTCCGGGCGAGGAGACGGACCCGCGGGCGCTGGTGGAGACCGTCCTGACGATGGCGGTCGAACCGATCCCGGGCGGCGCCATCGTCCGGGCGCGCGGTCTGAACCCGACCCAGGGCTGGTGGGATGCCGAGCTGGTGGCGAAGGACCTGGATGACAAGGGCGTGCTGGTCTATGAATTCCGCCTGTCACCGCCGGTCGACCGGACTGACGTGAAGACGCAAGCCTCGCGGGAGATCGACGTGGCGATCTACATCTCGAACGTGAAGCTGCAGAACGTGCGCGAGATCGTTGTGCAGGGGGCGACCAACGCCCGCTCGGCGCGGCGGTAGGGACGGCCAGCCCGGTCGGGGCGGCAAAGTCTTTCGCTCGAATCCTGCGGCATACCTGACTGATATTCGCCACGAAGGCAGCCTATACTGCCCGCGTTGCAAAGCTTTCCGACGGGTTTGCGCATGGTCTTTAGACTGGCCTTTGTCTTGCTCCTGTTGCCGTTGGCGGCCCTGGCTGAGGTGTTGCCGCAGCCGCTTGGCGACACGGTTTCGGATTTCGCCAATATCATCCCGGAGGAGGATGAAGCCAGGATAAGCTCCCTGATCCGCGACATCCGCGAGGAGACCGGGGTCCATATCGTCGTGGTCACGATGGACCGGATCAGCAATTACGGCGGCTGGGGGAAGAGTTTCGAGGCCTATTCGACCGCGCTCTTCAACGACTGGGGCATCGGCGACGCAAGGCGAAACGATGGGATCATGTTTCTGGTCGTGACCGGCACGCGGGATACGCGTATCGAGCTGGGTTCGGGCTATGCCACAGCCTATGACCGGCGGGCGGCGGAGGTCATGGAGACAGAGATGCTGCCACAGTTCCGCGCGGGGCGGATGGCGCTGGGCATCACGGAAGGGATCAACGCCACACGCGACCGGATCGTGCAGCCCTTCATCAAGGGCGAGTGGGTCGGACTTTGGCGGACCATCCTGATCGGATTGGGCGTGGTCGGCGGGGCCATCGGGGTGGGTATCGCAGGCAAGGCAGCCTGGTCAGCCTATGTCCGCTGCCCGCGCTGCGGCCAGCCCTCCCTGTCGCGCTGGAGCGAGACCACCAACCCCGCAACCACCTACAGTTCCGGAAGCGGGGTGACCCATCTCACCTGCTCGCTTTGCGACTACAAAGAAGACCGCAGCTACACGATCGCCGCGACGCGGGACGACAACGATTCGTCCAGTGGCTGGGGCGGCGGATCGTCGAGCGGCGGATTTGGCGGGGGAAGCTCGTCGGGCGGTGGCGCATCCGGCAAGTGGTAGACGACCCGCTCGTCGTTCGCCTTCGTCTTCCCCTCGCAGGCCGAACCGTCAGCGAGGAGTGACGAAGTCTACGACGAGCGGGTCGTCAAAGGTGGACGACGCGAACCTCGTTGCCCTTGGCCGACAGCGCGATCTCTCCCTTGCAGAGCCGCATGGCGTCGTCGCCGAAGGCCTCGCGCCGCCAGCCACCAAGAGCGGGCACGTCGCGATCGCCGGCGGCAATCTGGTCCAGCTCGGCAGAGGAGGCGATCAGGCGCGGGGCCACGCCCAGCGATTCCGACTTGGCCTTCAGGAGAACCCGCAGCAGATCGGCCAGCGCCGGATTGACCTGCATCTGTTCGCGCGAGGCATCGACCCTCGGCATGTCCTCGGGCCGCATTTCCAGCCCTTCCTTCACCGCGGCAAGAATGCCCTCGGCAATCTCGGGCTTGCGGCCTTCGCGCAGAAGAAGGCGCGAGCGGCCCAGTTCCTCGGTCGAGGTGGGCCGGGTGGAGGCAAGCTCCAGCAGCGCGTCGTCCTTCATCACCCGGCTGCGCGGCACGTTCTGGCCCTGCGCATAGGCTTCGCGGAACTTCGCCAGCGCCTTGACCACGGCGAGGAAACGGCCCGAGGTGGTGCGGGTCTTGATGCGCTGCCAGGCCTCATCGGGGTTCACGGTATAGGTGGCGGGGTCTGTCAGCAGCGACAGTTCCTCGGCCACCCATTCGGCGCGGCCGTTCTTCTTCAGTTGCGCAGCAAGAAACTCGTAGATCACCCGCAGATGGGTGACATCGGCGATGGCATAGTCCTTCTGCGCCTCGGAAAGCGGGCGGCGCGACCAGTCGGTGAAGCGCGAGGTCTTGTCGAGGTTCGCCTTGGCGATACGTTTCACAAGCGTCTCATAGCCGACCTGTTCGCCGAAGCCGCAGACCATGGCGGCGACCTGGGTATCGAACAGGGGGGCCGGGAAGACGCCGCCCTCGACGAAGAAGATCTCCAGATCCTGCCGGGCGGCGTGGAAGACCTTGACCGTCGCCTCATGCCGGAAGAGGTCGTAGAGCGGCTCCATCGACATCTCCGGTCCCTCGATCGGGTCGATGAGGACGGCTTCGCCGGCGCCGGGCAGCGCCATCTGGATCAGGCAGAGCTTGGACCAGTAGGTGCGTTCGCGCAGGAATTCGGTGTCGATGGTGACGAAGGGCTGGGACTTGGCAAGCGCGCAATAGGCGGCGAGGTCTACGGTCGTGGTGATCGTGCGCATGGTCCAGCCTTTCGTCTACGGGGTCATCCCGCGCTTTCGCGCGCTATAGGCGGGGCTGAGCGAAAAGGAAAGGGGCGGGGTTGAGGTTCCGGGCCGGGCGTGCCTTGGTGGCCGCGACAGGGAGGGCGCGATGCGGGGTCTGTGGCTGGCTTTGGGCGGGCTGTTCCTGGCGCTGGGGTTTCTGGGCGTGGTCCTGCCCGTCCTGCCCACGACGCCGTTCCTGCTACTTGCGGCGGGCTGCTTTGCCAGATCCTCGCCAAGGCTGCATGGCTGGCTGCTGGCGCATCCTGTCTTCGGCCCGCCGATCCGGAACTGGCAGGAGAATGGCGCGATCTCGCGCGGGGCCAAACGGCTGGCGGTGGGCAGCATGGCGGCGGTGTTTCTGGTTTCGCTGCTGCTGGGGCTGGGCTGGAAGGTGCTGGCAGCGCAGGGGGCTCTGATGGCACTGGGGGCGGCTTTCGTCCTCAGCCGTCCGGATGGGCCTTAGGGGCTGAAAGCCGGACCGTTTCCGCGCAAGGGCAGCGCATAGACTTGCGCAGAATCGCATCCTTCCACAAGCTGTATGCTGGCGGTCCAGTCAGTCGCCGCCGCCGTCCCATTCCCAGTAGGAGGTACGACGATGAAGCTTTCAGAAATGTTCGCCGGCTTGTCGCGCAATGCGCAGGATCTGGAAAAGCGGATGGGCGAATGGGAAGCCGATCTTTCAAAGCGTGGCGAGGCTTGGCTGGAAAGCGGCAAGCAATGGCTGGCCGATGCCCAGAAGCGCGATGCCGAGATGACCGACAAGATGCAAAGCTATGCCGCGCAAGCCAGCGATGGCGTGAAGGCGCAGTGGGACAAGGCCCAGGCAGCCTGGGATGCCGAGATCGCCCAGATCCGCGCCCGGACCGACCAGATGCGCAAGGATGCCGCAGCACTTGGTGCCAAGGAACGCGCCGAATGGGCCGAAGGCTATGCGGCGCAGATGGTCAACTTTGCGCAAAAGGTGCAGGACGAGGCCGGGAAGGCCGTCGCCTCCGCCGCCGAGGCGCGGGCAGCCTCGGACAAGGCGGCCAAGGGCTGACCCGTAGCGGTCAGGGCAGCAGGACGGGCATGCGGTCGCCTGCGGCGAAGCGGCGGAGCACGGCGGGGTAAAGCCGATGCTCCTGAACCAGCACGCGGGCAGCCAGGGTCTCTGCCGTGTCCCCCGGCAGGACGGGCACGCGGGCCTGTCCAAGCAGCGGCCCGGCGTCGAGGTCCGCGGTGACCTCATGGACGGTGCAGCCGGCCTCGGCATCGCCTGCGGCAATGGCGCGGGCATGGGTATGCAGGCCGGGATAAAGCGGCAAGAGCGAGGGGTGGATGTTCAGCATCCGCCCCTCGAACCGCTTGATGAAATCCGGCGTCAGGATGCGCATGAACCCGGCGAGACAGAGGATATCGGGCTGTGCCGCTTCGATGTGGCGCAGAAGCTCGGCCTCGAAGGCCTGCCGGTCCTTGCCGAAGGCGCGGTGATCGACGGCAGCGGTGGCAACCCCCAGGGCGGCGGCTTTCGCAAGACCTCCCGCGGCCGGGTCATTCGAGGCGACCAGAACCGGGCGGGCGGGATGATCGCCCGCCATATCCCGCACGAGAGTCAGCATGTTCGAGCCACCCCCGGAAATCAGGATGGCGACGCGCTTCACAACAAGCGGCCCCGGTAGACGACCCCCTGTCCCTCTACGACACGGCCGATCTGCGAGACGGTCTCACCTTCGGCGGTCAGAAGGTCGGTCAGCGCCTTCGCACGGTCTTCGGCCACGACCAGGATCATGCCGATGCCGCAGTTGAAAGTCTTCAGAAGCTCGGGTTCGGCCATGTTCGCAGTGGTCGCGAGCCAGCGGAACACTGGCGGCAAAGCCCAAGCGCCAAGGTCGATCTCGCAGGCGAGGCCCTCGGGCAGCACGCGCGGCGGGTTCTCGGTCAACCCGCCGCCGGTGATATGGGCGAGGCCATGGACCCCCCCGGCACGGATCGCGGCGAGGGCCTGCTTGACGTAAAGCCGGGTCGGCGTCAGCAGCGCCTGCCCCAGCGAACCATCCGAGAAGGGCGAGGCGGCATCCCAGCCAAGGCCGGAAAGCTCCACCACCTTGCGCACGAAGCTGTAGCCGTTGGAATGAACCCCGTTCGAGGCGAGGCCGAGGAGGACATCGCCCGCCTGCACACCGGCGGGCAGTTCGGTGCCCCGCTCCATCGCGCCGACGGCAAACCCCGCAAGATCGAAATCGCCCTTGTGATACATGCCCGGCATTTCGGCCGTCTCGCCGCCGATCAGGGCGCAGGCGCTGTCGGCACAGCCCTGGGCAATGCCGGTGATGATGCGGGTGGCCTGATCCAGTTCCAGCTTGCCGGTGGCAAAATAGTCGAGGAAGAACAGGGGTTCCGCGCCCTGGCAGACGAGGTCATTGACGCACATCGCCACCAGATCGACGCCAATCGTATCGACATGGCCGGTGTCGATGGCGATGCGCAATTTGGTCCCCACCCCATCGGTTGCGGCCACGAGGACCGGATCCTGGTAGCCCGCAGCCTTGAGGTCAAAAAGCGCGCCAAAGCCGCCAAGCCCGCCCATTGTACCAGGCCGGTTCGTCGCCTTGGCGGCGGGCTTGATCCGGTCGATCAGCGCGTTCCCGGCGTCGATATCCACGCCCGCATCGGCATAGGTCAGCCCGTTGTGGCCCTTGGTCATCTGCCTGCCCCTTCCCGGATTCGATGGTGCGGCCCGCATAGACGATTGCCCGCGGGCGCGCAACGTGGCCCGCTTGACCCCCCGCCCGGTTCTGCTAGGCAGGGCAGGCTACGGGTCTGTAGCTCAATTGGTTAGAGCAGGGCGCTCATAACGCCTTGGTTGGGGGTTCAAGTCCCTCCGGACCTACCATTTATCCGTCCCTCACAACCCCGGATAGATCGGGAAGCGCTTGCAGAGGGCCTCGACCTCGGCGCGGACTTTCGCTTCCACCGCGGCGTTGCCGTCCTCGCCGTTCGCGGCCAGGCCCTC
>JAFLCY010000170.1 GCA_017303485.1 Rhodobacterales bacterium
TCTACTCGATCAAGGTGCCGGACGGGCCGCTGACCTCGAAGCTCCAGCATATCAAGGTGGGCGACGAGATCATCCTGCGCCCGAAGCCGGTGGGAACGCTGGTGCATGATGCGCTTCTTCCCGGCAGCCGGATCTGGTTTCTGGCAACCGGCACCGGGATCGCGCCCTTTGCCAGCCTGATGCGCGACCCCGAGACCTACGACAAGTATGATCAGGTCATCATGATGCACACCTGCCGCGAGGTGGCGGAGCTGGAATATGGGCGGCAGCTGGTGGAGAGCCTGAAGGACGATCCGCTGATCGGGGAACTGGTCGGGGACAAGCTTCTGTATTACCCGACCACCACACGCGAGGCTTCGCCGAGGATGGGGCGGATCACCGATAACCTGACTTCCGGCAAGGTCTTTGACGACCTTGGCCTCGCCCCGATGGACCCCGAGGAAGACCGGGCGATGGTCTGCGGCAGCCTGGCGTTCAACCACGACGTCAAGGCGGTGCTGGAGAAGTTCGGCCTGCGCGAAGGGGCGAATTCGGAGCCCTTGGAATATGTGGTCGAGAAGGCCTTCGTGGGCGACGGTATCTGAGGGCTGTCCGCGCGTGGGCACTTTGCCCGCTCCAAGGATTTCAATGCGTTGGAAATCCGTATTCATTTGGTCTTAACCAAGATGACAGCGGCCGCAGGGTAATCCTTGCGGCCTTTTCCATAGGCCGGGGACCCCAAAAAAGAAAAGGCCGCGAGGTGAACCCTCGCGGCCTTCGATCATCCGGCAGATGCCGGAGGATTACATGCCGAGCGCGGTCTTGACCTGCGCGACGGTGTCGGCAACCAGCGCCGGGTTGGCCTTGGCGGCCTCGACAGCGGTTTTCAGGGTGGCCTTGGTCGCGTCGTCGAGGGTCGAGCCGTCGATCAGCGCGACAACGGAGTCAGCGTTGAAGTTTGCCGGGTCGAGAGCGGCGGCAGCGTCGGTCGCGGTGCCGGTTGCTTCGGTGGCAGCGCCTTCGACAGCAGCGGCGGCATCGGTTGCAGCACCTTCGACAGCGGCGGCAGCGTCGGTGGCAGCGCCTTCAACGGCTTCAGCCGCGTCGGTCGCAGCGCCTTCAACGGCTTCAGCCGCGTCGGTCGCAGCGCCTTCAACAGCAGCGGCAGTGCCCTCGGCAGCGGCGGCGGCATCGTCGGCAGCCTTCTGCGCGGCAGCGGCGGCTTCTTCAGCGGCCTTGGCCGCAGCTTCTTCCGCAGCCTTGGCGTCGGCGGCGGCTTTCTCTTCCGCTGCCTTCAGGGCGGCGGCGGCTTCCTGAGCCGGCTTGTAGCTGAACTGGTAGTAGCCGCCAGCAGCCAGAAGGACGACGATGGCGCCGATGATAACGGTTCTGTTCATGTCATATTCTCCTATGACCGGAGCTAGCGCCCGGATGGCGGTCATATGCCAGCTTGGGCGGGAAATGAAAAGGGTGCTGCGACGCAGCGCCATGAAAAACGCGGGAATCGAGCGGAAAACTGGAACCGCATCGGGATAGCCGGGTTGCAGATGCGCCCGCCCTCGCCTAGATTGCCGCCGCTAATTCAACCATCAAAGGACGACTGCCATAGCCCGCAGACCACACAATGCCCCGCCGCAACGCGAAACCGGTCCCCGTATCAACGACCGCATCCGCGCGCCGGAAATCCGCCTGATCGGGGCAGATGGCGAGAACGTAGGGGTCGTGACCCCGGCCCGGGCGCTGCAGATGGCGGAAGAAGCGGGCCTTGATCTGGTCGAGATTTCGCCGACCGCCGTGCCGCCGGTCTGCAAGATCATGGACTTCGGCAAGTTCAAGTACGAGACGCAGAAGCGCGAGGCCGAAGCCCGCAAGAAGCAGAAGATCATCGAGATCAAGGAAATCAAGTTCCGCCCGGGCACCGACACGCATGACTATGACGTGAAGATGCGCTCGGTGGTGAAGTTCCTGGAGGAAGGCGACAAGGTGAAGGTCACCCTGCGCTTCCGGGGCCGCGAGATGGCGCACCAGGAGCTTGGACTGGAGCTTCTGAAACGGGTCGAGGCAGATGTGGCCGAGATCGGCAAGATCGAGAGCTTCCCGCGGCTGGAAGGCCGCCAGATGGTGATGATGGTCGCGCCAAAGTAGCGCGCCGTCGAACCGCTCGTCGCAGACTTCGTCGCTCCTCGCTGCGGGCCTTCCCCGACGAGAAGACGAAGTCGAACGAGGAGGCACGGACAAGGCGCGATGCGCGGGGGCAATCTGCCCCCGTTTTCATTTCGCTTCGCGCAGCCGACCGCGCTGGGGGATCTCCTTCAGTAGACCCCCTACCCCCATCCCGGCGATATCGGCGCCGGAGACGGACACGCCGCAGATCAGCCGCTCCAACACCCAGTCGGCCCCGTTCAGGGCGGGGCTGCGGACGCAGCCCGGCAGGCCGATGACCGGCGTTGCCTCCAGGCTGCCAAGGAACAGGAGGTTGCCCGGATCGACCGGCATTCCGAAACGGTCCACCCGGCCCCCTGCCCTGCGCAACGCACCCGGAGCCACGTCCTCGGGGTCAGAGGTGGCGGAGGCGGTGAGGATCAGGATCAGGTCGGCACCCCGAACCTTGCCCAGTGTGGCGGCAAGGTCGGTTTCGCGATGCGAGCTGTGCCGGTGGGTGATCAGCTCGGCTCCCAGTGCGGCGAGACGGTCGGTGATGGCCTTGGCCCCAAGCGGGCGGTCGGCGGGGTCGGTGTGAGTCTCGACCAGTGCGACACGGGTCCGACGCGCGGGATGCAGGTGCAGGGCGCGCCCTCCGGCCGCGCAGGCCGCGTCGACCGAGGCCCCGGCGACGCCATAGGCGATGATCTTGACGGTGGCGACCATCTCGCCCGCCTTCACGCGCTGCCAGCGCGGCACGGTGGCGAGGGTGATCATCGGATCGACGGCGTTCAGCGCATCGACGCCGGCGGCGAGGACTTCGACCACCCCGGCGCTCTGGGCGTGCAGGTTGACCCGTCCGGTGCCGACCGGGCGCAGGTCGAGGCCCGAGGCGTCCGGGTCGGGGACCAGCGCCCGGGCGATGGCGAGAGCGGCGGCATCTTCGTGCAGGTCGTCGGGGTCAAGGCGGGCGGCGATGACTTCGCTGCGCCCGGTGGCGCGAAGCTGGGCAATCTCTGCCGCGCCAAGCCTGCAGCCCTTGCGCAAGCGGCCTTCGGGCAGGGCGACCGAATGAGCGAGGATCGCGCCTTCGGCCTGATCAAGGGGAACAGGGCCGAAGCGCATTACTTGCGCAGGGCTTCGGTGATCTGCGCCATGACGCTGACCGCGATTTCGGCCGGCGTCTTCGCGCCGATGTCGAGGCCAACGGGCGCATGGATCTTCGCGATCTGGTCGGGGGTGAAACCCGCCTCGGCCAGCCGCTCGACCCGTTTGGCATGGGTGCGGGTCGAGCCGAGGCAGCCGAGATAGAAGGCGGGGGAGTTCAGCGCGAAGCGGATCGCGGGGTCGTCGAGCTTGGGGTCATGGGTCAGGGTGACAATCGCGGTGCGGGTGTCGGGGTACAGCTGCGCCAGAGCCTCGTCGGGCCAGTCGTCAAGGATGGTCTCGCCGGGGAAGCGGTCTGCCGAGCCGAAGGCGGCGCGGGGGTCGATCAGGCTGGGGGCGTAGCCGCAGGTGCGGGCTATGGCGAGCAGCGGCTGGGCGATATGGACGGCGCCGATGACGATCAGGCGCAGGGGCGGGTTGTGGATGGCGATGAAGCGGCCGTCCTCCTCCATCCCGGAACGGTCGGAACGGAAGCGGGCGTCGGAGGCGGCGTCCACGCCGGGGATGACCAAGGTGCGGGTCCAGCCTTCGGGACGTGTGACGACGGCCAGCGCGCGGGGGGCGGCGCGGGCGGCGGTGAGTTCGGCGAGCATTGCTTCGGGCAGCGCCTCGGGCCCCTCGCCCACGGGTTCGACAAGGACTCGGATGGTGCCGCCACAGGCAAGGCCGGCGGCGAAGGCGGTCTCGTCGCTGACACCGAAGGTCAGGATGCGGGACTTGCGGTCGGCCAGGGCGTCGAGGGCTTCGGTGATCACCGCGCCTTCGACGCAGCCGCCGGAGACCGAGCCAAGCATCTCGCCAGTCCCCGAGATGGCGAGCTGGCTGCCGGCCTGCCGGGGGGCGGAACCCCAGGTCTCGATCACGGTGGCCAGTGCGGCGCCCTTTCCGGCGCGGTGCCAGGCGAGGGCGGCTTCGGGGATCAGGTCGTGTTCTGCGCGGGTCATGGCGCGATTATGCGTCCGCGCCGGGGGCTTTGCCACCGAAATGAACGCACCGCGGGGGGTGCCCGCGGCGCGACTTTGGTCTTAGGGCTGCGTCAGCCGCGGGTGGCGGTGCGCAGGAGGGGCGTGATGACCCTGACCTCGACCCGGCGGTTGGCGGCTTCGCTTTCCTGGGTGTCGATCAGGAGTTCGGTTTCGCCATAGCCCTGCACGACCATGTTCTCCGGCGGGATGTCGAAGTATTCGGTCAGGGCCAGCGCCACCGATTCCGCGCGGCGGTCGGAGAGTGCGAGGTTCATCGCCGCCTTGCCGGTCGCGTCGGTGTGGCCTTCGATCAGGAAGACCTCACGCGGGTTGTCGGCCAGCAGTTCCTGCATCACGCGGCCCAGATCGGCGAGGTTGCGCGCTTCCTTGGCGGCCACGGCAGCAGAGCCGGAGGCGAAGGTCACGGGTTCCACGTCGATCGTCGCCGCCAGGGCACGCACCTCGGGGATCTCGCGGATCTGGCGGAGCGAGAACTTGCGGCCCGCACGGTCGGCCTCCAGCGCGGCAAGCTCGCGCTTCAGGGCGGCGTCCTCGTCCTTGGACGAGATGACGATGCGCTTCTTCGGCTTCGGCAGGTCGCGGACCACCACGACATCCTCTTCGGCAAGGTCGTCGATCAGCACGATCTCGCGGCCAAGGTCGTCATAGGTCGCCCGGCGCAGCACGCGGCCAGTCGCATCGCGGATCGTCACCACCTGGGTGCCGTCGCCGCGCTGCACGATGGTGCGGGTCGAACCGTCCTTGAAGGTTTCGGTCCGCACGGTCGAGCCGGGGCGGCGGATGACGGTGTCGTCGTCCTTCAGCACCCGGTAGGTGCCGTCGGGCTGCAGCACGATGACGCGGTCGCCGGTGTTCGACACGACGCGGCTTTCCGAGGGTCCCATCGTCGAGACAGTGGTATCGGTCGCGGCGGCCGCACGGTTGTTCTTGATGATCGCGCCGACGGCGAGAGCGCCAAGGACCAGGAGACCGGCCTTCTCTAGGTCGGACAGACCGCTCTTCTTGCCATCGCCAAGCGCCTTGGGCGCTGCGGCGAATTCCTGGGCGGAGGTCCGGGTGTTCGCTTCGGTCAGCGTTTCCGTGACGTCCGCCACCAGCGAGGCCGGGTCGGCCTCGGGGACAACGGTCGCTTCGGCAGCACCATCCTCGGCGGGCGCGGCGGCGACGAGTCCGGCCGCGGCCAGTGTCGACGGGTCGATGGCGGTCGGATCGGCGGTCAGAAGCTCGGTCAGGCTTTCAACTTCAGTCTCGGACACGACCGGGGCTTCCACCGGCTCGACCACGACAGCCGGGTCGGGTTCGGCAACCTTCAGGCCGGCCGCCGGGTCGACGATCTCACCTGCGTCGGTGACAAGCTCGGCTTCGGCGGCAGCCACTGCGGCGGCGGCCACCTCCGGGTCCACTGCTTCGCCGGTGGCCGAATCGATGATGGCATCCGGCTGCACCTCGGTCGCGGCGGGTTCTTCGGCCGCCGGTTCTTCGGCCACGGGCTCTTCCGTCGCAGGTGCTTCGGCAGCCGGTTCTTCGGCCACCGGTTCTTCAACTGCCGGCTCTTCCGCGACGGGCTCCTCGGCGACCGGCTGTTCCGCTGCCGGTTCTTCGGCCACGGGCTCTTCGGCCACGGGTTCCTCGGCAACCGGAGCCTCTTCGGCCACCGGTTGGTCCTCAGCCGCCGGTTGCTCGACGGCAGGGGCTTCGGCGGCAGGTTCTTCGGTCACCGGCTCTTCGACGGCGGGGGCATCCTCGGCGGCAGCGGCATCGGCAGCAGCAGCCTGGTCGGCGGCGGCCTGCGCGGCAGCCTCGGCGGCAGCGGCTTCGGCGGCGGCGGCATC
>JAFLCY010000171.1 GCA_017303485.1 Rhodobacterales bacterium
GCTTTTGCCCGGCTGGCAGGTCGGCGCCGCGACGCTGGCGGAGCCGGGTGCCCTGGCCCGCGCGGTGGCCGGGCGACCGGTCGGGGTGGTGTTCCCGATGTTCATGGCAGGGGGCTGGTTCACCCGGGTGCAGATCCCGCAGCAACTGGCCAGGGCCGGTGCGCGTGACTGGTCGGTGCTGGAGCCGTTCGGCTGCGATCCGGCGGTACATGACCTCTGCGTGACCCTGGCGCGCGAGGCGGGCGAGACCCAGGTAATCCTGGCGGCGCATGGGTCGTTCAAGTCATCCGCGCCGGCGGAGATTGCGCGCCATGTGGCGGAACGGATCGCGGCAGAGGCGGCGGCGCAGGTGGCGGTGGGTTTCATCGACCAGGAGCCGAAGTTGTCCGGCCTGACCGGACTGGGCGGCATCTGCCTGCCGTTCTTCGCGGCGGGTGGCGGACATGTCAGCGACGATATTCCCGCCGCACTTGAGGCGGCGGGGTTCCGGGGACGCATTCTGCCGCCGGTGGGTCTGGATGCACGGGTGCCGGGTATCATCGCGGCGGCGATTGCGCGGGGAGAGCAGGTCTGTTCCGGGGTCTGCCGCTGGGCGCGGTAGGCCAAAAGCCTTGGAAGGCTTTTGCGCCCGGGTTCAGACCGTGTGCAGGTAGAGGTCGAAGTCCACCTCGCTGACCGTCCGCATCACGCGGCCATATTCGGCGGCCATGATCGCGGTGAAGGTGCGGTGCATGTCTTCGCCGAGCGCTTCTTTCAGGAAGTCGGACCGCTTGGCCGCGTCGATGGCCGATTTCCAGTCGGTCGGGATCGAGGCGGTGCCTTCATCCTCATAGCCGTTGCCGGTGGTCTCGGGGCCGCAGTCGATGGCTTCCTTCATGCCCTTGCGGACACCCGCCAGCACGGTTGCGGCCACCAGATAGGGGTTGGCATCGACGCCTGCGGGGCGATGTTCGATCCGGCGCGCCTTGATGTCCCCCGCCGGGATGCGCAGCGCGACGGAGCGGTTATTGACACCCCAGGTGGGCGAAACCGGCGCGTAGGACTGGCTGGCGAAGCGGCGCCAGGAATTCGCGTGGGGAGCGAAGACCAGCATCGATTCGCCCATGGTCTGCTTCAATCCGCCGAGGGCATGGAGGATGGTGGGGTTCCACTTCCCCTCGTCCTTCTCGACGAAGACGTTCTTGCCCGCATCGTCCAGCAGCGAGACGTGGAAATGCATGCCGGACCCGGCGTAGTTCTCGTTCGGCTTGGCCATGAAGCAGGCGACGACGCCATGGGCGCGGGCCTGGGCCCGGACGATGCGCTTCAGGCGCATCAGGTCGTCGGCGGCCTGCATCACGTCGGTGCGATAGTGCAGCGTCAGCTCGTACTGGCCGGGGGCGTATTCCGAAATCAGCGTCTCGGCCTTGATCCCCGCCTTTTCGGCCCCAGCGTAAATGTCACTGAACAGTGGTAGCATTCCGTGCAGGTGATCGACGGAATAGACCTCGGTCTTGTGGCTCATGCGGCGGTCGAGGACATCGCGGGCGGGCTGCATCTTGCCGTCGGGGCCGCGTTCGGGGTCGAGGAGGAAGAATTCCAGCTCGAACGCCCCGGCGGGATGCAGGCCATCCTGAGCCAGAAGGTCAACCTGCCGCTGCAGCGCGTGGCGCGGGTCCGAGGTCATCGGCGCGCCGTCGAGCATGTACATCGACATGAACACCTCGCCGCGCGGCGGCTGGGTGTTGTGCAGCGGCTTCAGCGTGCCGGGGATCGGCCAGGCGCGCAGGTCGCCGTCGCCCTGGTCCCAGATCAGGCCGGTCTCGTGAACATCCTCACCGCAGATGTCGAGGCCGAGGATCGAAATCGGCAGATGGCGGCCATTGTTGTAAAAGGACAAAAGCTCATGGCGCCGGATGATCTTTCCGCGCCCGATTCCGTTGGCGTCGTGCAGGATAATGTCAAAAGCCTCAATCTCGGGGTGAGCGGCGAGGAAGGCTTCGGCCTCGGCGGGGGTGGAACCGGAGGGGCTGAGTTGGGTCATTTTCAGGCTGCCTGGAAAAGGTCGGAAAGGATGGCGTCGAAGCTGGCGATCAGGCGATCGACCTGAGCCTTCTTCGTCGCGGGGCTGATCAGCATCATGTTGTGGAAGGGCGCGATGAGCGTGCCCCGGTTGATGAGGCCGGTGTGGAGCGCGGCCTCGACCTGCGGCTGATGGGCGAAACCGGCCTCTGTGCCGTTCTTCAGGGGACCGGGCGCGCAGATGAATTCCACCCGCGCGCCGACGCGGACGACATGCCAGGGCGCGCGGTGTTTGTCGACGATCCGGGCGAGGCCGTGCGAGAGGCGTTCGGCCAGCTTCTCCATATGGGCGTAGTTCTTGGCTGTCATCACCTCGGAGAGGTTGGCGACGAGACAAGCGAACTGCATCGGGTTGGCGGAAAGCGTGGTGCCCATGCCAGAGCGGCCGGGCTCCCGTTTCGCATTCGCCTCCTCGTACCGCTTCGCGGTCTCGTCGGTCAGGCCCCAGACGGCGGTTGGCATGCCGCCGGCCACGCATTTGCCGACGACGAAGATGTCCGGGCGGAGGGAATGCACGCCCGTATAGCCGCCAAGGCCGGAGGAGATGGTATGCGTCTCGTCCATGATCAGGAGCGCGCCGTATTTCAGCGACAACTGGCGCAGACCGTCATGGAAGCCGGCTTCGGGCAGGACCATGCATGAGTTGGTCATCACCGGCTCGGTCAGGATCGCGGCCACGTCGCCTTTGGCCAGCGCGGCCTCGACACTGGCCAAGTCGTTGAATTCGCAACAGACGGCGGTCCGCGTCAGGTCATTCACCTGGCCAAGTAGACCGGGCGAGGCGACGGTCTTGCCATTCTCCAGGCTGACGAAGGTGTCGTCCACCGTGCCGTGGTAGCAGCCGTTGAAGACCAGCACCCGGGGCTTGCCGGTAATCGCCCGGGCGACGCGGAGGGCGTAGCGGTTGGCGTCGGTCGCGGTGGTGGCGATCTGCCAGCGGAAGGGGCCGAAGCGGTCGGTGAGCAACCGGCCCGCCTCCAGCGCAGCCTCTGTCGGCAGCATATAGGTCAGGCCGCGGCGGGCTTGCTGGCGGATGGCCTTCGCGACCGGGGCGGGGGAATGGCCGAACATCGAGCCGGTATCGCCGAGACAGAAGTCGTCCAGCGTGATGCCGTCGATATCCTCGATCCGGGCGCCATGCGCCTTGGCGACCAAGGGCAGGTGCGGCATCGGCCAGTCGGCCATCCAATGCATCGGGACGCGGCCAAGGAAGACGTCAGCGCCCTTCTCAAGCGCCTTGGCGGATTTCGGGCGGGCCTTGGCATAGGCCGCCGCCTCGCGCGTGGCGAAGGCGGCAAGGCGGTCGGGGTGGATTCCGGCGATGGTTGCAGCAGGCATGGCGGGCCCCTTGGGACGTCGCTGCGTATATGCGCCGGAATTTGATCAAATTGCAAGATGCTCGTCGTGCGTCTGCGACTTCTCCTCACGAGGAGCGACGAAGTCGACGACGAGTGGCTCTTCAGGCCCAGCGGCCTTCGAAATCCTCCGGGACGAGGAGGTTGTGTCGGCCCATTGCCTTCACGTCCTTCTCGCCGCAAAGCGCCATTGTGATGTCCATCTCCTTGCGGATCACTTCAAGCGCCTTGGTCACCCCGTCCTCGCCCATCGCGCCAAGGCCGTGAATATAGGCGCGGCCGATCATCGTGCCCTTCGCACCCAGCGACAGCGCCTTCAGCACGTCCTGGCCCGAGCGGATGCCGGAGTCGAGCCAGACCTCGGTCTGGTCGCCGATGGCGCGGACGACGGAGGGCAGCATGCGGATCGAGGACAGCGCGCCGTCCAGCTGCCGCCCGCCGTGGTTCGAGACAATCACCGCATCGGCCCCGGCATCGGCGGCCATTTTCGCGTCTTCCGCGTCCAGAACTCCCTTCAGGATGAACTTGCCACCCCATTGGTCGCGGATGCGGGCGATCTTGGACCAGTCGAGCTTGGGGTCGAACTGTTCGTTTGCCCAGGCGGTCAGGTCGGCCAGACTGGTGACGTTCTTCACATGGCCGACGATGTTGCGGAACTGGCGGCGCGGAGTCTTCAGCATGCCCAGCGACCAGCGCGGCTTCATCGCCATGTTGATCAGGTTCGGGATCGTCGGCTTCGGAGGGCTTGTGAGGCCGTTCTTCAGGTCCTTGTGTCTTTGCCCGAGGATCTGCAGGTCCAGCGTCAGCACCAGCGCCGAGCATTTCGCGGCGCGGGCGCGTTCGATGATCGCATCGACGAAATCTTCGTCCTTCATGACGTAGAGCTGGAACCAGAACGGGTCCGGGCTGGCGGCGGCGACGTCTTCGATGGAACAGATCGACATGGTGGAAAGGGTGTAGGGCACCCCGGCCTTGGCGGCGGCGCGGGCGGCATGGATTTCGCCATCGGGGTGCTGCATTCCGGCGCTGCCGACGGGGGCGAGGGCGACCGGCATCGAGACGGGGTGCCCGGCCATGGTGCTGGAAAGGTCGCGTCCGGTCAGGTCGCGGGCGACGCGCTGGCGGAAGCGGAGTTTGGCGAAGTCAGAGGAGTTCTCGCGGAAGGTCTGCTCGGTGTAGCTGCCCGATTCGCAGTAGTCCCAGAACATGCGCGGGGTGCGCTTCTGGTGCAGGCGCTTCAGATCCTCGATGCAGGTGATGACGGGCATGGCATTCTCGCGATTTGGTGAAGATAACTTACCAATTCGATGGGTCAGCGCAAGGGCATTGGTCAGTCAGGCCTGCATCAGGTACTGGCGCAGGGCGGCGCGGACCGCGTAGTCGCCCGTCTTCAGGTCAAAAATCCTGCCCGGGATCGCCACCGTGCCGTCGGCGCGGACCTCAGCCGCCGCGAGGAAGGGCAGGCCGGGCGCGGTGATCACCCATTGCAGCCCGCCGCCGCCCGCCGGGTATTGCTGGTTCGGGGCCATCGCCGCGTCGTGACGGGTGCCGGGCAGAACCTTGGCGATCCGGTGTTCGCCCTGGACCTGGACATTGGTCAGGACCCGGGCTTGCAGGTCGGCATAACCGGCGGCGCCGCGTTGGGCGAGGATCTGGTCGTGTACTTTCGGGCGCAGGTGGTCGGCGGCCTGCGTTGCGGCGGGCAGGCCCGTGCGTCCCCCCGAATTCAGCGTCGTGCCATCGAAGGTGAACTGGCCCGGACCCGGGAGCTGTTTGAGCAGCATGATCCAGTAGCCCTGCGCCAGCCGTCCCCGATGATAACCAAGGGCGGCTTCGGTCTCGGCCTCGAAGCCGGGCTTGATCCATTGCAGCGTGGTGACATTGCCGGTCAGGCTGATCGGCTGGCCAAGGATGAGTGCCATGCGAAATCCGTCCTGCAAATTTCATTGAAAACAGGACAATTCTAGCCAGAATCCGGCTCTGCGGCAAGCACGGTGCCGCCGGGATGCCTTAACGGACAGGTGGCCGTCTGGCAGCCGCTCAGGCCGAATGCGCACCGTCGGCCAGTGCCTTGACCCGGGCCAGCACCTCGGCCACCGGGACGCCCGCACCGATATCCTTGACGATGGCCGAGCCGACCACGGCCCCGTCCGCCACCCCGGCGATGGCTTTTGCCTGCTCGGGCGTGCTGATCCCGAAGCCGACGATCACCGGCAGGTGGGTGGAGCGCTTGATCCGCGCGACCTCGGGGCCGACATCGGTCGCCTGCGCGGCTGCCGCGCCGGTGATCCCGGTGATCGAGACATAGTAGACGAAGCCGGAGGTGTTCTGGAGAACCTTCGGCAGGCGCTTGTCATCGGTGGTCGGGGTGGCGAGGCGGATGAAGTTGAGGCCCGCCTTCTGCGCCGGGATGCAAAGCTCGGCATCCTCCTCGGGCGGCAGGTCGACGACGATGAGGCCGTCGATCCCGGCCTCGATGGCGTCCTTCAGGAAGCGGCCGACGCCGCGGGAATAGATCGGGTTGTAGTAGCCCATGAGGACGATGGGCGTGGTCTGGTTGCCCGCCCGGAAGCTGCGGACCATGGCCAGCACCTTGTCCATCGTCATCCCGCCTTCCAGCGCGCGCTGGCCGGCGGCCTGGATCGTCGGGCCATCGGCCATCGGGTCGGTGAAG
>JAFLCY010000172.1 GCA_017303485.1 Rhodobacterales bacterium
ACCCCGCCACGCTCGCCTGGCTGGGCGGGGTCCACGGCCACCGGACCGTGCCGCTGGGGGTCGAGCATTTCGGCCAGACCGGCACCATCGGCGACCTTTACCGCCACTACGGCATCGACGCCGCCAGCATTGCCGGCCGGGCGAAGGGCCTCACCGCCGGATCAAGATAGGGCCGCCCCCTTCCGGGGGCGTTTCCAGTGCTTGTCCTGCTTCAGGATCACCATGGTGGTCGTCTCGGTCACCGCCGGGATGGATTGCAACACGTCGCGGATGAAGGTGCCAAGCGCGTCGATGTCCTTCACCCAGATGCGCAGGATGTAGTCGATGTTGCCGGTGACGAGCAGGCATTCGGTGATCTCGGGATGCCGGGAGATGGCGCCGAGGAACTGTTCGGTCCCCTCGACCCCGTGTCGCGCCAGCCGGACCGAGACGAGGACGCTGATGTTCAGCCCGAGCGCCATCGGGTCGATCTCGGCGGCATAGCCGGTAATCACGCCGGCTTCCTCCATCCGTTTCACCCGCCGGCTGCAAGGGGTTGGCGACAGGCCCACCTCCTCGGCCAGCTCCAGCATGGAGATTCGCCCGTCCCGTCGCAGGATTGACAGGATGCGATGGTCGATTGAATCCAGATCGGGCATGGCGAAACTCTCCTGGATTGGCGCCTGTCTTGGTGAATCTCTGCAAAATCCGTGAAACGGGTGCAATGATTTGCCAGAACTCTCCAGCAGGCAACTGATACTGTCGGCGCAAAGGAGACACATGATGCCCCGCCGCCCCACCTTTGCCGCCTGGCTATCGGACACCAACGACGTCACGCAGACCTTCCTGTCGGCCGGGCAGATTCCCGGACTGATCAACATGGCGGGCGGGTTGCCCGATCCGGTGACCTGGCCGGTCGGCGAGTTGGCGGAACTGGCGCGGCGCGCCGTCGCCGAGCATCCCGGCGACGCGCTGGCCTATCCGCCGATCGAGGGGCTGCCTGCACTGCGCGACCTGATCGCGGCGCGCTTCTCGGCCCCGGGGCTGGCCCTGACGCGCGAGAATGTGCTGATCACCACCGGCGGCATGCAGGGGCTGGACCTGGTGGGCAAGGTGTTGCTGGACGAGGGGCAGGTGATCGCGACCCAAAGCCCGGCCTATCTGGGCGCGCTCGACGCCTGGAAGCCGCGCCGCCCGACCTATCGCCCGATGCGGCTGGAGGCGGCGGATTTCGTCGCCGAGCCCGCCTTTCGCGGTGCGCAGTTCGCCTACGCCGTGCCGAACTTCTCGAACCCGACGGGCCGTCTGGTCGGCCTTGACCAGCGCCGCACGCTGGTTGCGGCGGCCGAGGCGACCGGCACCTGGCTGGTCGAGGACGACCCCTACGGCACGCTCCACTATGACGGGGCGCCCCTGCCCCGCATGCTGACGCTGGCCGGACAGAACCGGGCCTACGATGGTCCGGTGATCTATCTGGGCACGTTGTCCAAGGAACTGGCGCCGGGCCTGCGGGTCGGCTGGGTAATTGCCGCGCCAGAAATGATCCGGGCCATGGTGACGGCCAAGCAGGGATCGGACATGTCGACGCCGGGCCTGTCGCAGCGGATCGCGCTGGATGCCTTCGCCTCGGGCCTGACAGAGCGGGTGCTGCCCGCGACGCTAACGCTTTACCGGGCCCGCCGCGACGCGGTGTGCAGGGCGATGGGCGAGCATCTCGGCGATCTCTACGACTGGGAGGTGCCGTCGGGCGGGATGTTCGTCTGGGCCACCGCGCGCGATCCGGGCCTGAACACCGACCGGCTTCTGCGGGTTGGGCTGACCCATGGCGTCTGCATCACGCCCTCCAGCGTCTTCGACCCCGAAGGCCGGAACCGCCGCGCCATCCGCATCAACTTTACCCTGAACGACGCCGACCGGCTGGCCGAAGGCGTGGTCCGGCTGGCAGCGGCGAGCAAGGCCGTGCTGGCCGAATGCCTGGCCCCGGCAAACTGACAAGGAACTTCCCATGCCCGTCGAAATCGCCCGCCCCGCTCTCGCGGCCCTGCCTGACGGCCTGCTTGACCGCTGGCGCAACATTCCAGTGGCCGTTGCGGTCGACCTTGCACCGGAGTGCCAGATCGCGCCCGAGATCCGCCCGCTGCGGGCAGCAGGCCAGCAGCCGAAGCTCTGCGCCCGAGCGGTCACCGCGTTCTGCGAAGCGCCGGATTTCGGCGCGGTCCTGCAAGCCCTGCCGCTGGTGGGCGCGGGGCAGGTTCTGGTGATCGCTGCCGGTGGTCATGCGCGGAACGCCATGATCGGCGATGTGCTGGGCGGATATCTGAACAGTCGCGGCGCGACGGGCATCGTCTGCGACGGGGCCATCCGGGACACCGGGACCCTTGCGACATTCGAGGGCTTTGCCGTCTACCGCCGCCATGTGAACCCGCGCGGCCCGGTGGGCGCGGAACTGGGCCGGGTCAATACCGCCGTGGAGGTCGGCGGCGTGACCGTGCATCCCGGCGACCTGATCCTTGGCGACGACGACGGGCTTGCCGTCCTGTCCCCGGACCGGCTGGCCGCCCTGATCGACGCCGCGGAAGCCAAGCTTCGGCTTGAGGCCGAATGGACCCGGAAACTGGCGGAGGGCGTTGAGGTCGGGCACATCTTCGGGCTGGACTGAACCCTACCCGGTCGGAAGATCAAAACCGGATCATCAGGCGGTAGGCGTCCAGGATTGCGGCGTGGATGTCGCGGCTGGCGACGGCATCCCCGATGCGGAACGGCTGGTACCGCCCCTCGGGATTGCGGACCAACGTCTGCGGGCGACCCGCGACCTTGCTGCCGCGCCGCTCCAGCCGGTCGATGCGCAGGTTCAGCGTGACCTTCGCGCCGATCCGGGGTGGCCGCGCCAGAGAGGATGTCCCAGCTGGTCTTCACCAGGGTCAAAAATGGAAAGACGCACACAGGTGGGGGCAGGTGTGCGTCAAGGGTCGTGCGCTCCGGTCAGTTCAGCAGCGCAAAGCCCTGTTCGGTGAACCTGACACCAGCGGCATCGGTCGAGAGGGACTCGAAAAACGCCTTGTCGGCCGCATCGGCCGCGCCGGTCAGCAGGGCGGCCGGGTAGGTGATCGGCTTGTGGGTGTCGTTCGGGAAGGTGCCGACGACGGTGACATTCTCATCGGCCACGGCATCCGAGGCATAGACGATGCCATAGGGCGCCTCGCCCGTGGAAACCAGCGTCAGCGCCGCGCGCACGTTCTCGGACTGCGCGACCGATCCTTCTACCGCCGACCAGATGCCCAGCTTTTCCAGCGATTCCTTGCCGTACTGGCCGGCGGGAACCGCATCCACCATCGCCATCGACAGTTTGCCGTCGCCAAGCAGGGATTTCAGGTCGAACCCTGCGCCGATTTCGACCGGCTGCGCATCCTTGCCATGCGCGATCAGCACAAGCGTGTTGCCCAGAAGGTCTTCGCGGGTGTCTGGCACAACCATTCCGGCTTTCTCGACCTCATCCATCCAGTTCACGGCGGCCGAGATATAGATGTCGGCAGGCGCGCCCTCCATGATCTGCTTGGCCAGCTGGTTCGAGCCGGCGTAGCTGATGGTCACGGTATCGCCGGTTTCCGCCTGGAAATCTGCCGCGACCGCGTCGAGCGCGTTCTTCAAAGAAGCGGCAGCGAAGACGACGACCTCTTCGGCAAGGGCGGGCGTGGCAAACGTCGCCGCAAGGGCGCTAGCCAAGAGAAGGCGGCGAGTCATGGGATCCTCCGGGCGATATTTCCTGCGGGACATATCAATCGGAGGCACGAGAAGAGGCAAGCGTTATTTTCCGCCAGACCGTTCGCCCTTGTCGGGATCGCGCAGCATCCGCTCCAAGGCCGCAAGGGGCTCGGCCGCTGCCTGTTCGGCGCGCGACAGGACATCGCGGTAAAGCCGAAGCACTTCGGACCCGACGGCGGTAAGCTGCGCGCCGCCGCCACCCTGTCCGCCGCGAGCGCAGGAGACGAGCGGCACATCGAAGGCCGCGTTCATTTCCTCGACCAGCATCCAGGCGCGCTTGTAGCTCATTTCCATCTGCCGCCCGGCCGCCGCGATGGAGCCGGTGGTGCGGATCCGGTCCAGAAGCTCGGCCTTGCCAGGCCCCAACATCGCGCCATCGAACAGGATGCGCAGCTTCAATGCGGTCATGATGTTCGCTCCGAGGTCCCGAAACCGATATTTCCGGAACCGCCTATCGCATGCAAGAAGTTCCGATCCGCTGGACAGGCGGTAGCGCGCCGCTCAAGGCAGCCCGATCCTTGCGTTACGGTTGGTAGGCGCTACTGTTTTGCTGGTGACACTGCCGCAGATCGGGGATGTGCCGCAGGATCAGGGCCGGCACTAACCGCAAGCCGGTACCAAAGCGAGGGGAGGAGGAAGTGCAGTCAACGACCAGCAAGCACGTCTCCCGCGTTGAATCCGCCATTCGCACCGGCCTCGCGGCGCGGTCATCGGTGGCCGCCTCCTGGGCGCGGTCGGCGACGCTGTACCGGCTGGACCCTGCGACAGCCGAGCCGGAGGGCCGGTTGACCGCGCCGGAACTGGCACTGGCGCGCGAACGGATCGGGGCGCTGCTGCCCATGGCCGCACCGCATCTTGACCGGCTGTTCCAGACTGTCGGCGGACTTGGAGCCTGCATCGTCTTGGCGGATCTCGAAGGCGTGGCGCTGGATCGCCGCGGCAAGTCCGGCGACGACGGCGATTTTCAGGCCGCGGGCCTCTGGACCGGCACTGCCTGGTCCGAGGCCCGGGCGGGCACCAACGGGATCGGCACCTGCCTGGCCGAGGGCCGTCCGGTGACCATCCACCGCGACCAGCATTTCCTGGCGCGCAACATCGGGCTCAGCTGTTCTTCCGCGCCGGTCTTCGGCGCAGAAGGCGAGATGGTGGCGGTCATCGACGTCTCGACCGCGCGGACGGACCTGCCCGAGGCGGTAAGCGGCCTGATCAGCGCGACGGTGGGCGAAGCCGCCCGCCGGGTGGAGGCGGATCTTTTCAGCCATGAGTTTCCCCGCGCCCGGCTGGTCCTGGTGCCGGGCACCGAGCGGGGCATCGGGGCCATGCTGGCGGTCGATGCCAATGATCTGGTGATCGGGGCGACACGCGCCGCCCGGTTGCACCTGAACCTGTCGGGCAACCTTGCCGCCGCGCCAAGGCCGCTGGCCGACGTCATGGGTCAGGCGGCGGTCGACAGTTTCGAGGATGCCGAACGCGCGGTCATCGCCCGCGCGCTGGCCCGCACCGGCGGCAATGTCTCGGCGGCGGCGCGGGCGCTTGGCCTCAGCCGGGCCACCCTCCATCGCAAGCTTGACCGTCGCTAGCGGGTGTTTTCGGACCCGACCTGTCGCAATCCTGCGACAGGTCGGCTGATCCGCCACCCTCCCCCGGGGTGACCGATGGCCGGACCCGGCCAATGATCGGGACAAGGCCGCGTGGAGGCGGTCCTGACCTGGAGGAGGAAACCCATGAACGTGATGACGCAAGCAGCGGGCCTTGGCGGCTCGCCCTTCAAGACCCGGTACGACAATTACATCGGCGGCAAGTTCGTGCCCCCGGTCGCTGGCCGCTACATGGACAACGTGACCCCGATCACCGGGGCGAAGGTCTGCGAGGTCGCGCGTTCCGACGCTGCCGACATCGCGCTGGCGCTGGATGCCGCCCATGCCGCGAAAGAGGCCTGGGGCAAGACCTCGGCCTCGCACCGCTCCAACATCCTGCTGAAGATCGCCGACCGGATCGAAGCGAACCTGGAGCTTGTCGCCACCGCCGAGACCTGGGACAACGGCAAGCCGATCCGTGAGACGGTGAATGCCGATATCCCGCTTTCGGTCGATCACTTCCGCTATTTCGCAGGCGTGTTGCGCGGCCAGGAAGGCTCGATGAGCGAGATCGACAATGACACCGTGGCCTATCACTTCCACGAGCCGCTGGGTGTTGTCGGCCAGATCATCCCGTGGAACTTCTCGATCCTGATGGCCGCCTGGAAGCTGGCCCCTGCCCTTGCGGCCGGGAACTGCATCGTGAT
>JAFLCY010000017.1 GCA_017303485.1 Rhodobacterales bacterium
GCAGGCCAGTTCCATCGCGTCGTTGATCGTGGTCGCGCCAACGTCCAGCGCCCCCCGGAAGATGAAGGGGAAACAAAGGACGTTGTTGACCTGGTTCGGAAAGTCCGACCGCCCGGTGGCGATGATCGCGCCGGGGGCGACCTCGCGGGCGTCGTCCGGCAGGATTTCCGGCGTCGGGTTGGCCAGCGCGAAGATGATCGGATTCGGGGCCATGTCCTTGACCATGGCCTGCGTCAACACGCCGGGACCGGAGAGGCCAAGGAAAAGGTCGGCGCCGGAGATCACCTCGGCCAGCGTGGCGGCGGTCGTGCCTTGGGCGAAGTTCTCCTTCTGCGGCGTCATCTGCGCCACGCGGCCCTTGTAGACCAGCCCCTCCAGATCGCAGAGCCAGACATTCTCGCGCTTCACGCCCAGCTTCACCAGCATTTCCAGACAGGCGATGCCTGCGGCACCCCCGCCGGTAGAAACGACTTTGATGTCGGCAAACTTCTTGCCCGCCACGATCATCGCATTGGTCGCCGCCGCACCCACGACGATGGCCGTGCCGTGCTGGTCATCGTGGAACACCGGGATGTTCATCCGCTCGCGGCACAGCTTTTCGACGATGAAGCAGTCGGGGGCCTTGATATCCTCAAGGTTCACCGCGCCGAACGAAGGTTCCAGCGCGCAGACGATCTCGGCCAGCTTCACCGGGTCGGGCTCGTTCACCTCGATGTCGAAACAGTCGATGTTGGCGAATTTCTTGAAGAGCACAGCCTTCCCCTCCATCACCGGCTTCGAGGCCAGCGCGCCGATGTTGCCAAGACCAAGGACCGCAGTGCCGTTCGAGATCACAGCGACGAGGTTGCCTTTCGAGGTATAGCGGCTGGCGGTGGCGGGGTCGGCCTTGATTTCCAGACAGGCCTCGGCGACGCCGGGGGAATAGGCGCGGCTCAGGTCGCGGCCGTTGGCCAGCGGCTTGGTGGCGCGGATTTCCAGTTTTCCGGGCTTTGGAAACTCGTGATAGTCCAGCGCCGCTTGCCGTGCCGCCTGTTTCGCCTCGTCCTGCCGGTCGTCGCTCATCAACCCCTCCCGCAGATGATTTAATATTGAACCATCTTATTTGTTCTGCCTGCCACACCTGTATTCGGGTCGGCGGGGCACGGCTCTGCCGTGGCAGAATGCCTGCATCCGCAGCCTTTGGAAATCAATGAAAACCCGCAAGTGTTTTCCGGCTTTGCGGGGGGATGACCGCGCGGCGATCGGGTTAAAGTATACAAAAAATGGCATGATCCGTTAGAAATTTGCCTATTTTCGGGAATTTTACTGGACGACGTGCCGTAACAGTATACTTTTCAGAAAACCCCACCCGATTCCGATGACCCGCTCCAGCCACCGAACCCGCATCCATGACGCCCTCCGCTCCCGCCTCCTGCGGGGCGAGATCGGCCCTGACATGCGTCTTGTCGACCACGCGATCGCGGCCGAGATGGGCGTCAGCCGGATGCCGGTACGCGAGGCGCTGATGCAGCTGGTCAGCGAAGGCTATCTGGAAAGCACCAGCCGCGGCTTTGCGCTGCCGAACCTTTCGCCCGACCGCATCGCCGAGGTCTTCACCCTGCGCCGCCTCCTTGAGCCGCACGCGGTGGCCGGCGTCGCCCGCGACCGCAGCGACGGCGACCTTGAGACCATGCGAACCGCTCTTGCGCTTGCCGAAGAGGCGGGCACGGATGTCGCCGCCTTCCACCGCGGGGCCGAGGGGTTTCGCAACGGCTGGCTGCAAGCGGTCCGCAACACCGAGTTGCGGCAGTCGATCCAGCGCTATTCCGGGCAGGTGCAGTCGGTGCGCTTTGCCACCCTGCCAGATGCAGAGGCGCGGCGCACCATCCTAGCGGGGCTACATGCCCTGCACGCCGCCTTCCAGTCCGGCGACGGCCTTGCCGCGCAGGACCGGATGCTGCGCTTCATCTACGACGCCGAAGACAGCTACCGCCGGGGCCTTGCGACCGGCCTGATCGCCTGAAGGAGACGCCATGACACCCGAAATCCGTGCCGAAATCCGCCTGCCGACGCAGGAGTTGCGCAACGACCTGCCGTTCTACACGAAAACGCTGGGTTTCCGGCTGGACACGATCTTTCCCGCCGACAATCCCTCGGTCGCGGTCCTGTCGGGCCACGGCGTCCGCCTGCGGATCGAGAAGGGGGCAGCGGAAACCCCCGGCACCCTGCGCATCCTGACCGACGATCCCGCCTTCGCCGGGGGCGCAAAGACGCTCACCGCGCCGAACGGGACGAAGGTGGAGATCGACGAGCTGAACCCGCCCGTAATCACCCCGGCCACCGAACATGCCTTCGTCGTCCGCCGTCTGGCCGATCAGGCCCCCTGGGTGATCGGGCGGGCGGGGATGGAATACCGCGACCTGATCCCCTCGCGCCTCGGCGGGGCGATGATCGCCAGCCATATCCGGGTGCCGGATGGCCCGGTCCCCGACATGGTGCATTTCCATAAGGTCGGCTTCCAGCTCATCTTCTGTGTCGCGGGCTGGGTGGATGTTCTCTATGAAGATCAAGGCGATATCCGCCGCATCCATGCCGGGGACTGCTTCATCCAGCCGCCAGGCATACGCCACAAGGTGCTGGAGTCCGAAGGCGTGCAGGTGGTGGAAATCGGCGTCCCTGCCGAGCATGTGACCGAGATCGACCACGAGATGACGCTGCCCACCCCGAACTACCGCCCGGACCGGGAATGGGACGGCCAGAAATTCGTGCATGACATCGGCGCGAAGGGCACCTTCCAGCCGTTCCGCATCCCTGGTTTCGAGGCGCGGGATACCACGATCAACGCGAATACCAAGGGCGTCGCCTCGGTCATGGTCGCGCGGCCCACCGGCCAGCCCGCGCCCTGGATGGTGCATGATGGCGATATCCTCTTCACCTTCGTCATGTCCGGCGCGATGACGCTGGAGGGCGAGGGCAAGGAGCCTTTCCGACTTTCGCCCGGCGACGCCTTCGTGATCCCTCCGGGGATGGCGACGCGCTACAGCGAAACGACGCCCGACCTGGAACTCCTGGAAGTGACGCTGCCCGGCAATCCGCCGACGCGGGTGGTGGCAAGGTAACCCCTCCTCGTGCGACTTCGTCTTCTCGTCGGAAGCTCGGCGAGGAGGAGACGAAGTCGAACGAAAAGCACACCCGGCTTGCGGAAATTTTCGCGCGGCCCCACACTCTGACCAAATGGTCAAGGAGAGTGCGATGACGCTTCTGGAGGCGGCCACGGCGGTCAGGGAGCGGGCCTATGCCCCCTATTCGCGCTTCAAGGTCGGGGCGGCGCTGCGGTCGACCTCGGGCGCGGTGCATGTCGGCTGCAATGTCGAGAACGTGGCCTATCCCGAAGGCACCTGCGCCGAGGCCGGGGCCATCGCGGCGATGATCGCGGCAGGCGACACCCGCATTGCCGAGGTCTGCGTCATCGCCGACAGCCCGGACCCCGTGCCGCCCTGCGGCGGCTGCCGTCAGAAGATCGCCGAATTCGCCGGACAAGAGGTGAAAGTCACCCTTTGCACCACCGACGGCAAGGCAAAGGTGATGACGGTTGCCGACCTCCTCCCCGGTGTCTTCAGCGCCGCACATATGGAAAGGACATGACCGACGCGCGGTCGATCATCGCCACGATCCGCGACGGCGGCCAGCCCTCGGCCGAGGCACTGCGCTGGTTTTCCGCAGGTCTGGCTTCGGGCGAGGTGACGGATGCGCAGGCCGGGGCCTTCGCTATGGCGGTCCTTCTGAAAGGCCTCGGCGAAGAGGGCAGGGTGGCGCTGACCCGCGGGATGCGGGATTCCGGCCGCGTGCTGGACTGGGACCTGCCCGGCCCGGTGGTGGACAAGCATTCCACCGGCGGGATCGGGGATTGCACCTCGCTGCTGCTGGCTCCGGCGCTGGCCTGCTGTGGGGCTTATGTCCCAATGATCTCGGGCCGCGGCCTTGGCCATACCGGGGGGACGCTAGACAAGCTGGAAGCGATCCCCGGTTTTCGCACCGGCCTGACCGAAGCGAGCTTGCGCAAGCAGATGGCGGAGGTGAAATGCGCCATCGTCGCGGCTTCGGCCGACCTCGCCCCTGCCGACCGGCGACTTTATGCGATCCGCGATGTCTCCGGCACGGTCGAGAGCATCGACCTGATCACCGCCTCGATCCTGTCGAAGAAGCTGGCAGCCGGGCTGGAGGCGCTGGTGCTGGATGTCAAATGCGGCTCGGGCGCCTTCATGAAGACGCCGGAACGCGCCGAGGCGCTGGCGCGCTCGCTGGTGAAAACGGCGCAGGGGGCGGGCTGCATGACCTCGGCCCTCATCACCGACATGTCGCAGCCGCTTGCCACCGCGGCGGGCAATGCGCTGGAGGTGATCGAGGTGATGGAGACGCTGACCGGCACCTCGGTCAACGCGGCGCTGTGGGAGGTGACCGTGGCGCTTGGCGGCGAGGTTCTGGCGCTGGCGGGGCTGGCGGACGATGTCCTTGACGGCGAAGAGCGCATCACCCGCGCGCTGGAAACCGGCGCTGCGGCCGAGGCTTTCGGGCGGATGGTGGTGGCGCAGGGCGGGCCTGCCGATTTTGTCGACCGTTGGCCGGACCGGCTGCCCTCGGCCCCGGTGATGATGGAGGTTCCGGCCCCGCGGGACGGCTTCGTTGCCCGCATTGATGGTGAGGCGCTGGGGCTTGCCGTGGTGCATCTGGGCGGCGGCCGGTTGCGGGACGGCGACAGGGTCAACCCCTCGGTCGGCCTGTCCGACCTCGCCGGGATCGGCGAGGGCACCGGGGCGGGCGTGCCGCTGGCGATGGTCCATGCGGTGACGGAGGAGGCGGGCCATGCAGCGGTTCGCGCGGTACAGGCAGCCTACGCGATCATGCCCGACCTGCCCGAGGAACCGCCGCTGGTACAGAAGAGGATAGGCTGACATGGCGCGCGCATTCCTGATCGTGATGGATTCCGTCGGCTGCGGCGGGGCGCCGGATGCAGCGGATTTCGGGGATGCGGGGTCCAACACCCTGGGTCACATTGCCCAGGCCTGTGCCGAGGGGCGGGCCGACGTTGGGCGAAGCGGGCCGCTGAAGATGCCCAACCTCGACCGGCTGGGGCTGGGCGCGGCGATCCGGCTGGCCTCCGGGGCGCCGACGCCCGGCCTTTCGGCGGTGCCCGAAGGATTGTGGGGCGCCGCGACCGAGGTGTCGAAGGGCAAGGACACGCCCTCCGGCCATTGGGAGCTGTCAGGCGTGCCGGTGCCCTGGGACTGGACCTATTTCCCCGACACCGTGCCCGCCTTCCCCGACGATATCGTGGCCGAAGTCTGCCGGCTGGCCGGGACCGGGGGCATCCTTGGCAACTGCCATGCTTCGGGCGTGCCGATCATCGCCGAGCATTGCGAAGAGCATCTCAGGACCGGCTGGCCGATCTGCTACACCAGCGCCGACAGCGTCTTCCAGATCGCCGCGCATGAAGAGGCCTTCGGGCTGGAACGCCTGCTGAAACTGTGCCAGGATCTCGCGCCCATGCTGCATGCCCGCAAGGTGGGCCGGGTCATCGCGCGGCCCTTCACCGGAGAGTGCGGCAATTTCAAGCGGACCTCGAACCGCCACGACTATGCCATCGCGCCACCCGCGCCGACGCTTTTGGACTGGGTTTCTGGCGCGGGCCGGGCGACCCATGCCATCGGCAAGATCGGCGATATCTTTTCCATGCGGGGCATTGGCACCTTGTCGAAGGGCAAGTCCGACGCTGACCTTTTCGAACATCTGGTCCGGCTCGGGGCCGAAGCGGAGCCCGATTCCTTGACCTTCGCGAACTTCGTCGAGTTCGACACGCTCTACGGCCATCCCCGCGACGTGGCGGGTTATGCCCGGGCGCTGGAGTGGTTCGACGCCAGCCTGCCCCGGTTCTTCGCCACGTTGCGGCCCGGCGATCTGGCGATTTTCACCGCCGACCACGGCAACGACCCGACCTACCGGGGCACCGAACACACCCGCGAGCGGGTGCCGGTGGCGGGTTGGGGCGTCGGCGCACGCGAGGTGGGTCTGGTCAGTTACGTCGATGTCGGCGCGAGCATCGCGGCGCATCTCGGGGTGCCGTCGCAGGGACCGGGGCGGAGTTTCCTGTAACTTCGGGCGCACCGGGGGCCAGCCCCCGGACCCCCGGAGTATTTCCGAAAAGAGCAAGTCAGGGAGTGTTTCGTGAACGGACTGCCAAAGGTCGAACTGCATCTGCATCTGGAGGGCGCAGCGCCTCCGGCTTTCATTGCCGGGCTGGCGAAAGAGAAGCATCTGGACATAGCCGGGGTGTTCGATGACCGGGGGAACTATCGCTACAAGGACTTCTGGGATTTCCTGAAGGTCTATGAGGCCGCCACCTCGACCCTGCAAAGCCCCGGGGACTATGCGCGGCTGACCCTTGCGGTGCTGGAGGAATCGGCCAGGTCGGGCGTGGTCTATTCCGAGACCTTCCTCAGCCCCGATTTCTGCGGCGGCCGCGATGTCGGGGCCTGGAAGGAATACCTGCACGCCATCCGGGAGGCGGCGGATCAGGCCGAGCGGCAGATGGGCATCACCCTGCGCGGCGTCATCACCTGCATCCGGCATTTCGGCCCGGAAAAGGCCCGCGAGACCGCGCTTTGTGCCGCCGAGACGGCGGGGGACTGGATCACCGGCTTCGGCATCGCGGGGGACGAGAAGATCGGCGCGCCGAAGGATTTCCGCTGGGCCTTCGACTGCGCGCGCGAGGCCGGGCTTCGGTTGACGGCGCATGCCGGCGAATGGGGCGGACCGGCATCGGTGCGCGATGCGGTACGCGACCTGGAGGTGGAGCGGATCGGCCACGGCGTTCGGGCGATCGAGGATCTGGCGCTGGTGGACGAACTGGCCGAAAAGGGGATCGTGCTGGAATGCTGCCCGGGCTCGAACGTGGCTCTGGGCATCTACAAGACCTTCCGCGACCATCCGATTGCCGAACTGGACCGCCGGGGGGTGAAGGTCACCGTCTCGACCGACGATCCGCCCTTCTTCCACACCACGATGGCGCGGGAGTACGAGGAGCTGCACCGCGCCTTCGACTGGGACGAGGGGCAATTCCGGCGCATCGCGCGCCAGTCGCTTGACGCCGCCTTCTGTGATGCCGATACCAAGGCAAAGATCGGAAAGCTGCTGGAGGCCTGAATGCTGGATCACCTGACCGTCGTGTCGCACCCCCTGGTCCAGCACAAGCTGACCCTGATGCGGGAAAAGGACACCTCCACCGCCAGTTTCCGCAAGCTTTTGCGCGAGATCAGCCTTTTGCTCGCCTATGAGGTCACCCGCGAACTGCCGATGACCACCAAGCGGATCGAGACCCCGCTGGAGGAAATGGACGCCCCTGCCATCGAAGGCAAGAAACTGGCGCTGGTCTCGATCCTGCGGGCGGGCAACGGGCTTCTGGACGGGATTCTGGAGCTGATCCCGGCGGCGCGGGTGGGCTTCGTGGGCCTCTACCGCGATCCTGAGACGCTGCAACCCGTGCAGTATTACAACAAGCTGCCCGACCATATGGAAGACCGTATCGCCATCGTGGTCGATCCGATGCTGGCGACGGGGAATTCCTCGGCGGCGGCGGTGTCGCTGCTGAAGCAGGCCGGGGCGAAGCAGATCCGCTTCCTCTGCCTTCTGGCCGCGCCCGAAGGCATTGCCCGGATGAAGGAAGCGCATCCCGATGTGCCGATCGTGACGGCAGCAGTCGACAGCCATCTGAACGACCACGGCTATATCGTGCCGGGTCTGGGCGATGCGGGCGACAGGATGTTCGGGACCAAATGATCCGGGCCGCAGCCATCCTGCTGCTGGCGGCCCTGCCTGCCGGGGCCGAGCCGATCCGGCCTGCCGAACTGCCGCCTGCAGATTATGCCGGGCAGCAATATGTCGACAGCCGGGGCTGCATGTTCGTCCGCGCAGGGACCGGCGGCAAGGTCAACTGGGTGCCCCGTGTCACCCGCGAGGGGGTGCCGCTCTGCGACAACCCGCCCTCGGGGCGTCGGGTGCCGGTGGCCGAAGAGGTGGGCGTGCAGCCCGTGCCATCAGCAAAGTCCGCGGCAACCGGGGTGGAGCCTGCCGATCCGGCCGGACAGGCGGGTGACGGCGGCTATTTCGTGGCCGTTGGCAGTTTCGGGGTTGCCGCGAATGCGGACAAGGCCGCGGCGCGTCTTGCCGATCTCGACTATCAGGTGATCCGGGGGCAGGTGCAGGGATCGGCGGAGACCCTGACGACGGTTTATGCCGGACCGTTTCCCGACGCGGCCGCGGCACGAAAGGCCCGGAATGCGTTGCGGAACAAGGGCTTCCCCGATGCGGTGGTCATCCGGCCCTAAAGGTCTTCAATCACCGCAGATGCCTTGCAAGGCCACCCATGAGTCGTCCGGGATCAGCGGCGATGGGGCGAGGCCCTTGTAGGGATCGCCCGAGGCAAGGCCAGCGGTCGTCTTTCCCCCGGGGTCGATGGCCAGGGCATAGGGCGTCGCCGGGATCTGCGCGGCCTCGAAGGCGGCCAGCACCGTCGCATCGGATAGCGCAACCGGCGCCGCCCGCAGCATCGCCTCGCCATAGCCGGAATAGGCGGTGTCGGGCAGGCTGGCAGTGGTCAGAAGCTCGAAGGTCGCGCGAAGGCCGGCATAGTCGAGGAGCGGCACGATGGGGTCTTCTGCCTTCATGCGCAGCCGTTCCACCAAGGCGGCCCCGGCGGCGGCTTCCGGGCCATTCGCCTGCTCGATCAGGCGGCGCGGCAGGATGATCACATCGCCAGGCAGGTGCAGCGGCTTCTCCACCCCCTCTGGCAGGACATAGAGGATCGGCGTGTCGACCGGGCCGAAGACCCTTTCGGACAAAGCGGCAAGCGCCTGCAGCCCGAGCTGGTTGTTGCAGGTGGCCCCGGTCACCCGGATAAGGTCGTCCAGCGCCCGCTGGCCGATGTCTGCGCGTTGCGCGGGCGGCACGACCGAGGCGGTGTGGCTGACCAGCGCGCCGGGCAGCCAGACCACCGCTGCCAGCACCACTGCGGCCGCTGTGCCTGCCAGCAGAACGCCGCGCAAGCGGCCCGGACGCGCGGTTGCCGCCTGCACCGCCTGGCGCACCGTGCCAAGGGCGGCGATCATGTCGGGATCGGTCAGTTCAAGGCTTTCGGCGGCGTCGGGTCCGGGGGCGAAGACCGGCGGCTCCTGCCCCTTGTTGATGCGTTCGATGGCCGGAAGCGACCAGTGGCTGATCGCCGCACCGCTTTTCGGATCGGAAAGGACCAGCGTGGCATCGCCGAAGCGCACCAGCACCTCGCGTCGCTGGTCCTGCGGCGTCTCGCGCCACAGGCCTCCGCATTCCAGCCGTTGATACTTTCTTAGTGCCGTCATCGGCCGGAGGGTCTCTGCCTGTTTTGCGGCCAGCTTATCCGGCCCTTGCGGCGGCGACAATCACTGGCGCTGCGTCGAAGCACGTCCGCGACCGGGATTCGCCGGGAATGGTCGTGTTCGGGCTGGCAGGGCCGGTCGGCAATGGGGCATCACAGTCGGAAGGCAAGCCGAAGGACAAGATGAGCGATAGCCCGAACCGAACCCTGGCCGCCTTTGGCGCGGTGCTGATCTATGCCTGCGTGATCGCCTATACCGACAATTACGTCCGGGTGATCGCGCGGGATGGGGGGCTCTGGCAGTTCCACGCGACGCGCACCGTGATGGCCATCGCGATCCTGGCACTTCTGGCGCTGCCGCTTGGCCTGAAGCTGCGGCCCCGGCGACCCAAGGCGGTGCTGGCGCGGTCGGCCATCCACGCCGCTGCGATGATGATCTATTTCGGGGCCCTGGCCTTCCTGCCGGTGGCGCAGGTGGCGGCGGGCCTGTTCACCGCGCCGATCTTCGTGCTGCTGATTCAGCGTTTTGCCTATGGCCGCCCGATCCTCGGGATGCAGATCCTTGCAGTGATCCTGGGCTTTGCCGGCGTGGTCCTCGTCCTCGGCCCCGAGGCGCTGTCGGGCGCGACCTTTGCGGCACTCCTGCCTGTGATCTCGGGCGCGCTTTACGCGATGGGCAACATCGCCACCCGCGAATGGTGTGCGGGCGAAAGCGCCGAGACGATCCTGGCGGGTTTCTTCGGCATGCTAGGCGTGATCGGGCTGGCAGGCATGGCGGTGCTGTATGTCTTCCCGCTGCCAGTGCCCGAGGGGCCGGAGGGCTTCCTGCAACGCGGCCCGGTCTGGCCCACGGGTGAATTCCTGTGGTGGACCTTCGTGCAGGCCGCAGGCTCGCTTCTGGGCGTGGGCATGATCGTCAAGGCCTACCAGATCGCCGAGGCCTCGCGCGTGTCAGTATTCGAATACGTCATCCTGCCCGCCTCGGCGGCCTGGGGCTACATCCTCTGGGGCGAGGAACTGAGCTGGATCGCCGTCGCAGGCATGTCGCTGATCGTGCTGGCAGGCGTCCTGATCGCCCGGCCGGTGCCGGTTCAGGCGCCGACCGCCTCTCTCCAGTGACGGCGGCAGAGGCTGACGTAGGTCTCATTGCCGCCGATCACCACCTGCTCGCCGTCCTTCAGCGCCCGCCCGTCGGGGCCGCGGCGGATCACCATGGTGGCCTTCTTGCCGCAGTGGCAGATCGTGCGCACCTCGCGCATCTCGTCTGCCCAGGCCAGAAGTGCCGCCGAACCGGGGAAGAGATTGCCCTGGAAGTCCACCCGAAGCCCGTAACACATCACCGGCACGCCCAGGTCATCGACCGCGCAGGCCAGTTGCCAGACCTGTGCCTTGGTCAGGAACTGCGCCTCGTCGATGAAGACGCAGGCCACGGGGCCTTCCGCGAACCGCGCCCTGAGCTTGTCGAACAGGTTCTCGTCCGGGGCGAAAGTGTCGGCGGGTTCGCCGATGCCGATCCGGCTGGCGATCCGGCCTTCGCCCGCCCGGTTGTCGAACTGCGCCGTGATCAGATAGGTCTGCATGCCGCCTTCGCGGTAGTTGTGCGAGGCTTGCAGGAGCGAGGTCGATTTCCCCGCATTCATCGTGGAGTAATGGAAATAGAGCTTTGCCATGGCCTGCCCTAGCCGATCACCGGGCCGGGCTGCAAGAGATTGCAGACACGGTCCGGGACCGACAAGGAAACCACGTCTCGGGCGGAACTACGGGCCCGCACACACAAGCGGATTGCTCCGCGCACTGGTTACAGAACACGGGCCCGCCGCGTTTCATCGGCACCGCCGTCAGCCTGTGTCAGGACTGATGCGACGGGCCCCACCCATACCGGTGCTGGGGACACCGGCCACTCGTTACCGTTCCGGAAGGCCCGGAACATCTTTATTCATGACAAAGGGTTCTCATCCGATTAATGGGAAAAAGACCCCGAGTTTCCCCGGATTTGGCTCGCCCGACCGAAAGACCGACCGGGAATGTGGAGCCTATGATGTCGATTGCGTCCTATCTGAAGAAACACACCGAGGCCCTGGTGAAGGATGTGGGCATCGAAGCCGCCTGCGAAATCACCGGCAAGTCCAAGGCCACGCTGGGCCGCTACTACTCGGACAGCGGTGAACACGACGACCGCTTCATGCCGATCGACGTGGTGGCCCAGTTGGAGGAGGCCAGCCGGTTTCCGCATGTCACCGCCGCGCTGGCCGACCTCAGGGGCATCACGCTCAGCTACGACGGGGAAAAGCGCAACGCGACTTCGACCGGGGTCAATCAGGACGTCGTCGCCCTGGCGCAGCGCTTCGGGATGCTGATGGCGGAATACAATCAGGCGATCGGCGACGGCAAGATCTCGATCAATGAAGCCAAGCGGCTCTTGCGCGAGACGCTGGCGATCCAGCAGGTCCTGCTGGAGATGAAGCTGAACCTTGAGGAAGAGGCGAGCTGATCGCGTCGGATAGGGCCAAAAAATTTCGCGAAACTCTTTGGCCCTCTCGCGCTGTGCAGGTCAACCCGGACGGCGTTGACCGCCGGGCTTGCCGCCCTGACGGCGCTGCGGGCTGCTGTGGCCGCCCTGCGGCTTGCCGGCCGGAAGTTGACCCTGAGGCCTGCCTCCCGGTGCCGGCGGCTGCGAGCCCTTCTTCTGCCCGCCCGGACGCCCGGGGCGCTGGCCCCGGTTCTGCCCCGGCTTCGGCGCGGCCGCGACCACATCCGCCGCCCAGGGGGCGCCGCCCACCACGGGAAGCGGGGCCTTCAGCAGCTTTTCGATCGCCTGCAACTCGCCCATCTCGGCAGGCGCGCAGAAACTGATCGAGGAGCCGTTCGCCCCGGCCCGCGCCGTGCGGCCGATGCGGTGGACATAGTTCTCTGGCACGTTCGGCATGTCGAAATTGTAGACATGGCGCACCGTCGGAATGTCGATCCCGCGTGCGGCCACGTCCGTTGCAACCAGCACCTCCAGCTCGCCCGAGCGGAACTCGGTCAGGGTGCGGTCGCGCTGGTTCTGGCTCTTGTTGCCGTGGATCGAGCCGACCTTGAAGCCCCAGGTCGCCAGCAGTTTCGCCAGCTTCTCCGAGCCGTGCTTGGTGCGGCCGAAGACCAGCGCCTGCTCGCCCGGGTGCTTCTTCAGATAGTCTTCCAGCACCTTGGCCTTGTCGCCGGTCGGAAGATAGTGGACGCCCTGGCTGATCCGCTCCACCGGCTTGCCAGGCGGGGCGACCTGTACCTTCACCGGATCGCGCAGGTAGGTATCGGCGATTTCGGAAATGTCCTTCGGCATGGTGGCGCTGAACAGCAGCGTCTGCCGCTTCAGCGGGATATGCTTGGCGATCTTCCGCAGGGAATGGATGAATCCCATGTCGAGCATGTGGTCGGCTTCGTCCAGCACGAGGTAGCCGCACTTCTCAAGGCTGACGTCGCCGCGTTCCAGAAGGTCGATCAACCGGCCCGGCGTCGCCACCAGCACATCGGTGCCCTTGGACAGCGCCTGCGCCTGCTTGAACAGCGACGCCCCGCCGACCACCATCGTCACCTTGACGGCAGTGCCCTTGGTGAAGACCTCGAAATTGTCCTTGATCTGGCCGATCAGTTCCCGCGTCGGCGCAAGGATCAGCGCGCGCACGTTCTTCGGTCCCGGCGGGTGGCCGATGTCCAAGAGGCGGTGGAGGAGCGGCAGGCCGAAGGCGGCGGTCTTGCCGGTGCCGGTCTGGGCAAGGCCCATCAGGTCGCGGCCCTGCATGATATGGGGGATCGCCTGCGCCTGGATCGGCGTCGGCGTTTTCAGCGTGGTCTTTTCCAGCGCCTTCAGGATTTTCGGCGACAGGCCAAGCTCGGCAAAAGTGGTCATGGGTTCTTCCATTCGTCAAAGGGCCCGCGACCCTCGCCCCGGACGATTGTCCGTGACCGTGCCGCAAGCGGCGCCCCTGCGTGATGGTGGGAACCTTGTGTCCGGGCCTTTCGGTGCCTCACGCGGGCACGGGCTTCGGACAGGGGGCAGATGGGGGTTTTCCGGTGCGAAGTCAAGCCAAAGCGGTTCCAAGACCGCACTGGACCTTGTTTCATGCGAGCGCTATCACTTCTCGCGTTCGCGTTTTCGGTCATGTGTCACGTCCGGCCGTGGGGCCAATGAGGGCCCGCGACGGACGAAGTCTTTTCCGATCAACAGCTTCCCCGGGTAGTTCAGATCATGCCGAAGTTCCATCGAATTGCCGCCTTCTGCGTCATGGTCGGCGCAGGCGCCTGGATCGCGACCGGAGAGTTCTCCTCTGTCGGCAGCGCGCAGACCGCCGAGGGTAAGGAATCCCCTACGCCCGAAGCCCCCGCCGCCGAAAACGCCCCGCTGGTCCGCACCGTATCCGCGGTCGAGCCGGTCTTCGTCGACCATGCCCGCGAGATCCGGCTTTCCGGCATCACCGAGGCCGACAAGCGCACCGATCTTGCCGCCCGGGCCGAGGGGGTGATCGCCTCGCTTGACCTGACGAAGGGCGGGATGGCCAAGGCCGGTGCCGTGGTCATGGTGCTGGAAGGCCCGGAGGCCGTGGCCCAGGAAGAGATCGCCCGGATCGCGCTGGCGCAGAAGGATCGCGACCTTGAAGTGGCCGAACGGCTGTACAAGGCGGGCAGCACTTCGGAATCCAACCTGACCAACGCCCGCTCCGCCCGCGATGCCGCCCAGGCCGAGCTGAACCGCGCCCATGCCGCCGCCGACCGCCTGCGCCTCAAGGCCCCCTTCGCGGGGATCGTCGACTCTGTTTCGGTGGAGCTTGGCGAATGGGTGCAGACGGGCACTCCGGTCGCCACCATCCTGTCGCTCGATCCGATCCTGGTGAAGGCCGAGGTCAGCGAGGTCGACCTCGCCTCCGTCGCCGTCGGCTCCACCGCCAAGGTCCGCCTCGTGAACGGCACCGAGATGGAGGGCACCGTCCGCCTCGTCGCGCGTGAGGCTTCGGCCCAGACCCGCACCTTCCCGGTCGAGATCGCGCTGCCTAACCCCGACCTGACGCTCCCCTCCGGCATGACCGCCGAGGTCTCGCTTTTCGCCGCGCCCACCCGCGCCGTGGTGGTGCCCCGCTCGGTCATCACGCTGGCCGATGACGGCAAGCTTGGCCTTCGCATCGTCGGTTCCGACAACCTGGCCCAGTTCGCCGCCGTGCAGATCATCGACGACACGCCCGAGGGTCTGGTCGTGACCGGCGTGCCCGAGGGCGTGCGCATCATCACCGCCGGGCAGGATCTGGTGCAGAACGGCGAAAAGGTCGATGTCGCGCCCGAGGTCGGCCAATGAGGCTTGTCGAAACCGCCATCGCCAACGCGCGGCTGACGATCTCGGTCCTCCTCTTCCTGATGCTGGCCGGAACACTGGCCTATATCTCGATCCCCAAGGAAGCCGAGCCGGACATCCAGATCCCGATCCTCTATGTCTCGATGCACTATGACGGCATCTCGCCCGAGGACAGCGAACGCCTGCTCCTCCGCCCGATGGAGACCGCGATCAAGTCGATCACCGGCATCAAGAAGATGACCTCGACCGCCTACCAGAATGGCGGCAACGTGCTGATCGAGTTTCAGGCCGGGGCCGACCTGAAGAAGGCGCTGGACGATGTGCGCAACAAGGTCGACATGGCCCGCCCCGAACTGCCGGACGGCGCCGACGAGCCGACGGTGAACGAGGTCAACCTGTCGGAATTCCCGATCCTCGTCATCACGCTCTCCGGCAACGTGCCGGAACGCGTGCTGGCCAAGGCCGGGCGCGAACTGCGCGACCGGATCGAGGAACTGCCCCCCGTCCTGAACGCCGAGTTGCAGGGCGTGCGCGACGATCTGGTCGAGGTGGTGATCGACCCCGGCAAGCTCGCGACCTACGGCCTCCGCCCCGATATCCTGATCGCGGGCTTCGCCGCCGGCAACCAGCTTGTCGCCGCCGGGGCGCTGCAAGGGGCCGAGGGGCGCTATGCGATCAAGGTGCCCTCGCTGCTGGAAACCATCGAGGATGTGGCGAACCTCCCCGTCGTCTCTACCGGCACCGCCACGGTCCGGGTCCGCGACATTGCCGATATCCTGCCGACGATGAAGGAACCGGAAACCGTCACCCGCCTGAACGGCCAGCCCGCCATCGCCATCGAGGTTTCCAAGCGCACCGGGGCGAACCTGATCGAAACCGTGGATCAGGTGAAGGCCGTCACCGAGGCATTCAAGCAATACCTGCCCGAAGGCACCGAGGTCAGCTTCAGCCAGGACAAGTCCAAGGACATCCGCCAGCTTCTGTTCGACCTACAGAACTCGGTCCTGACCGCGGTGATCCTGGTCTTCATCGTCATCCTCTACGCGCTCTCGGTCCGCGCCTCGCTGCTGATCGGCCTTGCCATCCCGGCCTCGTTCCTGATGGGGATGCTGGCGTTGTCGCTGATGGGCTATACCGTCAACATCGTCGTCCTCTTCTCCCTCATCCTCGCCGTGGGGATGCTGGTCGATGACGCGATCATCGTCACCGAATTCGCCGAACGCCGGATGTCGGAAGGCATGGAGAAGCGGGAAGCCTTCGCCATGGCCTCGCACCGGATGACCGGCCCGGTCATGGCCGCCACCATGACCCGCGTCGCCGCCTTCTCGCCGCTTCTGTTCTGGCCCGACGTCGTCGGCGAGTTCATGAAATACCTGCCGATCACCCTGATCGTCACGCTCTCCGCCTCGCTGGTCTATGCGCTGATCTTCGTCCCCACTCTCGGCGCGATCATTGCAAAGCCCTTCAAGCACCCGCCCGCGCAAAAGGACGGCCCCTACATGTGGGTCGTCGGCAAGGCTGTGCGGCATCCCTTCATCATGCTGATCCTGGCCATCGCGCTGCTGGTCTCGGTCCCCTTCGCCTATGTCAAATACGGCAAGGGCATGATCTTCTTCCCCGATGTGGAGCCGGAGTTCGGCCTTCTCTACGTCAAGGCGCGCGGCAACCTCTCCATCGCGGAAAAGGACGCGCTGGTGGCCCAGGCCGAAAAGCGCATCCTCGGTTGGCCGGGGGTGGAAACGGTCTACACCCGCACCGGCTCGGGCGGGGGCATGGGCAACGAGGTCGATGCCGACGTGATCGGCACCATCCAGTACGAATTCGTCGACTGGCGCGAACGGAAGAACGCCAACGCCATCCTGGCCGATCTCAGGGCGGCGATGGTTGGCATTCCGGGGGTGGATATCCAGGTCTCGGTCCCGCAGGCCGGTCCGCCGACCGGCAAGGCGATCCAGATCCAGCTTTCCGCCGACGACCCGACCCATCTGAACGACATCGCCGTCAAGGTCGCCGAACGACTGGCGCAGATTCCGGACGTGATCGACATCTCCAACGGCCTGCCGCCCCCCGGTGTGGACTGGGAGCTTGACGTCGACCGCGCCGCCGCCTCACGCTATGGCATCGCGCCCTCGACCGTGGGCGGCATGGTGCAGCTTGTCACCAGCGGGTTGAAACTGTCGGACTACCGCCCCGCCGGGGCCGATGACGCGGTGGATATCGTCCTGCGCCTTCCCGCCGATCAGCGCACCATTTCGGCCCTCGACCAGCTCCGCATCCAGACGGCGGAAGGCTCGGTCCCGATCTCGAACTTTGTCACCCGCAAGCCCGCGCCCACCACCGGCAACCTGACCCGGCTCGACGGTTCGCGCACCGTCACCGTGCAGGCCGGCATCCGCGAAGGCGTGCAGGCCGACGCGATCTATGCCCAGATCACCAAGGAGATGGACGCCGCCGGGCTGGACCAGTTTGGCATCCGCTGGAAGCTGGCGGGCGAGGATGAGGAACAGGCCGCTGCCGGGGCCTTCCTGTCCAAGGCCTTCGCCGCCGCGATCTTCCTGATCTTCATCGTGCTTCTGGCGCAGTTCAACAACTTCACCTCGGTCTGGCTGGTGCTGTCGGCGGTGATCATGTCCACCATCGGCGTGCTTCTGGGCCTGATGATCATGGGCCAGCCCTTCACCATGGTGATGACCGGGATTGGCATCATCGCGCTGGCGGGCGTGGTGGTGAACAACAACATCGTGCTGATCGACACCTACGATACGCTCAGGCGAGAGGGCAGGCCGAAGATCGAGGCGATCCTGCAAACCTGCCGCGAACGCGCCCGCCCCGTGGTCCTGACCGCGCTGACCGCGATCCTTGGCGTTCTACCGATAGCTTTCGGCCTGAACATGGAGCTTCTGAACCACGAGGTCACCATCGGTGCCCCCTCGACCCAGTGGTGGATCGCGCTCTCCTCGGCCATCGTCTATGGCCTCGCCTTCGCCACCGTGCTGACGCTGATCATCATCCCCTCGATGCTGATGCTGGTGACGCGGGCCGACAACCCGAAGCCCTGGTTCTGGCAGCGGCAGAAGCGGCGGGAGTGGTATGCGAAGCATCGCCCCGAAAAGCTGCGGGGCCGGGCGCAACCGGCGGAATGACCCGTAGGCTGTGCTAACCTCACCATTCCGGTCGCTCCGATTCGCGACCCATGGTTAACGCCAGGGGATGCATACGCGCGTATGCATGGAAATCATACCGAATGCATACGGATTTCATACTGCCAGCCGCTGCGAAATCTGCTGAATTAACGCAGCGTTCCCGGGCACTTGGCCCGCCCGGCCTCATTCCGGCCCGCGAAAGACCGAAACGGCCTTCATAAGATATTAACCCCGCTGCGCGGCGGGTTGATGATCCGTCTTCAGGGATGTCCGGAAATGAAAAGGGGCGGTATGAACCGCCCCGCTTTCAGTCTCTCTTTGGTGGAGCCAGGGAGGATCGAACTCCCGACCTCTTGAATGCCATTCAAGCGCTCTCCCATCTGAGCTATGACCCCACCGGAGAGAAGCATCACGCCGTTGCCGCCGCGATGCCGGGTATCTAGGACAGGTCGCCGGGGGGTGCAAGGGGGAAAATCGCCCCGCCCCGAAGGCGGTTGGTCCTCAGCCTTCCTCCTCGTCGCCGGGCACGTCAGCCAGGTCGTCGAGCGAAACGTTGTCGTCGGCGTCGTCTTCCAGCAGATCGTCATCCATCTCGGAATCATCCGAAACGCCGCTCTCCATGAGCGCGTCTTCGCTCTCCATGTCCTCGACCAGAACGTCATCGTCCTTGTCGGGCACGGCGCGCGAAATGACCGAGGCAGCCATCTTGCGGCGCACCGATTCGATATCGACGATCTCACCCGTATAGGGGCTGACGATCGGGGTCTTGTTCAGGTCGTAGAAGCGCTTGCCGGTGGTCGGGCAGGTGCGCTTCGTGCCCCATTCTGCTTTGGGCATGGTCATCCCTTTGGGTGGTGGGTCGGCAGGAAAACCGCCGCTTGCCACAGGTGCAGGCGACTGTCAAAGCCTTTCGTGCGTCGCGGGAAATGGCTATGTTCGGGCAAGGTTTCAAGGGGTTTTCATGCCGGTTCTTTCAGGAACGCCGCCAGTCGAGGTGCATCTGAAACGGTCAGCCCGGGCACGGCGATTCTCGCTGCGCGTTTCGCGGCTGGACGGGAAGGTCACGCTGTCGATGCCGCTTCGTGCGCGCGAGGGCGAGGCGCTGGCCTTCCTGAAGGGCCACGAGGGCTGGCTGCGCGAGACTTTGCAGGCAATGCCCGCCTCGGCGCTGCGTCCCGTCGGGATCGGAGCGCTGATCCCGGTCGAGGGGCGCGAGCTTCTGCTCTCGCCGGGAACCGGGCGCGGGATCCGGGTCGAGGACGACCGTCTACTGGTCCCCGGCGATCCCGCCACCGCCGGCGTCCGTGTCGCCGCCTGGCTGAAGGTCCTGGCGCGCGACCGGCTCGCGCGGGCCTCGACCCGCTATGCCGGGCTGGTCGGGCGCAGCTATTCCACCCTGGCGATCCGGGATACGCGGTCGCGCTGGGGGTCCTGCTCGCCGGACGGGCGGCTGATGTACTCCTGGCGGCTGATCATGGCCCCGCCGCCGGTGCTGGATTATGTCGCCGCGCATGAGGTGGCGCATCTGGTCGAGCTGAACCACTCCCCGGCCTACTGGGCGGTGGTCAACAAGATCTATCCGGGCTGGCAGGCGCAACGGAACTGGCTTCACGCGCAGGGCCAGACCCTGCACCGCCTGCGCTTTCAGGATTGACCCTGTGCTGCCCGGGGTGTTCCCATGGAGGTCATGCTGAACCCCCGCCCCCCCGATCCCAACGCCGCCGCGCATGAGCGGCTGTATCGGTCGCTGCGCCAGCAGGTGATGCATGGCGAGCTGGACCCCGGCCAGTCGCTGACCCTGCGGGGTCTTGGCAAGCTGTTCGGCGTCTCGATGACCCCCGCGCGCGAGGCCGTGCGGCGGCTGGTCGCGGAAGGCGCGCTAACCCTGTCCTCCTCGGGGCGGATTTCGACGCCGGAACTCACCCCGGAACGGATCGAGGAACTGGCGTCCATTCGTGCGCTGCTGGAACCGGAAATGGCCGCCCGTGCGCTACCCCGCGCTCATTTCGCGCTGATCGAGCGGCTGACGGCGATCAACCTGATGAACGGTGAGGCGGCGGTCCGGGGGGATGCGGTCACCTATGTCCGCACCAACCTTGAATTCCACCGCACCCTCTACCTGCGCGCCCAGACCCCGGCGATGCTGGCGATGTGCGAGACGGTCTGGCTGCAGCTGGGCCCAACGATGCGGGCGGTCTATGCGAAGATCAGGCGACGGGAGCCGCCGCATCACCACCGGATGATCCTTGCGGCCCTGAAGGCGGGCGACGAGCCGGGGCTGCGGCTGGCGGTCAGGACCGACGTGACCCAGGGGCTGCGGCATCTGGCGGGGTAGGGGCCGCGGGCGGGCAGGTTGACGTCCGCAGGGAAATCAAGGGGTTGGCTGTGGGCGTCAGGGGTCTGTTAGCTTGGCGTCTTCAGTGTCTGAATTTGCGCCGGGACACACAGGGCCGTTCCAGATTCCGTGAAATCGGGCGGCACTGATCGACGTCGGCTGTTTTGGTTGGGAGTGATGGCAATGCAATTGATTGCGACCGAACGGGTGTTGCCGACTGCCCTGACCGATCCGATGCAGGGCCAGATAGTCTGGGATCCGGTCAAATCCCTGTTGTGGTTCCTTCATCTGGCGGGCGCGCTCGCGGCGCTGGTGTTTTACCCGGGCTGGGAGGGGTTTCTGGTCTTTGTCGTCCTGACGGCAATCACCATCTGCGCAGGTCATTCGACAGGAATGCACCGCCTGCTGATCCACCGATCCTTCGAGACCCCGCGCATGGTCGAATATGCTCTGGTCTATCTTGGGGTGCTGGTCGGGATGGCCGGACCCTTTGGCATGATCCGGGCGCATGACCTGCGCGACTGGCACCAGCGGCAGGCGAAATGCCCGCCGCATCCGTCGCACGGGGCCGGATTCTGGCGCGATGCCTGGTGGCAGATGCATTGCGCCTACCGACTGGACCATCCGCCCGAGTTCCACATCGAACCTGAGGTGGCACGGTCCGGCTTTTACCAATGGGTCGAGGCGACCTGGATGGCCCAACAGGTGCCGCTGGCGCTGATCCTTTGGTGGATCGGTGGCATGGAATGGGTCCTCTGGGGCGTCTCGGTCCGCGTCCTGGTATCCCTGACAGGGCATTGGGCGGTCGGGCATTTCGCCCACAAACGCGGACATCAGGGTTGGCGGATCGAGGGGCTTCCGGTCCAAGGGTATAACCTGCCGGGGCTTGGCCTGATCACCTTTGGCGAAAACTGGCATGGCAATCACCACGCCTTCCCCCATTCGGCCCGGCTCGGAGTCGAGCCGGGGCAGGTCGATCCCGGCTTCTGGTTCATCCGCGCGATGGAGTTGATCGGCATGGCCAAGGCGATCCGCCTGCCGGATAGCGCCCCTGAGCGAGACGGATTGCGTCGGGTGGTTGAAGAACCGGAAATGACCGCTCTCGGTGCATCCCTGCACAGATGACTATCTCAATTGCGCCTTTGCGCGCGGACCGCGTGGCCCCATCTTCACCCCAACGCAACTGAGGAGACACACCATGTCCATCCGTCCCGTCATCGAAACCCGCCGCGCCCAGCCTGCCATCGAAGGCGCAGGGGTCCATCTGCACCGTGCCTTCGGGTTCAACGACCCGACCGAGGCCGACCCGTTCCTGCTGTTTGACGACTTCCGCAACGACCGGCCCAGCGACTATGCCGCAGGGTTCCCCTGGCATCCGCATCGCGGGATCGAGACGATCACCTATGTCCTTGCCGGGACGGTGGAGCATGGTGACTCGCTTGGGAACAAGGGCGTTCTCGGGCCGGGCTCGCTGCAGCTGATGACCGCCGGGCGGGGCATTCTGCATCAGGAAATGCCCAAGGGCGACGAACAGGGCCGGATGCATGGCTTCCAGCTTTGGGGCAACCTGCCCGCCGCGCTGAAGATGACCACGCCGCGCTATCAGGACATTCCGGGGCAGGAGTTGCCGGAACGGCATGAGGATGACGGCACCAGCATCCGCGTGGTGATCGGCGACTATCGCGGGGTGAAAAGCCCGGTCGATGGCATCGCGGCGGACCCGCAGTATCTGGATGTCTTCGTGCCTGCGGGCAAGCGGAAGACCTTCCAGATCGACACCCGCCGCCGGGCCTTTGCCTATGTCTTCGAGGGCGCGGGGAACTTCCGCGACGCGGCCCGCCCGGAAGGCGTGCTACTGGAGAAGGAAGTGGCGGGCAAGGAGGTCAACATCCGCGACCTGTCCGGCAACCGCACGCTGGTCCGCTTCGGCGCGGGCGACGAGGTGACGGTGACCGCCGGGCCAGAGGGTGTGCGGTTCCTGCTGGTCAGCGGTGCGCCGATCGAGGAACCGGTGGCCTGGGCCGGACCGATCGTCATGAACAGCCAGGCCGAACTGCAACAGGCCTTCGCCGAACTGCGCAACGGGACGTTCATCCAACCGGCGCACTAACCTATGTGGGCCCGCCCTTCCGGCGGGCCCCTTTGCACTGCCGGGTTCGAACCGGCAAACCCTGCGTCCTCGCTAATCCTGCGCGCGAAGCGCACCTGCCGGGCGCGAGGCCAGTGGCCGGAGCGCGAAGAAAAGGCCCGCAAGCAGGGTCGCGAGGATACCTCCCGCGACGATGCCGAGGGCAGAGAGCGGCTCGAACCGGTAGGTCGCATCCATCACGAAGGTCATGACCGCCCAACCCGACAGACCGCCTGCCACCACAGCGACCAGCCCGGCCGCCGCGCCCATCAGCGTGGAACGGAGCGCGAAACTCGCCAGGATCTTGCCCCGCGTCGCGCCCAGCGTCTTCAGGATCGCGGCTTCGTAGATGCGGGCGCGTTCGCCCGCCGCCGCCGCGCCGACAAGGACGACAAAGCCGGTGATCAGCGTCCCGGCGGCCGCCCAGGCAGTGGCGGTGGCGATGGCCGACAGCGCCTCGGACACCCGGTTCACCGCCTCGCGGATGCCGATGGCGGTGATGTTCGGCCAGGTCTTCGTCACGTCCTTCAGGATCTGTGCCTCCGCCTCGGGGGGCGCATAGACGGTGGCGATATGGCTGTGCGGCGCACCCGCCAGCGCCGAGGGGTTCAGCGTCATGACAAAGCCGATCCCGGCATTGGAGAAATCGACCTCGCGAAAGGAGGTGATCGTCGCGGTGATGTCGCGGCCAAGGATGTTGACCGTCATCGTATCGCCAAGCTTCAGGCCGATCTCCTCGGCCTCTTCGGTGGCGAAGCTGATCTGCGGCTCGCCAGTGTAGTCCTCGGGCCAGAACTTTCCCGCCGTGATGCGGGACTTTGCGCCGGGAGTCGCCGCATAGGTGATGCCGCGATCCCCCCTGACGACCCAGTGGTCTCCGGCAACGTCCCGTGCTGGCTTGCCGTTGATCCGCGTGATCACGCCCCGCAGCATTGGCGCGGTTTCGACTTCGGTGACGCTTGGGTTGGCGTCCATCAGGGCAAGGAATGGGTCGAGTTGGTCAGGCTGGATATCGACGAAGAAGAAGGCAGGCGCGCGGGTGGGCAGGTCGGTGGCGATGGCCTGACGCAGGTTCCAGTCGATCTGGCCCACGGCGGCAAGGACCGAAAGACCAAGGCCGAGGGAGAGGACCACCGAGGTGGCGTCGGATCTGGGCGCACCGATGGCGGCCAGGGCCGTGCGGGTGGCAGGACGACCCCGGGCCAGGCGGGTACGGGCGAGGCGTCTGGCGGCCACGCGGAGTGCGACGGCCGCCAGCGCCAGGATGACCAGCGCGCCAAGGACGCCGCTAGCAGCACCAAGGGCGAGTTTCCAGATGCCGGACGCCCATGCGGCGACACCGATCAAGGTCACGGTGAGGAATGCGAGGGCGGCAAGATAGCGTTTCCGCGGCCAGGCGCGGGTGCCGCTGCCGCCCCGATACAGGGCGGCGGGCCGGATGCGCTCGGTTCGGGCAAGCGGCAGGAGGGTGAAGATCAGCGCCGAGAGGCCGCCGTAAAGTGCGGCTTCCAGAAGCGCCATCGGGGCAAGGCGGAGATCGGTAGGAAAGGGGAGCGAGGCCTCGATCAGGGGCGCGGCCAGCATCGGGACCACGGCACCAAGCGCAAGGCCGATGGCGATGCCAAGCGCGGACAGGATCGCGGTCTGCCAAAGGTAGCTGCGGAAGATCAGCCCGCCCTCGGCCCCAAGGGTCTTGAGGGTGGCGATGGTGTCGACCTTGCCGTCGAGATAGGAGCGGATCGCAGCCGAGATGCCGACGCCACCCACCGCCAGCCCTGCGAGGCCGACAAGGACGAGGAAACTGCCGATCCGGTCGACGAAAGCCTCGATCCCCGGTGCGGCGTTGCGGCTGTCGGTCCAGCGCATCCCCTTGTCACGGAAGGTTCTTTCGGTTTCGGTTTCAAGGGCTTGCAGGTCGGCGTCCGGTTGCAGGAGCAGGCGGTAGCGTGTCTCGTACATCGACCCCTGGGCAAGAAGGCCGGAATTCGCCAGGGCATCCGAGCGAACGACCGTGCGCGGCCCGAGGGTAAATCCGGTCGAGGCGGAGTCAGGCTCACGCGCAAGGGCGGCAGTCAGGCGGAATTCCTGCGTCCCCAGGCGGAAGCTGTCGCCGATGGCGAGGGACAGGCGCTCGATCAGCACGGGGTCCATGATCGCGCCGGGAAGGCCGTTCTGGTCGGCCAGCGCCTCGGCGACCGGGATCGGTGGGTCGAGGGTGGCGCTGCCGGTCAGGGGCCAGGCATCGTCGACGGCTTTCACCTGCGTCAGCGCCTGATCCCCGTCAATGAGAGCCATCGAGCGGAAATCGTAGACTTCGGACACCTGCGTCGCGACCCGGTCCATGAAGGCGCGTTCGTCCGCATCGGCGGGGCGATAGGTAAAGCGCATCTCGGCGTCGCCGCCAAGGATCACCGCGCCCTGGTCGGTCAGGCCCTGCTGGATGCCGGTGCGCAGCGTGCCGACAGCGGCGATGGCCGCGACGCCCAGGGCGAGACAGGCCAGGAAGACCCGGAAGCCGCGCAATCCGCCACGAAGCTCGCGCCGGGCGATGGTGAAAGACAGGCTCATTCGGCGGCCTTGGCAAGCGTGTCCGGCGCAAGAACCCCGTCGGCAAGCCGGATCACCCGGTCGCAGCGTTCGGCCAGTTCCGGGGCATGGGTCACCAGCACCAGTGTTGCGCCATGGCGGTCACGAAGCCCGAACAACAGGTCCATGATCGCCTGCCCGTTCGCGCCGTCGAGATTGCCGGTGGGTTCGTCCGCCAGAAGGATCGCGGGCCGGGGCGCGGCGGCACGGGCCAGCGCAACACGCTGCTGTTCGCCACCCGACATCTGGCTGGGGTAGTGGTGCATCCGCGCGCCAAGGCCCATCGCGGTCAGCTCCGCCTCGGCGCGCGGGAAGGCGTCGGCGGCCCCGGCAAGCTCCAGCGGCAGCGCCACGTTTTCCAGGGCGGTCATTGTGGGAATCAGGTGGAAGCTTTGAAACACAACCCCCATATTCCCCCGGCGGAAGCGGGCGAGCGCGTCCTCGTTCATCGCGGTCAGGTCCTGACCCAAAGCCAGGACGCGACCGCTGGTGGCACGCTCCAGCCCGCCCATGAGCATGAGGAGCGACGACTTGCCCGATCCCGATGGCCCGATGAGCCCGACCGTTTCGCCCCGCCGGATGGCCAGGGTGATCCCTTTCAGGATGTCGACCGGCCCGGCATTGCCCGCAAGGGTCAGGCGCGCGTCGCTGAGCGCGAGGATATCGTCTGGCATCAGGGGGTTCCTTCGGGCTTGCCTGTCAAAGGGATATGGCGCGATTGCCGGGCTTCGCAATGGGCTTCTGGTCACGTTGTTGACGGCAGGAGCATCAGCCGCCGAGCCTGTGACCGTGGTGGCCCTGGGCGACAGCCTGACGGCGGGCTATGGGCTTGCCGACCCGTCGCAGGGTCTGGTGCCGGTGCTGGAGGGCTGGCTGAAGGACCGCGGGCATGACGTGGTGGTGCAGAACGCGGGCGTGTCGGGGGATACGACGGCGGGTGGTCTGGCGCGCGTCGGCTGGGCGCTGGGCCCGGAGGCGGATGCCCTGATCGTGACGCTGGGCGGCAATGACCTCTTGCGCGGGATCGACCCGACGGCGTCCAAGGCCAGTCTGGAAGGTATCCTCAAGGAGGCAGCGGCGCGCGATCTTCCCGTTCTTCTGGTGGCAATGAAGGCGCCGGGCAACTTCGGGCCGGAGTACAAGGCGGCCTTCGACGGGATGTATGGCGAACTGTCGGGGCAATACGGCACTCTCTTGGCGGATGACTTCTTCGGCGGTCTTCGCGCGGCGGGGGCGGACCCGGCCGATCCGGCCTCGATGGCGGCCTTCATGCAGGCGGACGGCATCCATCCGAACCCGGAGGGGGTGAAGCTGATTGTCGAGGAACTGGGTCCGAAGGTCGAGGAACTGCTGACGAAGATTGGGTCGTAAGGGAAAAGATCTAAGAATTCTCTGGAAGATTCTTAGGGTTGCGGGGGTGATGCGGGGTCCGCAACGATCGGTTCCAACTGGCCGCGGTAGTGGACCATCAGCTCTCCGGTGACGGGCGCAAACAGGCGGACGTCGAAGTGGAAGCGGCCGTCTTCGGCGTATTCGCGGGTTTCTGACCGGGGCAGCATCCAGCGTGGCAGCGGGATCGGGCCGAGGCGCCCTCCCGCGACGGGATAGTGCAGGGCGCTGTCCCTGACGGCCAGTCCGAGGAGGAAGGTAAACGGTCCGAAGCGTTCGGTCATCCCTCGCGGTGTCTCGGCGAGATGCGAGCGGAAGCGGCGTGTTCCGAAGCGGCGCGTCCAGGTTTCGCCATCGCTGGTCGCGGTCTTGGTGACCTCGACTTCGGTGTCGTCGGTGGCAGGCGGGAAGCGGAAGAGGGTGGCGAGGAAGCGGCTCCAGAGGCCGGTGCCGCGCGTCACCGAAGCGCGGCCCTGCCAGCGCGAGAGCCCTGCAGTCAAATGGGTGGCGCGCACGGCCTCTGGCAGGGTGGCAAAGACGGGGCCGAGGACGCGCGGAAAGATCGGGTCCAGCGGTACGCTCCGGCGTTCGAAACGGATGGCGAGATCCGACATGGCGGCTTCCAACTCGTCGAGACTGAGGATCTCAAGCGCGGGTGTGGCCCCGGTTGGCAATGTGGAGCGGCGCAGAAGGGCGCGGGCGGCAATGGCGGGGACGAAGGGTCCGTCGCCGTCCTCTGCCAGCAGGGTCCATCTGTGGCGGTGGGTGGCGGTCGTCACGCTGACGGACATGCCGCCCGTGCCGGTGCCGAAGGGCGCAAGGAGATCGGCGGCAAGTCGGAAGGTGCGGACAAGCGGTGTGGTGACCGGGAACGGGATGCGGCGGCGGAGGGCGGCGAAAGCGGCAAGGCCATAGCGCATCAGCCCAAGTTCGAGGCCGGCGCGGAAGTCGACGGTCCGGGCACCGAAATGGGCGGGGAACAGTCGGGTATCGGGCACCTCGATCCGCCAGCCCTGCCGGACAAGGCCGTCGGGGAGGGCATAGAGTTTCGGGTCGGACCAGCCCGGGACTGTGGTCCAGCGCCCGCCCAGATAGACCGGGAAGGGGCGGCCCGCCTGCGACAGGATCGAGGCCATGACGGACAGGCCGCGCGGACTGCGGTTGCCGGGCAGGATGGCGCTGTCGATGTGCAGAGGCTGGTCACGGCCGGTAAGGGCGCGGACGGCGGCGCTGGAAATGGCGGGCACAGAGGACAGGCCAGAGATCGCGGCGCGGTCGGCTTTGCGCGCCTCGGCGTCCAATGCGGTGATCCCGGCACAAAAGGCTGCGCTGTCGGCAAGATCGAGGTAATGCGCCCCGGCGGCCAGGGCGGCCCTGGCAAGCCGGTAGGGGTCGGCCCCGTAAACATGGAAGGGGCCGGCCGCGTCGATGATGACCTGATGCCCGGCAAGGGCGGAGAGGTCGCCGGTCCGGTCCATCTGCAGGGCGGTCGCGTCGATCTCCTGCGCGAGTGTCCGGGCGGTGGAGAGGGTGCGCGCGGCGATGGTGATCTGGTGGCCGTCTCGGGCCAGAAGCCGGGCGAGGCGCGCGCCGAAGACGCCGGTCCCGCCATGGATGAGGACCTTCATCGCAGGATGCGCCGTTGCAGCGCGGGGTCGGGAAGCGCGCAGAGGTCGGCCCGGCCGAAAAGCCGGTAGCGGTTGCGGGCGAGGCGGATGTAAAGCCAGTCGCGGATCGGGCGGGGGATCAGGCGCAGCGTCAGGGTCAGATGGCCCCATCCACCGAAGCGGCGACCGGCGTGGAGGACGGCCTCGAAATCCTTGTGCGCCTGGCCCTGGTCCAGGAACAGCCAACTCGCCGGGTCCTGCGGGTTCAGGCCGTAGTGGGTGAGGAGTGCTGTGCCAAGCGGCGACTGGATCGGGCAGATGCGGGTGGTGCCCTTGCGGTCAAGCCGGTGGATCATCCGCGCGCCCCAGCTGCAGATCGCGCAGTCGGCATCCATCACCGCGACGGGGGCGCTGTCGTCGAAGGGCGGGACAGAGGGGTCGGCGCGATAGGAATAGGGCGCGGTCATGCAAGAAATCTTGGTGCTTTCTCCGAGGTCCGCAAGGCGGCGCAGCGTCGCAAGTCAGGCGTTCAGGATCAGGTCAAGCCCGTGGCGCGAAAGCCGTTCGATGCCGTCCGGTTTGACCAGAACCGAATGCCCAAGCGTCATCGCTTCGCCTGCCGCGCTGTCCATCAGGATCATGTGCAGGAAGAAGACCTGCCCTGCCTGCATGATCAGGGGGTTGTTCTCATAGAACATCGGGAAGTCGACCCAGATCGGATTGTAGACCGCCCCCATGCCGTAACCGCAGGCCCTCAGACGCGCGTGGGAAAACCCGTGGGCATCGAAGACGCGGGCGTGGGCGGCGTAGACATCGCCCATCGGCGCGCCCGGGCGGATGGCGGCCTCGCAGGCTTCCAGCGCCTCGACGGCGGCCGCGTGCATCCGGCGGTGATGGTCGGAGGCGCGGCCGACAAGCACCGTGCGCATCATCGCGGCGTGGTAGCGGGCATAGGCCCCGGACCATTCCAGCGTGAGTTGGTCATTCGGCGACAGATGGCGGCGACCGGAGTAGTAGCGGCAGAGAAGCGCGCCGGGGCCGGAGCCGAGGATGAACTCGTTGCCGGCATAGTCGCCACCGCCCTTGAAGACCGCGCCCTGCATGGCGGCGAGGATATCGCCCTCAAAGGCACCGGGGCGGGCGAGGGCTATGGCCTGATCCAGCGCGTCGTCCGACAGCGCGGCGGCGCGGCGGTGCATCTCGATCTCGGCAGGGGATTTGACACGGCGGAGGGCACGGATCAGCTCGGAAGCGTCGATCAGGCCCGGAATCGCGGCATGAAGTGCGCGGCCGGTGCGGTCGGTAAGGCCGACAGTGTCGGATTCATAGCCGATCAGGCCTTTCACACCGAGATCGGCAAGCAGGTTGGCAAGGTCGCGAGCGGGACTCGCACCCTCGATGTCCTGCCAGATGTGGATTTCGGCGTCCGTGAGGGTTGAGGTTAACTGCGCCTGCCGCAAGTCTGGGGTGCGGGTAAGGAGATGCAAATCTCCCTTCGCGGTAAGGATCATGCACTGGAACATCGCAAAGCCGAAAGTGTCGTAACCGGAAATCCAGAAATGGCCTTCGGGTGCGAACATCAGGAGGGCGTCGAGGCCCCGGGCCTGAAGCGCAACGCGAGCGCTTGCCTGACGGGCGGCGTATTCGGTGGGGGTGAAGTGCATGGGCATGTACGGCAGGAAAGCCTGTGCGGGGGTATGGGTCAAGTGTTGCATCCGGGCGCGGGGCAGGTCACGAAAGGGGCGGAGGTGCGGCATGGCTTGGGAATTCTGGATTGACCGGGGCGGCACCTTCACCGACGTCGTGGGACGGGCGCCGGACGGGCGGCTGGTCACGGCGAAACTTCTGTCAGAGAATCCCGAACGCTACCCGGATGCAGCGGTGCAGGGTATTCGCGATTGCCTTGGGCTGAAGCCGGGCGAGCCGATCCCGGAGGCGGCCATTGCGGCGGTCAAGATGGGGACGACGGTCGCAACCAACGCGCTTCTGGAGCGGAAGGGCGAGAGGGTTGCGCTGCTGATCACCGAAGGGTTCGGCGATCTGCTGCGGATCGGTACTCAAGCGCGGCCATTGTTGTTTGAATTGAACATCCGGCGGCCCGACTTGCTTTATGAACAGGTGTTCGAGATTCCGGGCCGGATGGATGCCGAAGGGCAGGAAGTGCGCCCGTTGGACGAAGCCGCGGTGCTGACGGCACTGGCGGCGGCGCGGGCCGAGGGGATCGCGGCGGTGGCGGTGGCCCTGATGCACGGGCATGTGAATCCGGACCACGAGGCACGGGTCGGGGCCATGGCGCGCCAGGCTGGCTTCACGCAGATTTCCCTTTCGCATCAGGTGTCGCGGCTGGCCAAGCTGGTGCCGCGCGGGGACACGACAGTTGTCGATGCCTACCTTTCTCCGATCCTGCGGCGCTATGTGGCGCAGGTGGAAGGCGCTTTGGACATGGGGCGGGCGACGGGTCGGCTCTTGTTCATGCAGTCGAACGGCGGGCTGACCGAAGCCGGGCGGTTCCAGGGCAAGGACGCGATCCTTTCGGGTCCCGCCGGAGGAATCGTCGGCATGGCGCGTACCGCCGAGGCGGCGGGGTTCGACCGGCTGATCGGTTTTGACATGGGCGGAACCTCGACCGATGTCAGTCATTATGCCGGGCAATATGAACGCTCGTTCGAAACTGAGGTCGCAGGCGTCCGCATGCGTGCGCCGATGATGGACATCCACACGGTCGCGGCGGGGGGCGGGTCGATCTGCTCCTTCCGGGACGGGCGGTTTCAGGTCGGCCCGGAAAGCGCGGGTGCCAATCCGGGACCGGCGAGCTACCGGCGTGGCGGGCCGCTGACGATCACCGATTGCAACGTGATGCTGGGGCGTCTGTCGCCCGCGCATTTCCCTGCGGTCTTCGGACCGGGCGGCGACGCGCCGCTGGATGCCGCGATCGTGCGGGAGAAGTTCGCGGCACTGGCGACCGAGATCGCTGCGGCGACCGGAAAACGCGACACGCCGGAAGGGATCGCCGAGGGGTTCCTGCGGATCGCCATCGACAACATGGCCAATGCGATCAAGAAGATCAGCGTGCAGCGTGGGCATGATGTGACGGGCTACGCCCTGCAGTGCTTTGGCGGTGCGGGCGGGCAACATGCCTGCGGCGTGGCGGATGCGCTGGGGATGAAAGCCATTTTCATCCATCCGCAGGCCGGAGTGCTGTCGGCTTTCGGCATGGGGCTGGCGCATCTGCGCGAGCTGCGGGAAACGCAATTCGACGCGCCGCTTTCGGACGTTGCGGCGGCCCTGACGCGGATCGAGGACCTTGCCGCGGAAGCCTCGGGCGCCCTGTCGGATCAGGGGATAGCCTACCCGAAGATCACGCAGACGGCGCATCTGCGCTATGAGGGGCAGCACCAGTCGCTGCCGGTGCCGTTCGGAGACGCAGAGGCGATGGCGCAGGACTTCGCCGTGGCGCATCAGGCACGCTTTGGCTTCACCTCGCCCGAGCGGGCGCTTCTGTTCGAAATGCTCGCGGTCGAGGCCGAGGGCGGGGGGGCGGACCTGCCGGACCTGTCGCCCGGCGCAAGGCAGGGGCAGCCGGTCGAACGGCTGCGGGTCTGGGCCGGGGGGCGTTGGCAGGAGGTCGATCTCTACCAGCGCGAGAATTGCGGGGCGGCGACGCGGATCGCCGGACCGGCGGTGATCAGCGAGGCGACCGGGACGGTGGTCGTCGAGACCGGCTGGGAGGCGCGGGTCGACGGGCAGGCGAACCTGATCCTGCGGCGCATCGAGGATGTCGCGCGGCCGCCTGCCGCGGGCACATCGGCCGATCCGGTGCTGCTGGAGGTGTTCAACAACCTGTTCATGTCGGTCGCCGATCAGATGGGGGCGACGCTGGCCAACACGGCCTGGTCGGTCAATATCAAGGAAAGGCTGGATTTTTCCTGCGCCATCTTCGATGCGGCGGGCGATCTGGTCGCCAATGCCCCGCATGTGCCGGTGCATCTGGGGTCGATGTCCCATGCGGTGAAGACGGTGATCGCCGCCGAGGGTGCGACAGCGCAGGAGGGCGATGCCTGGATGCTGAACGCGCCCTGGAACGGCGGGACGCATCTGCCGGACGTGACGGTGATAACCCCGGTCTTCGTTGGCGGGAAGGCGGCTTTCTGGCTGGGCTCGCGCGGGCATCACGCCGATATCGGCGGGCGCACGCCGGGCTCTGCCCCGCCGGACAGCACGACGATCGAGGAAGAAGGGGTGGTGATCGACCTGTTTCCTCTGGTGGTCGCAGGCAGGCTGCGCGAGGCGGAAACGCGGGCGCTTCTCGGCTCGGGCCGCTGGCCGTGCCGGTCGCCGGATCAGAACATGGCCGACCTCAAGGCGCAGATCGCCGCGAACGAAACCGGGCGGCGTGAGCTTCTGCGGGTGGTGGCGCTGCACGGGGCCGATGTGGTCGCCGCCTACATGCAACATGTGCAAAGGAACGCCGAGGAATGTGTGCGGGCGGTGATTGACCGGCTGACCGACGGCGCGTTCCGCTATCCGATGGACATCGGCGCTGAAATCCAGGTGAAGGTGACGGTGGACCATGGATCGCGGTCGGCGACAATCGATTTCACCGGCTCCTCGCCGCAGCATTCCGGCAATTACAATGCGCCGCAGGCGGTGACGCGGGCAGTGGTGCTGTATGTGTTCCGCACGCTGGTCGGCAAGGCGATCCCGCTGAACGAGGGGTGCCTCAAGCCCCTGACGATCATCGTGCCAGAGGGAACGCTGTTGAACCCGGTGGCCCCGGCGGCAGTGATCGCGGGGAATACCGAGGTCAGCCAATCGGCCTGCAATGCGCTTTACGGCGCGCTGGGGGTGGTGGCGGCGGCGCAGGGCACGATGAACAACTTCATCTGGGGCAACGACCAGTTCCAGAACTACGAGACCATCGCCGGTGGCACGGGCGCAGGGCCGGGCTTCCCGGGCTGCGACGCGGTGCAGAGCCACATGACCAACACGCGGATGACCGATCCTGAAGTTCTGGAGAAACGCTTTCCGGTGCGGCTGGAGGCGTTCGGAATCCGGGCGGGTTCCGGCGGGGCGGGGCAATGGCGCGGCGGCGGCGGGGCGGTGCGGAAGCTGCGATTTCTGGCGCCGGTCACCGTGACGACGCTGTGCGGCAGCCGGAAGGTGCCTCCGTTCGGGGGCGATTGCGGCGGCCCGGGCGCGGTGGGCGAGAACTGGGTACACTGGCCCGACGGTCGGCTGGAACGGCTGGAAGGCAACGACGAGCGCGATCTTCCCGAAGACGCGGTCTTCGAGATGCGCACGCCGGGCGGGGGCGGCTGGGGTCGGCCATAGGCGGCGGATGGCCGGGGCGCTGCGCCATCATTGTTGCGGGGCGGGACACACCCCATATTTCCAGCGGCGGAAGAAGGAGGCCAGGATGCTGAATGCGAAATCGCTGTTGGACAGCCTTGTCGGAGGTCTGTCCCAGGCAACCAGCGGGCAGGGCGCCAGGGGGCTGGCGGACAAGGCGAAAGCCGGCTGGGACAGCCAGTCGGCGCTGGGCAAGGGCGCGATTGCGGGCGGACTTCTGGGGCTTTTGCTGACCGGGGGTGGCCGGCGCATGCTGGGGACGGGCCTCAAGATCGGCGGCATGGCGGCCATCGGAGGGCTTGCCTACAAGGCCTACGAGGATTGGAAGAACGGCCAGACGGGTGAGGCGACCGCCCTGCCTCCTCCGGAGGGAAGCGCGTTCCAGCCGGCCGATGCGGCGGCAGCCGATGACCTGGCGACGCGCCTGTTGCAGGCCATGATCGCCGCAGCCAAGGCCGATGGCCATGTGACCCCGGACGAACGCGCGGTGATCGACGGTCAGCTTGCGGGGCTTGGCCTTGGGCAGGACGCCACGGCGCTGATCACCGCCGAACTGGATGCACCGCTGGACGTGGGCCGCATCTCAGCCCTGGCACGGAACGAGGCCGAGGCGACGCAACTTTACGCGGCATCGCTTCTGGTGGTCGACGAACAATCCCCCGCCGAAAAGGGCTACCTGGCCATGCTGGCGGCGCGGATGAATCTGGATCAGGGGCTGGTCGACCGTCTGCACGCCGAAGCGGCGCGGCTCTGACCCCTCAGTTGGCGTAGCCGGGGTCCTCGGCATCGAGGATCGCGCGCAGTTCGTGCAGATGCGCCTCGGCGAAGCCGGGATAGGCCTCCCACTCCTGGGCGGTCTTTTCCGCAACCGCCTCGGACAGGACGCGAAGGGGCCGCCCGGTCTGCAGCGCACGGATGTAGGTTTCGGCTGCGCGCTCGAAATAATAGAGGCGGTTGAAGGTTTCCGCCACCGTGCGCCCGATGATCAGGACGCCATGGTTGCCCATGATCATCGTGGTGATCTTCGGGTCGGCCAGCAACTGGGCGCAGCGCGCGCCCTCTTCCTCGAAGGCCATGCCGGCGTAGTGGTCGTCGATGACATAGCGATTGTGGAACATCGCCGTGTTCTGGTCGATCGCAGGCAGGCGCGAGTCGGCCAGGCTGGCCAGCACGGTGGCATGGATCGAATGGACATGCATGACGCAAGCCGCATGCGGACAGGCGCGGTGGATGCTGCCATGCAGGCCCCAGGCCGTCGGATCCGGCGCATCGGGGCGCGACATGGTGTGCGGATCGTTCGCGTCGATCTCGACCAGTGAGGAGGCGGTGATCCGGCTGAAGTGGCGACCGTTCGGGTTGATGAGAAACCGGGTGCCCTCCGGGTTGACCGCCAGCGAGAAGTGGTTGGCCACGGCCTCGTGCAGGTTCAGCCGGGCGGTCCAGCGAAAGGCGGCCGCAAGATCCTGCCGGAGGTCGAGGAATGTCATGTTGGTGTGATGGTTCATACAGAACTCCCGCGGCGAATCAGGCATCAGTCCATTGAAGGGCTGCTTTTCGGTTCAGAATAGGTTAACAGCATCGACAAGGGTACCTTGCCAGCCCGGAATGGGTGAGTCTTTCAACCTGAGTGTGAGACCGTGGCCAAAGCAAGGCAACTTTGACTTGAATGTGGCATGGGTCGGGTGGTTTTTCCTGCAACTTTCCTTTATTCGGGCGAATGCTCTCCGCATTGTAGTTCGAGATTGGCAGAAGGTAGTGGAGGAGTGCGCGTGCAGACTTTCATTCAGACCGACCGCCAACGGGTGCAGCCGCATACCTTGGGTGTGCGGGTAATGCTTTTGACCGACCGGGCCGAAGGCCGCACCGGCCAGCGGCTCGCCGATTTTGGCAGTGTCGTCGATTTGGCCGATGATCTCGACGACGCCGTTACGACGATCCTTGACGATCCGTTCGGCTACGATCTTTTTGTGATGGAGTGTGACGGGTTCGGCGGCATCGCCGGGGCAGAGCTTGCGATTTCAAGTCTGATCGCGGGGGATGCCAAGATGCGGGTGATCCTGGTCAGCCGCGAGTTCGATGTTCCGGCCTATCCGCTTGGCCGCAGGACGGCTGTCTGCCTGCCGGAAGATGTATCCGATACCAGTTTCCGGATCGGTTTCGACCACGTCCTGCGGGACCGGGCCGCGATTACGATGAACTGAGTGGCGGGGGCGGCGAACCGCCCCCGAACCGGCTTACGCCAGTGCCAGGTTGGTCGCAGATTCGCGCCCGTCGCGGCCGGCTTCGATATCGAAGGTGACCGGCTGGCCATCTTTCAGGCTGCGCAGCCCCGCACGCTCCAGCGCGGTGATGTGGACGAACACGTCCTTTTTCCCGCCTTCCGGGGCGATGAAGCCGTAGCCTTTGGTTTCATTGAACCATTTCACGGTGCCCTTGGCCATCGTGAAGTCTCCTCAAGTCATGCCGCCCGCAGGATGCGGCGGCCTGGCCCCGTCAGCTTGAAGTCGATTGCTGTGGCCGATGGTCGGAGACAGTGGTCGAAAAGATAACGTCGCAGCGCGAACCCTTGCACAATTCGGGGCCGAATCCAAGGGAAAATCGCGCCAAAATGGCAGAAGCTCTTGCGGGCCGGCAATGATATCAAAGGGTTGAAAGTTCGCCCCTGGCTCCGTCCAGCGCCGGGCAGGGCGTCTGCCCGGACTTCCGGATCGGGGTGGGGCAAATCCCCCTTCCCGGCCTGCCGTTTTCCCAATACTCCCGTCAGAGGCGTCCGACGCGGAAGCCAGGGGCAGGGTTCGGCAAGCATGATCTTTACGGTGGCAATCGACGGCCCGGCAGCGGCAGGCAAGGGCACGATCAGTCGGGCAGTCGCGGCGCGGTTCGGCTTCCGCCATCTCGACACCGGGCTTTTGTATCGCGTGGTGGGCGTGAAGGGCGGCGACCCTGCCGAGGCCGCCCGCTCTCTCGCTCCGGGTGATTTGCTGCGGGACGATCTGCGGACTCTGGAGGCAGGGCAGGCCGCCAGCCGGGTCGCCGCACTGCCTGAGGTGCGCAAGGCCCTGGTCGACTTCCAGCGCCGGTTTGCCCGGGCCGAGGGCGGCGCGGTGCTGGATGGGCGCGACATCGGCACGGTGATCTGCCCCGAGGCCGAGGTGAAGCTCTACGTCACCGCCAGCCCCGAGGTCCGCGCGCACCGGCGCTGGCTGGAGGTCGGCGGCGACGAGGCCCGGGTGCTGGCCGAGGTGAAAGAGCGCGATGCCCGCGACATGGGGCGGGCGGATGCCCCGCTGAAGGCCGCAGCGGATGCCGTGGTGATCGACACCAGCGCGATGGGGATCGACGAGGCGGTGGGGACGGCCTGTGCGGTGGTGGAGCGAAAGCTGGTAAAAGGCGCGCAGGCTGGTCGCACTTAAGACTGGAGATCGGTGGCTTCCAATGAACAGTTCGTCCGTCACAGAGGCGACGCAAACCGCGATCAGGGAAATCTGGCGGGTTCTTGGGCCGCGCGGATCGGTTGAAGGCGCCTTCAACGCCTTTCGCGCCGGGCACATGCCAGAGAAAGGCCCCTACTGGTACTCTGCCTCGGTATTCAACGGCCTCTCCGACGAGGAAATCGACGAGCTGGAGGATCAGCTGCCCTATCCTCATCCCGAGCAGACCCGTGCGAGAATCCCGCAGCCGATGCGAGATTTTCTTGCCGTGACGAACGGGCTGAACCTCCATAGCCTTTCGATCAGCGGGCAACAGGGCCGGATTGACCACGGCGCAGGGGCGCCGTTCTCGTTGGCGACAAACCAACTTGAGCGTGCGCCAGGGGTGTCCAAGACCTGGTTTGGTATTGGTGCCATGAACGGTCCCTGGCGTTCACAGGGAAGCATCTTCCTGACGGACAAGGATGAGGTCACGCTGATGCATCGCGACAGCGGTGACATAGGGGCGCGCTGGCCGAACCTGGGCGACTTCTTGGCCCAAGAGATCCCGCGCCTCTTGCGCATACATGATGAAAAAGGCGACCCCCTTCCGGGCGAAAGTTTGCTACCCGGTGACACGGCCAGGTGGGAAGAGATCGCCGAGCGTGCCTATCGAGTGAGGTTTGGGTGGCGGGGTAAGTTGAGGAGGACGATTGATCGGCTGCGTGGTGATTGAACGCAGCAAGCCTAATTTCTTGCCTCCTTCGGTGCTTCTCGCTATAGGGCGGCCATCCTGACTGGACTCAGCTCAACCGGTTTGCCGGTGGGCGGCGTTTTTCCATTCAGGGCCAAGACCGGCGGAGCCAACCGCATGGCCAGTGAAAACCACGCAAAGGAAACTGATCTATATGTGCGCTAAAGCAACCATGGAAGACTTCGAAGCCCTGTTGAAGGAAAGCTTCGAGATCGACACCCCCGAAGAGGGCACTGTCGTCAAAGGCAAGGTCATCGCGATCGAAGCGGGCCAGGCCATCATCGATGTCGGCTACAAGATGGAAGGCCGCATCGACCTGAAAGAATTTGCTAACCCAGGTGAGCAGCCCAACATCAATGTTGGCGACACCGTCGAGGTCTATCTGGACCGCGTGGAAAACGCCCGCGGTGAAGCCCAGATCAGCCGTGAAAAGGCCCGCCGCGAGGAAGCCTGGGACCGTCTGGAAAAAGCCTATGCCGCCGAGCAGCGCGTCGATGGCGCGATCTTCGGCCGCGTCAAGGGCGGCTTCACGGTCGACCTCGGGGGCGCAGTCGCCTTCCTTCCCGGTTCGCAGGTCGATGTCCGCCCGGTGCGTGACGCCGGCCCGCTGATGGGCATGAAGCAGCCGTTCCAGATCCTGAAGATGGACCGTCGCCGCGGCAACATCGTTGTCTCGCGCCGTGCGATCCTGGAAGAAAGCCGCGCCGAACAGCGCGCCGAAGTCATCGGCAACCTGACCGAAGGTCAAGTCGTCGACGGCGTGGTCAAGAACATCACCGAATACGGTGCGTTCGTGGACCTCGGCGGTGTGGACGGCCTGCTGCACGTTACCGACATGGCCTGGCGCCGCGTCAACCACCCGTCGGAAATCCTGTCGATCGGCGAGACCGTCAAGGTTCAGGTCATCAAGATCAACAAGGAAACCCACCGCATTTCGCTGGGCATGAAGCAGCTTCAGTCGGATCCGTGGGATGCCGTCGAGAAGATGTACGCCATCGGCACGGTCCACAAAGGCCGGGTCACCAACATCACCGACTACGGCGCCTTCGTGGAGCTGGAAGCCGGGGTCGAGGGTCTGGTTCACGTCTCGGAAATGTCCTGGACCAAGAAGAACGTGCATCCCGGCAAGATCGTTTCGACCTCGCAAGAGGTTGAGGTCATGGTGCTGGAAATCGACAGCGCCAAGCGTCGCGTCTCGCTTGGCCTGAAGCAGACCCAGCGCAACCCGTGGGAAGTCTTTGCCGAAACCCACCCGGTCGGGTCGGCCATCGAGGGCGAAGTCAAGAACATCACCGAATTCGGTCTGTTCGTCGGCCTCGACAACGACATCGACGGGATGGTTCACCTCTCGGACCTCAGCTGGGATCAGCGTGGCGAGGAAGCGATCCAGAACTACCGCAAGGGCGACGTGGTCAAGGCCGCCGTCACCGAAGTGGATGTCGAGAAGGAGCGCATCTCGCTCTCCGTCAAGGCGCTGGGCGACGACACCTTCACCGATGCCGTCGATGGCGTGAAGCGGGGGGCGATCATCACCGTCACCGTGAGCGCGATCGAGGAAGGCGGGATCGAGGTCGAGTACAACGGCCAGAAGTCCTTCATCCGCCGTTCGGACCTGTCGCGCGACCGCGCCGACCAGCGTCCCGAGCGTTTCCAGGTGGGCGACCATGTGGATGTCCGCGTGACCAACATCGACCCGAAGACCCGCAAGCTGGGCCTGTCGATCAAGGCGCGCGAGATCGCGGAAGAGAAGGAAGCCGTCGAACAGTATGGCTCGTCCGATTCGGGCGCCTCGCTGGGCGATATCCTGGGCGCCGCGCTCAAGGACCGCAGCTAAGGGTTTCAGGCCCTTGCCTGCCGATTGAACCGAAAGGCCCCGCCACACGCGGGGCCTTTTCGTTTCACCCAAGTCCCCGTTTTTGTTTGCCCGAAGACAAATCCTGCCGCTATAGTCGCGCGAGAACAAGATAGTGGCGGCCACTGCCAAAGGGTCGAACCACAGGGGGGACAACGGATGATCCGTTCGGAACTGATCCAGAAGATCGCGGATGAGAATCCGCATCTGACGCAAAGGCATGTTGAGCGGATCGTGAACACGGTCTTTGAAGAGATCATCGAGGCTCTGGCCAAGGGCGACAGGGTGGAACTGCGCGGCTTCGGTGCTTTTTCCGTCAAGGCCCGCGATGCGCGCGTCGGTCGCAACCCCCGCACCGGCGAGGCGGTGACGGTGGACGACAAGAAGGTGCCGTTCTTCAAGACCGGCAAGCTTCTGCGCGACCGCCTGAACGGCAAGTAATTCCCCTTCGCCTTGCGCCCGGCTGCGTTCAGGCCGATATTGGCGGGGAACCCGGGGGCGCCGAAGCGAATGATCCGATACCTGCGATTGATCTTTCTTGGCCTAGTGGGCCTTGCACTCCTGACCGTGGCGCTGGCAAACCGCGCCCCGGTTGGCGTCAAGCTGTTGCCCGAGGATCTTGCCGCACTGACCGGGATGACCTGGGCGATCGAGGTGCCGCTGTTTCTGGTGATCTTCGGTGGCATCATCCTTGGCGTGCTGATCGGCTTTGTGTGGGAATGGTTCCGCGAGCATGGCCATCGGGCGGCGGCCAGCCAGAAATCGCGCGAGGTCACGCGGCTGGAACGCGAACTGGCGGTTCTGAAGGATTCCACCACCGTCCCGCCGAAGGATGAGGTGCTGGCGCTGCTGGAAAAGCGCTGATGCAGGACGTCCGAGTCAAGATCTGCGGGCTTAGGACGCCCGATGATGTCGCGGCAGTCGCGCGGGCGAAGGCTGCCTATATCGGGTTCAACTTCTTCCCCAGGTCACCACGCTACGTGACGCCCGGCGCAGCCCGTGCGCTGGCTGTCGCGACGCCCGAGGGTCTCTGCAAGGTGGCGCTGGTGGTTGATGCCAAGGACGCGGCGCTGGATGCCATCGTCGCCGAAGTGCCGTTGGACATGCTGCAACTCCATGGCCATGAAAGCCCCGCCCGGGTGGCCGCGTTGAAGGCCAGGTACGGGTTGCCGGTGATGAAGGTTCTTGGCGTGGCGGCCGAAGACGATCTTGCTCTGCTGCTGGATTACCAGCTGGTGGCCGACCAGATTCTGATCGACGCCAAGGCCCCCAAGGGTGCCATCCTGCCGGGTGGCAACGGGCTCACGTTCGACTGGCGGCTTCTGGTCGGGCGCAAATGGCTGAAACCCTGGATGCTGGCCGGGGGGCTGACCCCCGACAACGTGGGCCAGGCGATCCAGTTGACCGGGGCGCGGCAGGTGGACGTGGCCTCAGGTGTGGAAAGCGCGCCGGGTGTCAAGGACGCCGCCCGGATCGAAGCGTTCGTCGAGGCGGCGCAGGGTGTTAAGGCGGGTGTGCCGATCCTGCGATAGAACGATTTCTTCCAAGAAATCGGACCGCGGCTTTCGAAGGCCCCACACCGGAGATTTCGAAAACTCCTGCTTTTCCCGCCGCGGCAATGGCGTTACATCCGTCAAGAACAACGGGGGTGCGCCATGGCCGAGGACGGGTTGAACAGCTTCATGACGGGGCCTGACGAGCAGGGCCGCTTTGGCCTTTTCGGTGGGCGCTTTGTCAGTGAAACCCTGATGCCGCTGATCCTGGAGCTGGAAGAACGCTACAACTTCGCCAAGACCGACCCCAGCTTCTGGGCCGAGATGGACGATCTCTGGAAGCACTATGTCGGCCGCCCGTCTCCGCTGTATTTCGCACCGCGCCTGACCGAGCATCTGGGTGGTGCCAAGGTCTACATGAAGCGCGACGAGCTGAACCATACCGGCGCGCACAAGATCAACAATGTGCTGGGCCAGATCATCCTGGCCCGCCGCATGGGCAAGACCCGGATCATCGCCGAGACGGGCGCGGGCCAGCATGGCGTGGCGACGGCGACGGTCTGCGCCAAGTTCGGGCTGAAATGCGTGGTCTACATGGGCGCGCATGACGTGGAGCGGCAGGCTCCGAACGTGTTCCGGATGAAGCTCTTGGGCGCCGAGGTGATCCCGGTCACCTCGGGCCGTGGCACGCTGAAGGATGCGATGAACGACGCGCTGCGCGACTGGGTGACCAATGTCCGCGACACGTTCTACTGCATCGGCACGGTGGCGGGGCCGCATCCCTATCCGGCCATGGTGCGCGACTTTCAGTCGATCATCGGCAAGGAAGTGCGCTGGCAACTGGCCGAGCAGGAGGGCGAGGGCCGCCTGCCTGACGTGGTGGTTGCGGCGATCGGGGGCGGCTCGAACGCGATGGGGCTGTTCTTCCCGTTCCTCGATGATCCCTCGGTGCGGATCGTCGGCGTCGAGGCGGGTGGCAAGGGCGTGGACGACCGGATGGAGCATTGTGCCAGCCTCACCGGAGGTCGCCCGGGCGTGCTGCACGGCAACCGCACCTATCTGTTGCAGGACGGCGATGGTCAGATCCTGGAGGGCTTTTCGATCTCTGCGGGCCTCGACTATCCCGGGATCGGGCCGGAGCATTCCTGGCTGCATGACGTGGGGCGCGCGGAATATGTCAGCATCACCGATGCCGAGGCGCTGGAGGCGTTCCAGCTGTGCTGCAAGCTGGAAGGCATCATCCCGGCGCTGGAGCCGTCGCACGCATTGGCCCAGGTGATGAAGCTGGCGCCGACTTTGCCCCGTGACAAGATCATCGTGATGAACATGTGCGGACGCGGCGACAAGGACATCTTCACGGTGGCCAAGCACCTGGGCGTGACGATGAACGTCTGACGGACCGGAATTGCCGGATGAGCCGGGGCTCCGCAGCGCATGGGCGCGGACCCCTGTTTCTGCGCGGCGTTCCGCATTCGGAAACAATGTTTAAGTTGAGCAACGGTTTCAACGACTCTCGTTTTGATTGCGCATAAACTGAAGTTTATTCCTGCAAACTCAGGGCATAAGGGGCGGGGTGTAAACTCTGGTGCAATGGCCAGACCCGGTTTCAGGCGGCTTGATCGTCTCATGCTCTCGACGGCGGTCACCCGGCCCCTGGACGAGCTGGAACCGCAACCTGAAGGAGATCACCTGATGAAGTTGAGAACCAAACTCCTGTGCTACACCGCCGCAGTCGCCCTGTCGTCCGGGGCCGCCTATGCCGCCATCGACGGCAACGCGCTGGCCGACGACTACCTGGCCCAGGGCTATTCCTATGTCGAAGTGAAGGTCGGCCCGACGCAGACGAAAGTCGAGGCGATCAAGGACGGCCAGAAGGTCGAGGTTGTCTATGACAACGAAAGCCAGGCGATCGTGAGGCAGGAATCCGAAAAGGCCGACGGTGATGACGCCACCAAGACCGGCAAGGAAGTGAAGAACGTCTCGGGTGATTTCGGCGACGATCATGATGACGACGACGATGACGATGACGATGACGACGACGATGACGATGATGATGACGACGATGACGACGATCATGGCGGCGATCATGACGACGACGATGACGACGATGACGATGACGACGACGATAACTGAGCGGCAGCTCTAGTCTGACTGAGGGCCCCGGTCTTGCCGGGGCCTTCGGCTTGGAACATAGTTCCAGCAAGTGGGGGCCGGGTATCGGAATGAGACGGAGGGATTTCCTTTCTGGAATGGCGGTAGGCCTGGCTCTTGCGACGCCTGGCGCCGCGCAGGAGTATGTCGAAAGCGTCGTAGGGCAACTCAAGGCCCTCGGGTTTCGCAGCATTGTGCAAGAGCGCACGCTTCTTGGCCGGGTCCGGGTCGTGGCCACCCGCAAGGATGGCGAGCGCGAAATCATCATCAATCCGCGCACCGGCGAAATCCTGCGGGACCTTTGGACGCCCGCTGGCAGTGGAGGCGGCGAGGTTCCAATCATCGACGACCGATCGGGCGCCGGAGGCAAGGACGATGATGACGATGATCATAGCGGCCACGGCGGCGGCGATGACGACGATGACGACGATGATGACGACGATGATGATGACGATTGAGCCAGTGGTTGGACGGCGGAACCGGATCAAAGGGTGAAACGCGCAGCCCCCTTCATCGCGATTTTCGTGATCCAGGCGCTTTGCGCCTTCTTCTTTGTGTCCGATATCCTGTCGTCGATGATCGGCTTTCGAACCGCCCCGATCAGCTGGGAAATGCGCGAGCTGATGGAAATCGGCGCCGCCTTCGGCCTGATCCTTGGCGTGGTTCTGGGGGGCCTGATGCTGATCCGCGCCCTGCGCGACCGGCACAGGGCCGAGGAACAGTTGCGCCGCGCCTCGGGCGCCTTCATGGATCTGTTGCAGGAACGGTTCGGCGAATGGGGGCTGACCCCTTCGGAAAAGGACGTGGCCCTGTTCGCGATCAAGGGCATGTCGACGGCCGAGATTGCCAGCCTCCGCGCGACATCGGAAGGAACGGTAAAGGCCCAGACCAACGCGATCTACCGCAAGGCGGGGGTGTCCGGTCGGTCGCAGCTGCTGTCGCTTTTCATCGAGGACCTGATGCGGGACGACGGCGCGGTGCGGCCGATGCCTGCCCCCGCATCAGTGCCAGAGACGGCCGTCACGTCGAAGTGACGGTCAGCGCAGCGAGGGTGGCGCGCCTGCGGTATCCTGCAACCCGAACATCAGGCCCCGCCCGATCCTGTGGGCAAGCGCAGACCAGTGTTCGGCGGTGTCGCTCGGCAGTTCTTGCCTGAGAACGCTGTCGAACAGACCAAGCCAGACGGAAAACATGCCCAGCCGCACGTTCCCGGCGGCCCGGTGGACGGCCAGCGGATTGCCGTCATAGCCGCGTTCGTGCAGGATCGCATTCTTCCAGAACCGGATGATCTTGTCCTCGTGCGCGGGCCAGTCGGTGACATGGGCGGCGAAGACCGGGCCCAGGGCGGGATGGCCGCGGACGCTGGCGTAGAAGGTCGCAACCACGCGGGCGATCTGGTCGGCTGTGATGTCGAAGCGGGGCGGGATCATGCGGAAGGTGTCGCGCTGGTCGGGGCCAGAGTCCACCGGGTCAGTCGGTGGCGTATTGCCGCAGGATTTCAAGCGGAACCACGGCGAGCGTGGCCTGATGGGTGGCGGCTAGCCGGACCTGCGGCGCGGCGCCTTCGTCATGCGCCTGCAGGAAGCGGGTCGCGCAGAGGCACCACTGGTCCCCCGCCTTCAACCCCTGAAAGCCGTATTCAGGCCGGGGGGTCGAAAGATCATTGCCGAGGTATTTCGACAGCGCCAGGAATTCCTCGGTCATCAGGGCGCAGACGGTGTGAAGGCCGCGATCCATCGGGCCGGTGTTGCAGCAGCCGTCACGGAAGAAGCCGGTCACCGGATCGGTCGAACAGGGCAGCAGGTCCTGGCCAAGGACATTGAGCGAGGGGAGTTTCATTGGCAAAGGATGGCAGGTCAGGGGCGGTCTGTCCAGCGCTGTCCACGCGGGCTGCCGCGCTCATGCCAAGGGAAATCAAACACTTGGCAGTGGGCATCCGGAAAAGCGCAACCTGGTTCCGGGGCCTCAGTGGCATCTGGCCTCATAGGCGGAGACATAGGGCAGGCTACCGTCTTCGCCGCCTTCGCCCGCAGTCACGACGAAAAGCTCGCCCGCCGCTCCGCTGTAGCTGAAGCCGCAGAAGCCGAAGCCGGTGCCGGAACAATCCTCGACCTCGGTGATCCCGGCGACGGCAAGGCTTTGCGCCATGCCGAGGGATTGCATCGTCGGATCGGCGGGAATCGGGGTCCAGCCGGCACTGGCCAGCCGGGTGCGCGCCTTGTCGATTGGCAGGCCCTCGATCTGGGGGACGATGCCCTTGCCGTTGCAGACGGGCTCCTCCTTTGCCGGCTCGGTGGCGGTGATCTGGTCGCCATTGCGGACAAGATCGGCAGTGGTCCCGGGCAGGACGTCGCCCGACAGGATGCGCAGGCCGTCGCCGAACGGGCGGATGTGGCCGATCATCAACTCGTCTGGCTGGCTGGAGTAGAGCAGCCCGACAAGCTGGCTGCCGGAATAGAGGCCGACATTGCCGTCGAGAAGTTGGCAGGTGCCGCTGGTCGCAGGGGCCGCACCGCCGACGAAACTGACGGCGGTGAGGTCGCCGAAGGGCAGCTCGGCGGTGACATGCCAGCCCTTCGCCGCCACATCCTTGCCGCCGGGCGTAGTGATCGTCTCGACGAAGAGATGCGCGCATAACTCGACTTCGCCCTGCTCCGCTGGGGCCGCGGGAAGAGAGGCAAGCGGCACGAGATCGAGGCCAGGGGCGTTGGCGTGCAGAGAAAGCTCGGCCATGGCGGGAGAGGCGAGTGCGGCGAGGAGGAGGACGGGGCGGAGGAACATGGGTCGGCCTTCGGGATGGGATCAGTTTGCAGGGAAACGCGGGTCGGCCGGATTGTCGAGTGGGGAAGGGCTGACCTGTCGGAGGAAACGGGGCACGCCCCGACCTGCGCGCGGTGGCTCTCGGCGGAGCGGGCGGTTTTCAGATTGAGCGCTGACGCGCGAAGACTTCCTGTCTCGTCGTCGGGCTTCGCCTCCTCCTCGGACGGCGGGGGTTTTCCACCCCCGCACCCCCGGAGAGTATTTGGGAAAAGAGCAAGGGGCAGGGATCAGGGGCAGGCTGGACCCTTGCCGGGCCTTTGTCTATAAGGCCGCGCATGCAGATGGCCTGGGTCGCTACTTCGCGAATTACCGGCCCGGCGGGCTGAGGCTCTGCCGGGTTTGTCGTCTTGCCGCTGGTCCGGAGGGTTCCGGGCCGATCTGCCCCTGATCCTTAGGACCGTTCCGCCATGTGCGCCGATACTGCCGCCCCCGCCGTCGATTACCGCGACACCGTCTTCCTGCCCGAAACCGCCTTCCCGATGCGGGCGGGCCTGCCACAGCGCGAGCCGGACTGGCTGGCGCGGTGGGAGCGGATCGGGGTCTATGACCGGCTGCGCGAGCGGGCGGCGGGCCGGGTTCCTTTCGTGCTGCATGACGGGCCGCCCTATGCCAACGGGCACCTGCACATCGGCCATGCGCTGAACAAGGTGCTGAAGGACATGGTGGTGCGCAGCCAACAGATGATGGGCCGCGATGCCCGTTACGTGCCGGGCTGGGACTGCCACGGCTTGCCGATCGAGTGGAAGATCGAGGAGCAGTACCGGGCCAAGGGCCTGAACAAGGATGACGTCGACACGGTCGCCTTCCGGCAGGAATGCCGCAAGTTCGCCGAGGGCTGGATCGACGTCCAGCGCGAGGAGTTCAAGCGGCTGGGGGTCACCGGGAAATGGGACCGGCCTTACCTCACGATGGACTATCATGCGGAAGCCGTGATCGCCGACGAGTTCATGGACTTCCTCATGAACGGGTCGCTCTATCAGGGCTCGAAGCCGGTGATGTGGTCGCCGGTGGAGAAGACCGCGCTGGCGGAAGCGGAGGTGGAGTATCACGACCATTCCTCGCATCAGGTGTGGGTGCGGTTCCCCGTCGTCGGCACAAATGCATTTGGACAGGAAGAGTTGGAGTTTCTTTCCGGTACGTCGGTTGTCATTTGGACGACGACACCGTGGACGATTCCGCAAAATCGGGCCGTGGCATACAATCCAGAGATCCAGTACGGGATCTACAGGGTGGTGAGTGTAGGCGAGCAAAGTGCCGCGCGCGTCGGTGAACGTGTAATTGTAGCCGACGCCAGAGCAGATGAGGTGTTCAAGGCTGCGAAGGCCGAGGTTGTACGGGAGCGGAACGTCAATCCGAAGCAAATTGATCATCTTGAACACCCGTTCGCGGGAGTCGCCGACGGGAAAGGCGAGTGGGACTACCTAGTCCCCATGCTCCCCGGCGACCACGTCACCGACGATGCGGGGACCGGATTCGTGCATACGGCTCCGTCGCACGGCGATGACGACTATCAGCTGGGCGTGAAGTTCGGCCTGCCGATGACCTACAATGTCGAGGCGGATGGGTCCTATCGCGCCGACCTGCCCTTGTTCGGCGGGCAGCACATCATCACGCCCGAGGGCAAGGAGGGGCCGGCCAACGTGTCGGTCATCAAGCAGTTGGCCTATGCCGGGGCGCTGTTCGCAAAGGGCAAGCTCAAGCATTCCTATCCGCATTCATGGCGCTCCAAGGCTCCGGTGATCTATCGCAATACGCCGCAGTGGTTTGTCGCGATCGACAAGGCGCTGGACGACGGGCTGACCACCTATGGCGACACGATCCGCAAACGGGCGCTGACCTCGATCAACCAGCTGGTGCAATGGACCCCGGCAACCGGGCGCAACCGGCTCAACTCGATGATCGAGGCGCGGCCAGACTGGGTGCTGTCGCGCCAGCGCGCCTGGGGCGTACCGTTGACCTGCTTCGTGAAGAAGGGGGCAAAGCCGACCGATCCGGACTTCCTGCTGCGCAACGCCGAGGTGAATGCCCGGATCGTCGCGGCCTTCGAGGCGGAAAGCGCGGATGTCTGGTTTGTGGAAGGATTCAAGGAGCGCGTGCTGGAAGGCATCGTGAACCCGTCCGATTATGTCAAAGTCGATGACGTGCTGGACGTCTGGTTCGATAGCGGCTCGACCCATGCCTTCGTCCTGCGCGACCGTGAGGACGGGGCGGCGGACGGGATTGCGGACCTCTATCTGGAAGGCACCGACCAGCATCGCGGCTGGTTCCATTCCTCGATGTTGCAAGCCTGCGGGACCATGGGAAGGGCGCCCTATCGCGGGGTACTGACGCACGGGTTCACCCTGGACGAGAAGGGCATGAAGATGTCCAAATCGCTGGGCAACACCACCGCGCCGCAAGAGGTGATCGGGGAATACGGCGCCGATATCCTGCGGCTCTGGGTGGCGCAGTCGGACTACACCGTGGACCTGCGGATCGGGAAGGAGATCCTGAAAGGGGTCGCCGACAGCTATCGCCGCCTGCGCAATACCATGCGCTACATGCTGGGGGCGCTGAGCGGCTTCTCGGACGCCGAGCGTGTGGAGCCGGCGCAGATGCCGGAACTGGAGCGCTGGGTGCTGCACCGGCTGAGCGAGCTGGATGCCGAGGTGCGCGAGGGCTATGCGAAATACGACTTCCAGGGCGTGTTCCAGAAGCTGTTCACCTTCTGCACATCGGACCTGTCTGCGGTCTATTTCGATATCCGCAAGGACAGCCTCTACTGCGACGCGCCGACCAGCCTGACGCGGCGGGCCTGCCGGACGGTGATGGATATCCTGTTCCACCGGCTGACCACCTGGCTGGCGCCGGTCCTCGTCTTCACCATGGAGGAGGTCTGGCTGGAACGGTTCCCGGGTGAGGAAAGCTCGGTCCATCTGGTCGATTTCCCCGAAACGCCCGCAAGCTGGCGCGACGAGACGCTGGCCGCGAAATGGGAGACGATCCGCGACGTGCGCCGGGTGGTGACGGGCGCGCTGGAAGTGCAGCGGACGGCGAAGGTGATCGGGTCGTCGCTGGAGGCCGCGCCGGTGGTCTTCGTCTCGCCGGAGATGATGGCGCTGCTGGAGACCATCACCTTCGAGGAGGTCTGCATCACCTCCTGCATCTGGCTGTCCACCAAGCCGGTGCCCGACGGGGCTTTCGCGCTGGCGGAGGTGCCGGGCGTGGCGGTGGAGTTCGAGCCCGCCAAGGGTCAGAAATGCGAGCGCTGCTGGAAGGTGCTGCCGGACGTGGGCACCCACAAGCACCCCGGAACCTGCCAGCGCTGCAACGACGCCCTGGGCTGAAGCGTGGCGGGCTGAAACTTTCCGG
>JAFLCY010000173.1 GCA_017303485.1 Rhodobacterales bacterium
GAGCCTGACCGCAGGACCGGTCAGGTCTGCGATATTGGAGGTCTCCGCCCTGCCCGGTCCTGCTCCGACAGCGCAACGCGACATTTCTACTTTGCAGAGCAGACGACCCATAAACTTGGTGACAACAACATGATAATCGATATACGGGAGGCGTGGCCTCCTGCCGCGAAGAATAATGCACAAGGTTGGCGTTATCGAAACGCAACCGCAACGCATAGGTGCAACATGAACAGCAGAATATAACCCGCCGCGCTGGTGACCGGAGCTTCCTATGGAATGGGCAAAAGCATAGCCAAACGGCTGCTCACCGATGGCCATCTGGTCTATGTGGCCGCACGCAGCACCGAAATGGTCTCCGACACGCATCGCAGCTATTTCGATGGCCCGATCCGCACTGCTTGCACGCAGAATGCGCTGGTGTTGCGCGCGGATGACCTGACCCTGCCCTTCGCGGGACACAACCCCGACCTTCTGGCCATACTCGACCCGTCGCTGACCGCATCGCTAAGTGAGATCGTGGCGCAATCCGCGCTTCCTGAACAGGTCAAGATCCTGATCAAGCGCCGCATCGCCAGCGGCAAGCCGGAAATCGGCGATGTGGCGCGCGAGCTTGGGATGAGCGAACGCTCGCTGCAACGCCGGATCGCCGAGCATGGTGCCAGCTATCGCAGCCTTCTGGAGGAAGCCCGACAGGAACTGGGACGGCATCTGCTGGCCGACGGGCGCAATCGCCCCGACGAAATCGCCTTCCTGCTGGGGTTTCAGGACAAGGGCTCGTTCTATCGCGCGTTTCGCGGCTGGGAAGGCGTTACTCCGGCGACGTGGCGGAGCATGAACTGAAGCGGGAAGCCAGCGGCCCCTGCCCTCGGCCCAAAAGAAAAGGCCCGGTCGCAAGGACCGGGCCGGATCGCACCTTGGGCCGTCGATCAGCCGACCAGTTCAAGGCCCGAGAAGAAGAACGCGATTTCGCGCGCGGCCGAGGCCTCGCTGTCCGAACCGTGGACCGAGTTCTCGCCCTTCGACAGCGCGAAGTCCTTGCGGATCGTGCCATCGGCAGCGGCGGCCGGATCGGTGGCGCCCATCACTTCGCGGTTCTTCGCGATGGCGCCCGCGCCTTCCAGCACCTGCACGACGACCGGCTCCGACGCCATGAACGCGCACAGCTCGCCATAGAAGCCACGCTCCTTGTGTTCGGCGTAGAACTCACCGGCCTGCGCCGGCGTCAGGTGGATGCGCTTGGACGCGACGACACGCAGGCCGGCCTCCTCGAACTTGGCAACGATCTTGCCGGTCAGGTTGCGCTTGGTCGCATCGGGCTTGATGATCGACAGGGTACGTTCGGTGGCCATCGGGCTCTCCATTCATCTGGGGCCGTTTTGGCCCATTTGGGATGGCGCGGCTGCTATCACGCGCGGGCGGCTTTGAAAAGATGTGGCGGCATTGACGTTCTGGCCCTGATCGGGCACTCCCCCGGCCATGCTGAAGATCGAGGACATCACCTATAACGTCGAAGGCCGCCCCCTGTTCGAGGGCGCCTCGGCCACCATTCCCACCGGCCACAAGGTCGGCCTCGTGGGCCGCAATGGTGCTGGCAAGACCACGCTCTTCCGGCTGATCCGGGGCGAACTGGCGCTGGAGGGCGGTGCGATCACCCTGCCGCAGCGCGCGCGGATCGGTGGCGTGGCGCAGGAAGTGCCCTCGTCGGAGACCTCGCTCCTCGACACCGTTCTGGCGGCCGATACCGAGCGCGCGGCCCTGATGGCCGAGGCGGAAACCGCGCATGACCCGCACCGGATTGCCGAGATCCAGCACCGGCTTGCCGACATCGACGCCTGGTCGGCGGAAGGCCGGGCTTCCAGCATCCTCAAGGGCCTGGGCTTCGATGCCGAAGAACAGCTGATGCCCTGCTCGGCGTTTTCCGGCGGCTGGCGGATGCGGGTGGCGCTGGCGGGCGTTCTCTTCGCCCAGCCCGACTATCTGCTCCTCGACGAACCGACCAACTACCTCGACCTCGAAGGCGCCTTGTGGCTGGAAAGCTACCTGCAGAAATACCCGCATACCGTGCTGATCATCAGCCACGACCGCGGGCTTCTGAACCGTGCGGTGCAGGGCATCCTGCATCTCGACAACCGCAAGCTCACCTATTGGCAGGGCGGCTACGACCAGTTCGCCCGCCAGATGGCCGAGCGCCGCGCCGTGTTGCAGGCCGAGGCGAAGAAGGTCGAGGCGCGGCGGGCCCATCTGCAAAGCTTCGTCGACCGCTTCAAGGCCAAGGCCACCAAGGCGGCACAGGCGCAAAGCCGGGTGAAGATGCTGGAAAAGCTGACCCCGATCACCGCGCCCGAGGATGCCAAGAAAGTGGTCTTCAGCTTCCCGAAGCCCGAGGAGCTGGCCCCGCCGATCATCAACCTTGACGGGGCGGCGGTGGGGTATGACGGCCCGCCGGTGTTGCGGCGGCTGAACCTGCGCATCGACCAGGACGACCGCATCGCGCTTCTGGGCAAGAATGGTGAGGGAAAATCAACCCTTTCCAAGCTTTTGGCTGGCAAACTTCAACCATCAGAGGGCAAGTTCTCCCGGTCCTCCAAGCTGCGCATCGGCTATTTCGCCCAGCATCAGGTGGATGAGCTGCATCTGGACGAGACGCCCCTGCAGCATATCCAGCGCCTGCGACCTGCCGAGATGCAGGCGAAACTGCGCGCCCGGCTGGCAGGCTTCGGGCTGATGGCGGATCAGGCCGATACGGTCGTGGCGCGACTTTCCGGTGGCCAGAAGGCGCGGCTCTCGCTGCTCCTCGCGACGATCGACGCGCCGCATCTTCTGATCCTCGACGAACCGACCAACCACCTCGACATCGAAAGCCGCGAGGCGCTGGTCGAGGCGCTGACCGAATACCCCGGCGCGGTGGTCCTGGTCAGCCACGACATGCACCTGCTGGGGCTGGTCGCCGACCGGCTCTGGCTGGTCAAGGGTGGTGCCGTCACCCCATACACCCAGGATCTCGAGGCCTATCGCCAGCAACTTCTGGCGGGCGATGAGGACGTTAAGGTCGCAGCGAAACCTGTTGAAAAAGCAAAGAAAGCCAGTCGCGACGAAGTCCTGTCCCTGAAGGCGGACCTCCGCAAATGCGAGGACCGGCTGGAGAAGCTGAACGACATGCGCGACAAGCTGGCGGCCAAACTGGCGGACCCCGCCTTGTACGAGGACGCCCGCAAAGGCGAACGCGAGACCTGGAATCGCAAATACGCCGAGGTGATGGACGCGCTCGACAAGGCCGAGGCGCTGTGGCTGACGGCCCAAGAAAAGCTCGACCTCGCAACAGCTTGAGCCCTTGTATCTACACTCCGTAGCTACAGAGTATGGTGTATATACAAACCTGTATCCCGGGCCTGATGGCCGGGGCGCGGGCAGCCATGGGACATCAGTCGGTGCCGAAGGCAGGTGTTCCTCGGCCGCTTGCGCCGCCCGGCCGCCGTTCGCGGTGGCTTCTGGCCGGTGCCCGGGTCCGACGCAGCCCGCCTTGCCCGCCCCGATCTGAGGTTCCGCTTCCCAAACGCGCGACCACCGCCTAGCCTTCGCGAAAAGCGAGGGACCAATGCCCGATACCGCCTTTCTGATCACCGCCTTCGCCACATTGTTCGTGGTGATCGACCCGCCCGGCATCGTGCCGCTGTTCATCGCTCTGACCCGAGGCATGGGGGCCGACCGGCGCCGGGCGATGGCGCGCCGCGCCTGCCTCATCGCCGCCGTGCTGCTTCTGGTCTTCGGGATCGCGGGCGAAGCGATCCTGTCCTTCATCGGCATCTCGATGCCCGCCTTCCGCATCGCCGGCGGCATCCTGCTGTTCCTCACCGCACTCGACATGCTGTTCGAACGCCGCACCCAACGGCGCGAGGGGCAGCAGGCCGAGCCGGACCACGACCCCTCGGTCTTCCCGCTGGCCACCCCGCTGATCGCCGGTCCGGGCGCGATCGCCTCGGTCATCCTCTTGGTCGGCCAGTCGGGACCGGGCTGGAGCGGAACGTTCTGGGTCCTTGGCCTGATGCTGGGCATGATGCTGGTAACCTATGCGTTCCTCCTGGCCTCACCGCCGCTGGAGCGGATGCTGGGCCGGACCGGCACCATCGTGATCACCCGGCTGCTCGGGATGCTGCTGGCGGCGCTTTCGGTGCAATTCGTGATCGACGGAGTCAAGGGTACCGGGCTGATCGGCTGACCTTTCCAACTCGCCCCCCTGCCCCCATATCTGTCTGAACCGGAGGAACGATGGACGGCGATACCCTTGCCCGCGTGGGCTACCTGGCGATCATTCTGGTGGCTCTTGGCGGCTGGGTGATGGTGGAGTTCCGGCAACGCATGGGCCAGGCGCTGCGGATGGCGCTGGCCTGGGGGCTGATCTTCGTCGGCGTGATGGCGGGCTACGGGCTCTGGTCCGACATCAGGCGCGACGTGATGCCGATCCAGGAAGTCGCGGCCGACGGCGCGGTCGAGGTGCCACGGGCCCAGGACGGCCATTATTACCTCACCCTGATGATCAATGCGACGGCAGTGCCCTTCATGGTCGATACCGGGGCTTCGGGGATGGTTTTGGCGGCGGCGGATGCCGAAAAGCTGGGGATCGACCCCGAGACGCTGAACTACCTTGGCCAGGCCAGCACGGCCAATGGCATGGTGCGGACCGCGCGGGTCACACTGCCACTGGTCGAACTGGGGCCGTTCCGGAACGAGAATTTCCAGGCCTTCGTGACCGAGGGGGCGCTAGAGCAATCACTTCTGGGGATGGACTATCTCGGCCAGTTCCGGATGGAGTTCGACGGCGGCAAGCTGATCCTTCGGCAATAGCTTTCTCGCGGTTCTTCTGGAAAGAAACGCTGTCACAATGACTTGCGGTCTTATCTTGAGAGTTTCGCCCTACGCAGCCATCGCCTTGGCCAGCCGGAAAAGCCGCGCGCGTTTCAAGAGGGGTTTCAGGGCGACCGGCTGGCCCGAGATCGCCTCGGCCTTCGCGCGCACCGCTTCGACCACCCGCTCCATGGCATCGGGGTGGCGCGACTGCAGTTCCCACAGAAACCCGTCGGGATCGCGCCGCGACACGCCTTCGGCGGCAAGCACATGGCCGGGAAAATCCTGCGCATTGAAGGTGACCAGCGCATCCGCCCCGCTGGCGATGGCACTGGCAAGGACATGGCGGTCGTTCGGGTCGGGCAGGACAAGCCGCGCCTCGATCTCGGGGTGTTCGCGGACCAGGCCGCGCGGGAAGGCCGCCCGGAGCTGGGCGGCCTCACCCTCGGCCAGAGCCGGGGCTTCGGGGCCGAGCTTTGCCGTCGCCAGCACCCATTCGCGCAGGATGCGGTCAGAAAACACCGGCTGGTAAAGGCCCGCCTCGCCCGCGCCCTGCAGGATTTCGCGCAGGACAGTGGGATAGAGGACGCAGGCGTCGAGAACGGCCTTCATCCGTCCAGCCGGAAAGTCAGCGCCTTGAGATAGGAGGATTCGGCCAGTTGTGGCAGGACCGGATGGTCGGCCCCCGCAAAGCCGGTGTGCAGGATCTGGCCCCGCCGCCCGCCCCGCC
>JAFLCY010000174.1 GCA_017303485.1 Rhodobacterales bacterium
TACGGTCTCCGCGACTATCGCGGCGGCGGGCGGTCCTCGGCGCGGGAAACCGCGTCACGGGTGGCGGCGGGGGGCGTGGCGCGGGCGGCGCTGGCGGCGCTGGTGCCGGGGCTGAAGATCACCGGCTACATGGTGCAGATGGGAACCAAGGGCATCGACCGGACGCGGTTCGATGCGACGGAGATCGGGCAGAACCCGTTCTGGTGCCCCGATCCGGTGGCGGCGGCGGACTGGGCGGTCTATCTGGACGAGTTGCGGCTTTCGCACAACTCCGTCGGCGCGGTGATCGAGGTGGTGGCCGAAGGTGTGCCTCCGGGGCTGGGGGCGCCGCTGTACGGCAAGCTCGACAGCGATCTTGCCAGTGCGATGATGTCGATCAATGCGGTCAAGGGGGTGGAAATCGGCGAGGGGATGGCGGCGGCCGGCCTGACCGGGGTCGAGAATGCCGATGAAATCCGCATGGGTCCTGAGGGGCCGGAGTTCCTGTCGAACCATGCCGGGGGCATTCTTGGGGGCATCTCGACGGGGCAGCCGGTGGTGTGCCGGTTTGCGGTGAAGCCGACCTCCTCGATCCTGACGCCCCGGAAGACGGTGACGCAAGGCGGCTCAGAGGTGGATCTGATCACCAAGGGCCGGCATGACCCCTGCGTCGGCATCCGCGCAGTGCCGGTGGGAGAGGCGATGATGGCCTGCGTGCTGATCGATCATCTGCTGCTGGACCGGGGCCAGACCGGCGGGGTGCGCGGCCGGATCGGCTGACCGCTTCCCCGGAAGCGGATTTTGCGGCATCCTTCCGGGAAAACCGGAAGGGACAGCGATGGAAATTCTCAGCGTGATCGTGGCGGCGCTGGCCGCCTTCGCCTTCGGGGCGGTCTGGTACATGTCGATGTCGAAGGCCTGGATCGCGGCGGCGGAAATCCCGGTGGATGCCGAGGGCAAGCCGCAGGGCAACGGCGGGGCGATGCCCTTTGTCGTCGGGCTGGTCGCGATGCTGGTCGTGGCGGGCATGATGCGGCACATCTTCGCGATGTCGGGACTGACCACCATCGGCGGCGGCATCATGGGCGGGGCCGGGATCGGGGCCTTCCTGATCACCCCCTGGGTCGCGATGAACTATGCCTTCGGGATGCGCAAGCCGATGCTGACGGTGATCGACGGGGTGAACTCTGTCGTCGGCTGCACGATCATGGGCGCGGTGCTGAACGCGTTCTGATGGCGGACACGCTGCGCCTGATCTTCCCGCAATGGCAGGGCGGCGGCTTGCCGCTCTATCACCTTGGCGCGCAAGTGCTGGCATGGCTTGCGCCTGAAGCGACCGGCCCGGTGTTGAAGATCGACGTGCCGCCCCCATCGGGCGCTGATCTGCCGATCGAGGGCGGCATTCGTGCGCGACGTGCTGTGCTGGCGCAGGCGGATGCGGCGATGGCTGCCCTGCGGCAACGACAGCCCGCGCGGGTGGTGGTGTTGGGTGGCGATTGCGGAGTGGACCTCGCGCCGTTCGCCTATCTGAGCGAGCGCTACGGGGATGACCTCGCGGTGCTGTGGATAGACGCGCACCCGGACATCATGGACCGGACGCAGACTCCGAATGCGCATGCCATGGTGCTGGCACAGCTTCTGGGCGAGGGCGATACGGAGTTCGTGGCCCGGGTCCCGCGCCCTCTGGCGCCAGAGCGGGTGATGTATGCCGGGCTTTACGACATGTCTCCCGTGGAGCGCGCCACGCTGGACCGGCTGGGGCTTGGCATGGCCACTCCCGATGATCTGCGGGCGGGGTCGGGCAAGGTGCTGGACTGGCTGACGACCATGGGCGCGAAGCATGTCGCCATCCACTTCGATCTGGACGTGCTGGACCCGGCGCAGCTTCGCAGCCTGTATTTCAGCCGCCCCGATGCAGCGCCGGGCGCCTTCGATGGCATTCCGCAGGGGCGGATGGGGATCGCGGAGGTGGTGAGGCTGGTCACCGATGTGGCGGCAGAGGCTCAGGTGGTGGGACTGAGCATTACCGAGTTCCTGCCCTGGGATGCGGCAACGATCCGGGACATGCTGCGGAAACTGCCCCTGTTGAACGAGGGCTGACAGATCGAGGCCGGAAACGGAATGGAGGGCCCCGCACCCCTACGGAACCCTCCATCCACCCCATGCGCACACCCCAAGCACCGCACATGATCTGTATAAGGGTCCCGGGCGTCCTGCCCTGACTGCTACTGGATACCCGATTCCGCGCCGCCGCACAAAGGCGAAGCCCGAAGCATTTGGGGCAAATCCGATCAGTCGCGCGGGTTGGGCAGGAAGAAGGCCACCAGGCCGAGCAGGGGCAGGAAGGCGCAGATCTGGTAGACGGTGACGATGCCCCAGTGATCGGCCAGCACGCCAAGGCCCGCCGCGCCAAGCGCCGCGATCCCGAAGGCCAGCCCGAACAGGAGGCCCGCGACCATGCCCGTGCTTTGCGGCATCAGGTCCTGCGCATAGACGACCATCGCCGGGAAGGCCGAGGCCAGAATCAGCCCCGCCAGCGAGACAGCGACGACCGATGGCACCAGCGGCAGCCAGGGAACCAGCAGCGTCAGCGGCAGGATGCCGAGGATCGACCACAGGATCACCCGCCGTCGGCCGATGCGGTCGCCGATGGGCCCGCCTATGATGGTTCCCACGGCAACCGCGGCAAGAAAGATGAACAGGCAAAGCTGCGATTGGTTGACGGTCAGGCCATACTGCTCGATCAGGTAGAAGGTGTAGTAGCTCGACAGCGAGACCGAGTAGACGAACTTGGAAATCATCAGGAGGATCAGGAGGACGATCCCCAACCGCACGGTGGCCGTGGGCAGCGGGGTGGCGGCGCGGGCCCGGCTTTTCCGGGCGAGTGCGCGGGCCGCGCCAACGGCCACATACCAGCGCCCGACGCCCCAGAGCAGCGCCATGCCCGCCAGAGCGACGGCGGCGAACCATTCGATCGAAAGCTGCCCGCGCTGCATCACCACGAAGGCGGCGGCAAGCGGACCCATGGCCGATCCGGCGTTGCCTCCGACCTGGAACAGCGATTGCGCAAAGCCGGGGCGCATCCCGGCGGCGAGCCGGGCGATCCGCGAAGCCTCGGGGTGGAAGATCGAGGAGCCAAGGCCGATGAGGGCCACCGCCAAGAGAACGGTGCCGAAGCTTTCCGCCCGGGCAAGCAGCACCAGCCCGATGCCGGTCGAGGCCATTCCCGCCGCCATGGCATAGGGCAGCGGCCTGCGGTCGGTGTACAGCCCGACCAGGGGTTGCAGGACCGAGGCGGTCCCCTGGAAGACAAGGGTGATGAGGCCGATTTGCGAGAAGCTGAGAGCAAGATTGCTCTTGAGCAGCGGATAGGCTGCCGGGATCAGCGACTGCATCAGGTCATTCAGGAAATGCCCAAGGGCCACGGCAAGGATGATCTGCACGACAGTGCTGTCGCCGGTGGTCTGGGAGGGCTGGGGGGTGGCGGACATCTGGTCTTTCCGGCTGCGGGCGGGCCACAATGGCCCGGGCCGCGCCCAAAGACAATGTCCGCCGATCCGCCTGGATCAGGCGTAGACCTTTTCCTTGCCGAAATGCTTGACAAGAAGGTAGTAGAACACCGCGCGGAACTTGTTCCGCTCGGACTTGCCGTAGGTGTCGATGGCGGCATTGATGCCTTCCATCAGGTTCGGGCCGTCCTTCAGGCCGAGCTTCTTGATCAGGAAGTTCGACTTGATCCGCTCCAGCTCATCCTTGTCGGAGGCCGCGACGGTCTGCGCGTCGTTGTCATAGATCGACGGGCCGCAGCCGATCGTGACTTTCGTCAGCAGCGCCATGTCCGGCGTCACCTTGCACTTGTTCTTCAGGTCATCGGCATATTTGGCGATGAGATCGTCCCTCTTGCCCATCTTTTGTCTCCCTTGACTGGAACGTGATCGTTAACGGCTGGAACGGTAGTCGCAGCATCCGGTTTCGGGAAGGGGAAATTCGCCGCTTGTCCGTCACCTTGCCTTTGGATGCGGAAAGACGAAGCGGCGATTGAGCAGATAGCTGGCGATGGCGGCAAGCGCCGCGGCGAGGAGATGCACGAAAAGATCAGGCCAGAAGCTGCCGCGCGCCAGAAGAAAGCTGACCGTCGCCGAAATGCCGATCCCGAGCGCCTGGGTTGCGGCATAGAGCCACAACCCATGGCGATGCGCCTGCCGGGCGGTGAAGGTGAAGCGGCGGTGTGCCCAGAAGCCGACGGGGATGCACAGCACCCAGACGATCGCCGAGGCCAGCGCCTTGGGCAAGGGCAGCTGTGAGGTCGCAAGGGCCGCCAGCGTGGCATAGAGAAGTGCAAGGCCTGCCCCCACGACAAGAAAGCGCGGAAGCGTCCGATCGAAGCCGCGCGGAGTCACCAGGAGCCCCCTTCGCTGCGCAGGGCCGCCTTGTCGACCTGCAATACCCGCATCTGCTTGCGGGGTCCCGACGCATCGGTCAGCCAGGTCGGCAACGGCCCGGACAAGAGGTCGCTGGTCACCGGATTGCCGCGTTCAAGCGTCCCGGCGGCACAAAGGACCAGGTAATCCGCGTTGGATCGGGCAAGCGCCTTTTTCAGGCTCTCCTGGCTTTCGAAGGCGCCCACGCCGTTCCAGTAGGCGTCAGGGCTGCGGTGGTAGGCGGCCGAGGTGACGCTTTGTGGTGTATAGGCCAGGATGACCGGCCCGATGTTCAGGGTCGTGAACAGGACCGACTGCGGCAGGCTGGCGACTTCGGCCATTGCGGCGTCGTTGCGGCACCGCTCGACCGGACCCGGGACGACGCGGGCCGCCAGATCGTCGCCTGCGGTGGTCGCCTGACGGGACAACCAGCTCGCCCCATGCTGGACAGTGGTGGGCAAGGCAAGCAGCAAGGCGACCACGGCGGGCAGCCGCCATTTGCTGGTGCGGGGAATAAGCGTGAAAGCATGAACCAGGAAGCCGGCAAGGAAGGGAATGGCCGGAGTGATCAGGTTGGCGGCGCGGATCTGCAGAAGGGCAAAGCAAAACCCGACACCCGTGACCACGAAAGCCTGCAGGAGTGCCCTTGCCTGCGGTGTGGTCGTCCTGCCCCGAAGAAACCAGAAGCTGATTGCGGCAAGCCCCGCAATGACCAGGGGCGGCAGCAGGATCCGGCCCAGAAGTCCGGGGTTCTTCGCCAGCAGCGACAAGGCAGACTGCGCCTCGGTGATCTGGCTCTCGATGATCGCGCGCGCCTCGGGGCTGACGGAGGAATAGGGGCCGGCCAGGCATTGGCCGAACAGGGGAAAGGCGAGCCAGATTCCAAGCGCGGTAAGGATCAGGAGGACTGCGATCCGGGACAGCGGGCCAGGAAGCGCCCGTTCGGCGAAGACCGGCGCCAAAGTCGCGATGACGCCCACGAGGCCAAGCGCCAGGGTCGGCGTCGCAAGGACGTCGCACCAAGGGGTGCCCCAGGCTGCGACCGGCGTCTG
>JAFLCY010000175.1 GCA_017303485.1 Rhodobacterales bacterium
CCTGCTGCACGGCTGGACCTATGCCACCGGCCCCGCCACCAGCCGCACGATTTCCGGTCTGACCCGGTCCTCCGCCCCCTTCACCGACGCCGAAAAGGCCGAGCTGAACGGCATCGTCGACGCGATCCACGCCGCGACCGAGGGGATCGAGCAGTATGACGAGACGATCCTTGAGGCGCTGCGGGCGCTGGGATAGGCGCAGCAAAAAGGCCCGGTCGCGGGACCGGGCCTTGTCGGTGCGTTTGACAGGGGTCAGACCACCCGTTCGACCATCATCTTCTTGATCTCGGCAATCGCCTTGGCCGGGTTCAGGCCCTTGGGGCAGGTCTTGGCGCAGTTCATGATGGTGTGGCAGCGGTACAGCTTGAACGGGTCTTCAAGATTGTCCAGACGCTCACCCGTCGCCTCGTCCCGGCTGTCGATGATCCAGCGGTAGGCGTGCAGCAGGGCTGCCGGGCCAAGGTACTTGTCACCGTTCCACCAGTAGCTGGGGCAGGACGTGCTGCACGAGGCGCACATCACGCATTCATAAAGCCCGTCCAGCTTTTTCCGGTCTTCGATCGACTGGCGCCATTCCTTGGCGGGGCGGTTGGTCTTGGTTTCCAGCCAGGGCATGATGCTGGCATGCTGGGCGTAGAAATGCGTCAGGTCGGGGATCAGGTCCTTGATCACCGGCATGTGCGGCAGCGGGTAGATCTTCACATCGCCGCGAATCTCATCCAGCCCGTAGATGCAGGCCAGCGTGTTGATGCCGTCGATGTTCATGGCGCAGGATCCGCAAATCCCCTCGCGGCAGGACCGGCGGAAGGTCAGCGTCGGGTCGATCTCGTTCTTGATCTTGATCAGCGCGTCCAGAACCATCGGGCCGCATTTGTCCATGTCGATGAAATAGGTATCGACCCGCGGATTTTCCCCGTCATCGGGGTTCCAGCGGTAAATCTGGAACTTGCGCACATTCTTGCCCTCGGGCTTCGGCCAGGTCTTGCCGGTGCGGATCTTCGAATTCTTGGGAAGCGTGAACTGGACCATTTGCTTGCCTTCCAGGGTCTTGGCTTGCGTCTCGGGCGGCGGGTGGCGGGGTTACCCCCGCCAGCCGGGCTGATCGTAAAGCGGGCGCGAGGGGAACTGCCCGGATTTCTGCTGAACGCAGGAGTTGAAGACGGCGGCCGGATCGCGGCCCATCAGGTAGTCGGACGAGACATGCACCTCAAACGTGCCGGCGGCCTTGCCGTCGGACCGCACGCCCACCCCCACCTCGCCGCGCGGGCGCAGGGCCAGGTTGGCGCGGTCGACGCAGGCGCGTTCGGCCTCTTCCACCGGGACCGGACCGCAGGCCGACAACACCGGCAGGGCCAGTAGGCACAGGGCAAACGCGCGGATCATCGTGCCATCCCCCCCAAGGGCGCCACGCCGGAGCGGGCGAAACAGGCCAAAGTGTTGGGCTGGGCCGCGATGCGCAGCACATTGGCCACGGTGTTGCTGCCCGCCTCGACCGCGACATCGCGGGCCAGAAGCCGCACGTCATCGGCGCTGGCATTTTCAACGATGCAGCGCGTCGCGGCATCGGCCTGCGCGCCGGCCAGATAGTTGCCCACCACCGGGCGCACCACCGTCTCGGCGGCGCGGCGACCGGCCTTGTCGGCCATCTGTGCCGGGTCGCAGGCGGCAAGGGTCAGAAGGGAAAGGGAAAACAGAAGCGCGTGTTTCATGATCCGCCCGGGGTCTGATTGACTGAGCGGATCATAGGCCCGCAGGTCGGACGGAACATTCACAGTTGCCGGACCGGCAATTTCCCGCCCGCCCGCCCATGCGACCGCCGCCGCCCGGGGGGCGGCAGACAGGCAAGCATGGGGCGCGGAAGCGGCCATCAGAACTTCCGTTCCGCCGGCGCGATCTTCTTCAGGCTGATGCCGCCATCGGCTTCGGCGGTCAGCGGCGCGGTGTGGACGGGGCGGAAATCCAGCCGCACCGAGTTTCCGTCCACCCAGGCCAGCGTGTGCTTGCGCCAGTTGGCATCGTCGCGCGTCGGGTGATCTTCATGGGCATGGGCGCCGCGGCTTTCGGTGCGGGCATGGGCGCCATAGATCGTGGCCAGCGCGTTGGGCATCAGGTTGGTCAGTTCCAGCGTTTCCATCAGGTCGCTGTTCCAGACCAGGCTGCGGTCGGTCACCTTCAGATCGCCCAGCTTGCCGGCGATGGCGGTCATCTTCTTCTCGCCCTCGGCCAGGGTCTTTTCGGTGCGGAAGACGGCGGCATCGGCCTGCATGGTGCGCTGCATCTCAAGCCGCAGGTCGGCCGTCGGCACCGCGCCATTGGCATGGCGCAGCCCGTCGAAGCGGTTCAGCGCCCGGTCCACCTCGGCGGTGTTCAGGGCCACGTTGCGCGCCTTGGGATCGACGATCTCGCCGGCGCGGATCGCGGCGGCGCGGCCAAAGACCACAAGGTCGATCAGCGAGTTCGAACCAAGGCGGTTCGCCCCGTGCACGCTGGCGCAGCCCGCCTCACCCACGGCCATCAGGCCGGGGAAGATGGCGTCGGGATTGCCCGGCTGCGGGTTCAGCACCTCGCCCCAGTAGTTCGTCGGAATGCCGCCCATGTTGTAGTGGACGGTCGGCAGAACCGGGATCGGTTCCTTGTGCAGATCGACGCCGGCAAAGATGCGGGCCGATTCCGTGATGCCGGGCAGCCGCGCCTCAAGCGTTTCGCGCGGCAGGTGGTTCAGGTGCAGGTGGATGTGGTCGCCATTGGCGCCCACACCGCGGCCCTCGCGGATTTCCAGCGTCATGCAGCGGCTGACATAGTCGCGCGGCGCAAGGTCTTTGTAATGGGGCGCATAACGCTCCATGAAGCGCTCGCCGTTGACGTTGGTCAGGTAGCCGCCCTCGCCCCGCGCGCCTTCGGTGATCAGGCAGCCACTGCCGTAGATGCCCGTGGGGTGGAACTGCACGAATTCCATGTCCTGCAAGGGCAGGCCCGCCCGCGCCACCATGCCGCCGCCGTCGCCGGTGCAGGTATGGGCCGAGGTCGCGCTGAAATAGGCGCGGCCATAGCCGCCGGTGGCCAGAACCGTCATCTTGGCGTTGAAGACGTGGATCGTGCCGTCATCCAGCTTCCAGCACACCACGCCGGTGCAGGCGCCGTCGGTGATGATCAGGTCGATGGCGAAATATTCGATGAAGAACTCGGCGTTGTTCTTCAGGCTCTGGCCATAAAGCGTGTGCAGAATGGCGTGGCCGGTGCGGTCGGCGGCGGCGCAGGTGCGCTGCACCGGCGGGCCTTCGCCGAATTCGGTGGTGTGGCCGCCGAAGGGGCGCTGGTAGATCTTGCCTTCCTCGGTGCGGCTGAAGGGCACGCCGTAATGGTCCAGCTCATAAACCGCCTTGGGGGCTTCGCGCGCGAGGTATTCCATCGCGTCGGTGTCGCCCAGCCAGTCGCTGCCCTTCACCGTGTCATACATATGCCACTGCCAGCTGTCGGGGCCCATGTTGCCCAGGCTGGCCGCGATGCCGCCCTGGGCTGCCACGGTATGGCTGCGGGTCGGGAAGACCTTGGTCACGCAGGCGGTGCGCAGGCCCTGTTCGGCCATGCCCAGCGTGGCGCGCAGGCCCGCGCCGCCGGCGCCGACCACCACCACGTCATAGTCATGCACTTCGTAAGGATAGGCTTGGGTCATTCCGGGCACCTCAGAGCGCGATCTTGATCAGGGCGAACAGCCCCGTCGCCACGATCACGGCGGACAGCGAATAGACGAAGATCACCGCCATCTTGCGGGCGGTGCCCCGGGCGTAATCCTCGATCATCATCTGCGCGCCCATGGCGAAGTGGCGCATGCCGACGACAAGGATCAGCGCGGTCAGGATGGCCGGGAAGGGCCGGGCAAAGGTGGCGACCACGACATCCTGCGGCTGGCCCAGGGCCGAGCCAAAGATGTAGATCCATGTCGGCACCATGAAGGCCAGCGCGACGGCGGTCACGGTCATGTGCCAGTGGTGATGGGTGCCGGTATGCGAGGCACCCTTGCCTTCGGCACGCTTGCGGGCGGTCAGATAACGCATGGCGGGCCTCAGACGATCAGGATGGTAAGGGCGGTCAGCACGACCGAACCGATGATGCAGGCCCAGCCGAGCTTCTCGGCGGTGGGCACGTCAAGCCCGTGGCCCGCGTCGTAATAAAGGTGCCGCAGGCCGGCCAGGTAGTGATACCACACCGCCCAGGCCGATCCGGCAAAGACCAGATCGCCGAACCATGAGGTCGCCACCGCATTCGCCACGGCGAAATAGTCGGGGCTGGTTGCCGCGGCCAGCAGCCACCACACCGCCAGCACCACGCCCACGATCAGCGCGTTCCCGGTGATCCGCGTCAGGATCGACGAAACCGAGGTCACCTGTATGCGGTAGATCTGCAGGTGCGGGGAAAGGGGCCGTTCGACCCGCTTGACGTTTGCCATGCGCATCCCTCTTGGCTCTGGCGCGGCGGGCGGGCCCGGCGCCTTGCGGCTGTTGCCGTTCCTCAATAGCGCGAAAATCGCGCATGTCACGCAGGACTGTGCCGCAGATGCAGCCTGTTTCCGCTATCAGTGCGAAAAAATGCCGGATGTGATCACAGTTTTCCGGGCTGTGATCACAAGAACGGGCGGGCGGCCGCCGGGCCGCCCGCCGCCCTGCCCCGCCTAGCGCGGCAGGATCGTGGTGTCCCAGGCCAGCTGCAGCCGCAGGTAGCCGTCATATTCCTCGCCCTCATAATAGCGCAGTTCGACCGAGGTTTCCTCGCCCAGCGCATAGCCCACGCCGATATCCCATTCGTTGTAGCGGCCATAGCCGGCCTCATAGAAGCCGACGCTGCCCGAGACGCTCAGCTTTTCCGTCGCCGCCATGTCGAAGGTCAGATAGGCGCTGCCGGTTTCGTTGTCGGGGTCGATATAGAGCTCGGTCCCCAGCGACAGCTGGTCGGTCACGGCATAGCCCAGCACCAGCCCCAGTTCGCCGCAGCAGTCGCCGCCATCGTTGGGGTAAAGGTAGCGGGTATAGTTCACGTCATAGGACAGCGCCCCGGCCGCTCCTCGGTAGCCGACATAAAGGTCGATCTCGTTCGCGGCCGACTGGTCGGAAACCTCGGCCCAGATGCCGCCGTAGAACCCGCCGTATTCGGCTTCAAGATAGCCGTTCAGGTCGGATTTCGGGTCATCGTCATAGGCGTTGTATTGCAGCGCGGCACCGCCATAGAGCGCGAATTCCTGCGCGGCGGCGGGCATGGCCAGCACCGAAACGGTCAGTGCGGCAGTCAGCGTTCTGATCATGGTCCCTCGCATATTCTGAATGTGCAGTCAGAATATCGCAGAAGTCACCAAAGCGTGAGCATTTTCTTGCCCCCGCCCCGGATGGCCCGGTCATTTCGGCATAAGTGCCCAATAATCCAGATCCAGCAGCACTTCGG
>JAFLCY010000176.1 GCA_017303485.1 Rhodobacterales bacterium
CCTCCCAAACCAACCGGAGGCCCCCCATGCGCACTCTCGCTCTCGCCCTTCTCCTCGCCAGCCCGCTCTCTGCCGAGACGATCTCCGAGGAGATCGCCCGCAGCGGCCTTGCCCCCACCGAGGCCCGGCTTGCCGCCCTCGCCTCGCCCACCAACGAAGACCTCTTCGCCCTCGCAGGTCTCCGCTTCCTCGGCGGCGTGGAACAGGCGCTGCAACTTCGCTGGAAGACCGGAGTAAAGGCCGATTGGTCCGAGCTTCCCATCCTCCGCCTGCCGATCCCGGAAAACCCGGACGCGATCCCCTTCCAGGCGGCCGATTTCACCGCCCTCATCCGTAACCTCGATGCCGACATGGAGGCTTCGCGCGACGCCCTGACCCAACTCGGCGACAAGCCCTTTTCGCTGCCGATCCGCATGGCCGACCTCTGGTTCGACATCAACGCGAACGGCACGCGCGAACCCGGCGAAGGCATGGCCGAGGTCACCGGCATGGCGCTTGGCGGCGGGCGGATGTTCGGTGTCGCGGTCGAGGACCCGGTCATCACCTTTGACAGCGCCGATGCCGCCTGGCTCTCGGCCTACACCCATTTCCTCTCAGGCTTCGCCTCGACCGCGCTCGCCTACGACCCCGAACCCGCGATCCAGCGCGTGATCGACTCGTCAAAGGCGATCTACGCCCTTTGGGGTGACACTCCCCCGCACAACGCGATGGACATGATGTTCGGCCGCCAGGTCGACCGCGCCGCGATGGTCTTGCTGGCGCTCTCCAAGACCCCCGACAAGGCGCTGGCCCAGGACGCCTATGGCCATTTCCTGTCGATGATCGAGGAAAACCGCCGCTTCTGGTCGCTCGTCGCGCTGGAAACCGACAACACCGGCGAATGGGTCCCGAACGACAAGCAGGTGTCCGGCATCGGCCTCACCATGCCGCCCGGCACCGGCGAGCGTTGGCAGGCCGTCCTCGCCGACGCCGAGAAGGCACTGAAGGGCGAGGTTCTGATCCCGCACTGGCGCTTCGGGGCCGAGGCCGGGATCAACCTGAAGAAGGCCTTCGACAACCCGCCCCCCGTCGATCTGATCACCTGGATCCAGGGCGAGGGCCTCCTGCCTTATGCCGAGAAGGGTCCCCAGATGAGCATGCAGTCCTGGCGCGACTTCGAAAGCTTCGTGCAAGGCGACTCGATGCTTTTCGCGGTCTTCCTGAACTGACGCGACCCCGATTTCTTCGCAGAAATCGGACCGGAGCCTGCAAAGGCTCCGGTCCGGACTTTTCGAAAAGTCCGGCTTCTACCCAGGCAACCCTGACAGCACCGTTTTCAGCGTCGCGGCCAGCTTGTCAGCGATCTCGTCCAGCTCGGCGTCCGTCGCGTTGAACGGCGGGGCGAGGATCACCGTATCCCCCGCCGCCCCGTCCACATGGCCGCCGGAAGGGTAGCAGATCAGCCCCCGCCGCAACGCCTCGGCCCGGATGCGGCCGTTCACCCTCAGGCTCGCATCGAACGGCGCCTTCGACTCCGGGTCCGCCACCAGCTCCACTCCGATGAAGAACCCGCGTCCCCGCACGTCGCCAACCTGCGGCAGATGTGCCATCCGTGCGCGCAAATCCGACCGCCAGCGCGGCCCCTTGTCCCGGATACGCGCCAGTAGCCCTTCCTCGTCGACGATCTTCTGCACCGCCACCCCAGCGGCCAGACAGGCCGTGTGCCCGGTATAGGTATGCCCAGTCAGCGGCCCGCCGTGTCCCGCCGCCATCACGTCCGCAATCTCTTGCGTGTAAACCGCTGCACCCAGGGGCAGGTAGCCCCCCGACAAAGACTTCGCCACCGTGACGATGTCCGCCGTAATCCCGTCCTCCTCGGAGGCCCGCCAGATCCCGGTCCGGCCCGATCCGCACATCACCTCGTCGCAGATCACCAGCACGCCATGCCGACGGCAAACCTCGGCCATTGCCCTGGCATATCCCTCGGGCGCGGGCAGCGCCCCGCCCGCCGCCCCCACCACCGGCTCGAAGATGAACCCGGCCACCGTCTCCGGCCCAAGCCGCTGGATCTCCGCTTCCAGCTCCGCCGCCAGATGCGCGACCAGACCTTCCCGCGTCACGCCGACCGGCAACCGATAGGCATTCGCCGCACTCACCCGCCCGACCGAGGGCAAGGCCCCGGCAAAGGCCCGCTGCCGGTCCTCGAACCCCGACAGCGCCGTCGCCATCAGCGTGTTGCCATGCCAGGACCGCTTGCGCGCGATGAACTTCACCCGCCCCGGCTCGCCCCGGTCGAAGTGATACTGCAACGCGATCTTTACCGCGCTTTCCACTGCCTCCGATCCGCTCGTCGTATAGACCATGTCGGCCAGCCCGGTGGCCTGGCAGATGATCTCACTCATCTCCTCCAGGGGATCGGTGGTGAAGAGGTAGCGGTAGCCATAGGCGACCTTCTCCATCTGCTTCGCCACCGCCTCGTTCACCCTCGGGTCGCCATGGCCGATAGAGAACACCGCCGGGCCGCCCGAGCCGTCGATATATTGTCGCCCCGCCACATCCCACAGATAGACGCCCCGCCCGTGGCTGATCTTCGGCAGGGTTCCTTGCGTGATGTCGTTGGCGCTTGGGCGCGGCATGGCGGTCTCCTTCTTCTCCGGCGCCAGCCTTCGCAAGCGCCCCGGAGCTTGTCAATCTCGCCACGCTTCCAGTGATTCGCGCCAACTCTGGCGTTACCGCCACCATGTGATCACGATTTTCAATCTAGTGATCACACGTTTTGGAATTGTGATCACATAATTCATTTTCCCGGCATTTCCCCCGCATTACAGGCATTTGCCGTTTGGCCTGCGCGCGATCCCGTGCCAGAACGCCCGTGACCAATCCCGGCCGTGAAGGGGCGCACGATGAACATCCACGAATACCAGGCCAAGGCACTTCTGCGCAGCTACGGCATTCCAGTCTCGGACGGCCGCGTCGTCCTGAGGGCCGAAGAGGCCAAGACCGCCGCGGGCGAGCTTGACGGCCCGCTCTGGGTGGTCAAGTCGCAGATCCACGCCGGCGGCCGCGGCAAGGGCAAGTTCAAGGAACCCGAGGCTGGCGACAAGGGCGGCGTCCGTCTCGCCCGTTCAGTCGGCGAGGCCGCTGAATTCGCCCGGCAGATGCTGGGCCGCACCCTCGTCACCATCCAGACCGGCCCCGCAGGCAAGCAGGTGAACCGGATCTATATCGAGGACGGTTCAGACATCGAGAAGGAATTCTACCTCGCTTTCCTGATCGACCGGCAGACCTCGCGCATTTCCATCGTCGCCTCGACCGAGGGCGGCATGTCGATCGAGGACGTGGCCCACGACACGCCCGAGAAGATCCACACCTTCACCATCGACCCGGCCACGGGCCTGCAGGATTTCCACGGCCGCCGCGTGGCCTTTGCCCTTGGGCTGACCGGCAACCAGGTCAAGCAGTGCGTCGGGATCGTGAAGAAGCTTTACCAGCTGTTCCTCGACAAGGACATGGACATGCTGGAGATCAACCCCTTCTGCCTGTTGAAGGACGGCACCCTCCGCCTCCTTGACGCCAAGATGGGCTTTGACGGCAACGCGATCTACCGCCACCCCGACATCGCCGCCCTGCGCGACGAGACCGAGGAAGACCCGAAGGAACTCGCCGCGTCCAAGTTCGACCTGAACTACATCGCGCTGGATGGCGAGATCGGCTGCATGGTCAATGGCGCGGGGCTTGCGATGGCCACGATGGACATCATCAAGCTTTACGGCGCCGAGCCTGCGAACTTCCTTGACGTCGGCGGCGGGGCCACGAAAGAGAAGGTCACCGAGGCCTTCAAGATCATCACCTCCGACCCGAACGTGAAGGGCATCCTCGTCAACATCTTCGGCGGCATCATGCGCTGCGACATCATCGCCGAAGGCGTGATCGCCGCGGTCAAGGAAGTCGGCCTCAAGGTCCCGCTGGTCGTGCGGCTGGAAGGCACGAACGTCGAGCTTGGCAAGGACATCATCCGCAAGTCGGGGCTGAACGTCATCGCGGCGGACGACCTGAAGGACGGGGCCGAGAAGATCGTGAAGGCAGTCAAAGGATAAACCGTAGGGTGGGCAATCTGCCCACCGTCGCCCGGCATGGTGGGCAGATTGCCCACCCTACGCAGACAAAGGAACCCGCATGTCCGTCCTCGTCAACAAATCCACCAAAGTCATCACCCAGGGCTTCACCGGCAGCCAGGGCACCTTCCACTCCGAACAGGCCATCGCCTATGGCACCAAGATGGTCGGCGGCGTGACCCCCGGCAAAGGCGGGACCGAACACCTCGGCCTTCCCGTCTTCGACTCGGTGCATGAGGCCGTCGCGAAAACCGGCGCCGACGCCACCGCGATCTACGTCCCGCCGCCCTTCGCCGCCGACTCGATCCTCGAAGCCATCGACGCGGTGATCCCGCTGATCGTCTGCATCACCGAAGGCATCCCGGTCCTCGACATGATGAAGGTGAAGCGCGCCCTCATCAACTCGAAGTCCCGCCTGATCGGCCCGAACTGCCCCGGCGTCCTGACCCCCGGCGAATGCAAGATCGGCATCATGCCGGGCTCGATCTTCTCCAAGGGCTCGGTCGGGGTCGTCAGCCGTTCGGGCACGCTCACTTATGAGGCCGTGAAGCAGACCACCGACGTCGGCCTCGGCCAGACCACCGCCGTCGGCATCGGCGGCGACCCGATCAAGGGCACCGAGCATATCGACGTCCTGGAGATGTTCCTCGCCGACCCCGACACTCACTCGATCATCATGATCGGCGAAATCGGCGGCTCGGCCGAGGAAGACGCCGCCCAGTTCCTCGCCGACGAAAAGAAGAAGGGCCGCTGGAAGCCCACCGCCGGTTTCATCGCCGGCCGCACCGCCCCCCCCGGCCGCCGCATGGGCCATGCCGGCGCCATCGTCGCGGGCGGCAAGGGCGACGCTGCCTCGAAGATCGAGGCGATGAAGCGCGCCGGGATCGTGGTGGCCGACAGCCCCGCGGGTCTGGGCGAAGCGGTGTTGAAGGCGATCAAGGGGTAAGTCCGTGGGGCCGGAACGGGATCAGTTCGGTATCGGCTGGGGCAGACCGACCCGACCGTTGCGTGCCGGTCAATCCCGGGTAGGGGGCCGCCCTGCCGATGTCAGCGGCGCGGAACCCCCGCACCGGCATCCTTCGCCTCAAGCCCCGCCGAGCAGGGCATAGACCCGCGCCGTAAGCTTGGCC
>JAFLCY010000177.1 GCA_017303485.1 Rhodobacterales bacterium
CTTCAACGCGACATTGCCGGTGAAGCCGTCAGTCACGATCACATCGACGCGATCCGACAGGATGTCGGTGCCTTCGACGAAGCCGACATAGTCGAAACTGCCGACTTCGGCGCTGCGGGAGAGAAGCGCATTCGCCTCTTGCAGTTCGGCGCGGCCCTTATGTTCTTCAGTGCCGACGTTCAGGAGCCCGACGCGGGGACGGGAGATCGCCAGACCGTTGCGGGCGTAAGAGGCACCCATGAAAGCGAATTGCAGCAGATCCGTCGGGTCCGCTTTCACATCGGCGCCCATGTCCAGCATGACGTTCAGCTTGCCGGCGGTGGGCGTCGGAAAGAGGCTGGCAATCGCCGGTCGGTTCAGCCCGGGCAGCTTGCGCAGCCGCAGCATCGACACCGCCATCAGCGCGCCGGTATTGCCGCAGGACACCGCCGCCGCCGCCTCGCCGTCCTTCACCGCGTCGATGGTCGACCACATCGACGTGCCCTGCCCATGACGCATGACCTGCGCAGGCTTGTCCTCCATCGTCACCACACGCTCTGCGTGGCGCAGTGTGACGCGGGAGGCGAGCTGGGGGTGGCGGGCGAGGAGCGGGCGAAGCATGGCCTCGTCGCCATGCAGGATCACGTCCAGCCGGGGATGCTGGGTGATCGAATCGACCAGGCCGGCAACGACGGCTGCCGGCCCGCGATCGCCACCCATGGCGTCAACTGAAATGACGACGCGCTCGGAAGCCGTGGCAGACGCAGACTCGGGTCCGGTGGCCATGGGTCAATCGCGCGAGGCGTGGCTTACGCCGCGTCCTCGTCGACGTCGACTTCGCGCGCCATCGAGACGACTTCGCGCGAATCGTAGTGGCCGCAGGCGCTGCACACATGGTGCGGGCGCTTCAGCTCACCGCAGTTCGGGCAATCGTTCGGGTTGGCGGCGACCAGGGCATCATGCGCGCGGCGCATGTTGCGGCGGGATTTCGTGGTGCGGTTCTGCGGGACAGCCATGTCTCAACCTTTGGGCAGTGGGGACATGCCCCGGATTTCCTTTGCGATTCAGCCCCGTACCTGCCCCCTCGGGCAATAGATTACGGATGCTGCTTCACAGCTTGAATGAGGCGCGGAACATACTCGGATTTCCGGTCGGCGCAAGCCCCTTTTCGCAGCCGCAACACGGGCATGCGCGGGGGCTCACGCATCGTCGTCCGGGCCCGGTTCACCCTTGCCCGCAAGCCTGGCCGCAAGGCCCTGAAGGCCGGCGAAAGGCTTCAGATCTGCGTCGGACAGGGGCGCTACCCCATCGCCCGCATGCAGCAGCTGCGCGAACTCCGCCCCCGGAGCCCGCGGGTAGAGCGGCAGGGCCAACGCCAGGGCCTCGGCGGCAATCTCGGCCAGGTCGATCACTTCGGGCATCGGCTCCAGGCTGTCGTCTTCCGGCATTTCCGTCTCTTCGCCCTCTGGCGTGGCCAACCCTGCGACATAGCGGCGGCGGACGGGTTCGCTGACCTTGGCGGGGACCGGGGCCAGCGTGATGCTGCAGGCCTGGTCGGCCGTTGCAGTCAGCATGGCCTCAAGCAAAAGTTCGTCGCGGCCCACCGGGCGGACCTCGCCGGTCAGGTCGAGCGCATGGAGCGCGATGAGCCCGAGATCATCCGCCAGCGCCGCCCGTTCCTGCTGGTCGGGACGATAGCTGAAACGGGTCGGCTTGCGCGGGCTGAGACCGCCGGTGCGAAAACGGGTAGGGCGCGGGGAGGCAGGATCGGTCATCTGGGGCTTTCCGGGGATCGGCCGCCCCGACGGTGGGTGCGGCGTTCCATTCTTGTGCAAGGGGCTGTTAGTCTGATATCCCGAACGGCAAGGGTTTTGAAGAACCCGCTTCGGCAGATGGCGCATCAGCGGGACGTGAGGGCAGGCATGGCAGATTTCCGGTTGGCGCGGACGGTCCTGGCGGCCCGTCAGGTGTCGCGCAAGCAATGGCTGGTGCTGGCACTGATCGCTTCGGTCGCGGCCTGCTCGCCGGTCTACCGCAACCACGGCTATGTGCCGACCGAGGAAGAACTCGCCCTCGTCGAGGTTGGCAAGGACACGCGCGACTCGGTCGGCCAGAAGATCGGGCGCCCGTCGACCTCGGGTCTTCTGAACGATGTTGGCTGGTTCTATGTCCAGAGCCGCTACAAGGAGTTCGGACCGCGCCAGCCGCAAGAGATCGACCGGCAGGTTCTGGCCATCACCTTCAACGAGGCGGGCACGGTGGAAAACATCGCCCGCTACGGGCTGGAGGATGGCCGCGTGGTCGAAATCTCGCGCCGGGTTACCGAAACCAACGTGAAGGGCCTGTCCTTCATCCAGCAGATCCTGGGCAATTTCGGCCGCATCGACGCGGGCAACTTCCTCGGACGGGGCTAGGTCTTCAACCCTTCGGGTCGAAGGTCAGGGCGACGCCATTGATACAGTAGCGCAGGCCGCCCCGATCGCGCGGGCCATCGGGGAAGACATGGCCCAGATGCGCGGCGCAGCGCGGGCAGTGGACTTCGGTTCGGGTCATGAAATGGCTGCGGTCCTCCTGCTCTTCCACCGCGTCGGGCGCTATCGGCGCCGTAAAGCTGGGCCAGCCACAGCCCGAGTCGAACTTGTCCTCCTGGTCGAACAGGGGCGCGCCACAGCCAACGCAGTGGAATGTGCCCGCGTCCTTGGGGAAACCGGGATGCGAGAAGGCCCGTTCCGTTCCATGCTGGCGCGTCACCCGGTAGGCGCTGTCCGAAAGCTGGGCCCGCCATTCGGCATCGGTCTTTTCGATCTTGTCCATGCTGTGTCTCCGTTCGGTTATGCGATAGATAGTGTGAGACAGGGTGGGGGAAAAGAGCGTGGAGCCACTGAGCAAGGGCGGAATGGTGGCGCGTCTGGCGCAGGGCGCGGCCGATATGGGCCGGGTGATGGATTTCCGCCGCTCCGCCTTTCCCCGGGCGACGGGGTCGGAGGAGGATACGCAGGATGCCTTGTCGGCGCATGTGATGGTCGAGGGGCCGGCGGGCATGCTGGGCTATTTCCGGGTAATGCTCTTCGGCTGGGGGGCGGGGTTGGCGCAGGGCTATGCGGCGCGGTTCTATGATGTGGGTCCGTTCGTGGGCTACGCGCGGCCGGTCGCCGAGATGGGCCGGTTCTGTCTTGCCCCCGGCGGGGTGCATCCGGATGTGCTGCGGCTGGCCTGGGGGGCGATGACGCGGATCGTGGATGAGGGGCAGGCAGGGCTGATCGTGGGCTGCTCAAGCTTTCGCGGCGCGGGGTGGGAGACACACCGGGCGGGGCTGGCCCTCTTGGCGGAAGGGTTCATCGGGCCTCCTGAACATCTGCCGGGCCGGAAGGCGGAGGAGGTGGTGGACTATCCCCGGCTGGCCGGGCCGGTGACGGACCGGAAGGCCTCGCTCGCCGGGTTGCCGCCGCTGCTGCGGACCTATCTGGGGATGGGGGGCTGGGTGTCGGATCACGCGGTGGTGGACCGGGAACTGGACACGCTGCATGTCTTCACCTGTGTCGAGGTGGACAAGGTTCCGCCTGCCAGGGCAGCCAGTCTGCGCGCGGTGGCGGGATAGGTGCCCACGCGCGGGCGCGATTGTGACGTGAGTGATTTCTATGGGTGTTTGAAGGATTTAGGGCGGCCTCAACCTTTGGTCGGGCGGTCAGCCACCGCCATATCGGGCCTTGATCTCGGCGCCGATGGCGTAGGCTTCGGCTTCGACCGCCGCGTGATCGCGGACGTAGGCACGGGCGAATCCCATCAGGCCCCAGCGGCGGAATTGTTCGACGTGTTTCACTTCGTGGCCCCAGAGTGCGATGTTGGTCTGCGCATCCAAGGCGTCATGGAAGATGATCGTGTCGATGGCGGTCACGGCGGTCGCATCGCTGTAGCGCATCGCGAGGGACTGGAGCGTGGCGTCCTCGGCCACGCCGGTGCGGTATTCAATACTGTCGAGAAGGTCGGCGGGATACCAGTTCAGGAGCGCCTCGCGGATCTGCGGGGGCATCGGCTCCGTGCCCTGCGACCAGGCGGCATCGCGGGAGGCGACGAGGGCGTTGGCAAGGGCCGTGGCAGCGATTTCAATGCCGGTCTCATAGGCACTGGTTGGATCGATGAGGGTTTGCGCCCGCAGGGCCGTGCCGGGGAGCGCCGCGACGAACACGAGTGCAAGGAGGGCAAGCTTCATCGGGGCGCATCCGTGGCACATGGCAGAAGGGTGCCAAGCTTCGGCTGCCGGTTCAATCGGCTCAGGCCGGTTGTGACGCAAAGGTGAGCGCCGCGCGGGTTGGGGCGGTTGTGATAAGGAGCGCGTTCCGCGCGAAGGCCTTTTGTCTCGCGGTTTTGCGTGAAGGACGCAAAACCGCTCGGCGCGCCTCCGGCGGGGATATTTGGGGACAGAAAATGGGTTGGTCAGGCGCCCCCTTCGGGAAGGGAGCGCCCTGTTGACCCTATGCCCGGCCGCGACGGCCGCCACGGCGACCGCCCGCTGCCTGGCTTGCGGCGGCGGAGGCGTCGGCGAAGCTGAGGCCGCCTTCGACGGCTTCCAGAACCTTGGCGAAGCGGATCCATTCGCCGCCATTCGAGTCGTGGTTCATCAGGAAGTTGGCGGCGCGGATCGCCTCCATCTCCTGCTGGCGGACCGGGTTCATGATGGCGGAAGTCATGCCCGCGCCGATGGCCATGGGCAGGAAGGCGCCGTTGATGCCATGGCGGTGCGGCAGGCCGAAGGAGATGTTCGAGGCGCCGCAGGTGGTGTTGACGCCCAGCTCCTCGCGCAGGCGGCGGACAAGGGCGAAAACCTGCTGGCCCGCCGAGCCCATCGCGCCCACCGGCATCACCAGCGGGTCGACCACGATGTCATGCGCGGGGATGCCATGGTCTGCGGCGCGTTCGACGATCTTCTTGGCCACCGCGAAGCGGACGTCCGGGTCCTGGCTGATGCCGGTGTCGTCGTTGGAGATCGCGACGACCGGAACGTTGTATTTCTTGACCAGCGGCAGGACGAGTTCCAGCCGCTCTTCCTCACCCGTCACCGAGTTCAGGAGCGGGCGGCCTTCGCAGGCCATGAGGCCGGCTTCCAGCGCGC
>JAFLCY010000178.1 GCA_017303485.1 Rhodobacterales bacterium
CAGTCCGCGCTGTTCCATCCGCCGCGTGATCAGCATGCCAAGCGATTGATGCGCTGGCCAGCCTTCAAAACAGTAGAACACCGTGTAGAATTTGCCCTCATGCGGGAAACTTTCGACCAGCAGGCGATCGGGCCCGGGCAATTCGGACCTGAAATCCTGAACCTCCAGCCATTCGCGCACGTCATCCGGGAACCGGGACCAGCCAGCCCGATCAGCCAGTAGCGCTTGCACGCGGCCAGCCAAGTGAGTCGTCAAGGGCATGCGCTGGCCCATGTAGCTGGGAATCTGGCCCGGCTTCTTGGCGGCGCGAACCAGCAGCTCCGTCTCGCGCATCGCCTCAACCTCAAGATCAAGCCCGGCAAAACGGATCGTGGCTCCCGGACGCAAGGCGGCGGCGAAGCCTTCTTCGACTCGGCCGAGCGAACGACCGTTGCGAAACCGCACCTCAACCATCTCGCTATCGATGATGATTCCGGCATTGAGACGAAATCGTGCCGCGTGTTCGGGGTGAGTCAAGCGCCACAGGCCGTCACGGCCCTTCGTAATCCGTCTGAACCGGTCGTAGGCACGCAGCGCATAGCCCCCGGTTGCAACAAACTCCACGATCCGTTGCCAGACAATCTCGTCAAGCCAGGCATAGGGCGAAGCGCTCCTCACTTCGGCAAACAAAGCTTGCTCGTCGAACGGCCCCGAGCAAGCGCAGGCCATGACGTGCTGGGCCAGAACATCAAGACTGCCGGATCGGAAGGTCTCGCCATCGCGCTGGCCCTGCTCGACGGCTTCCTCGGCAGCAAAGGCTTCAAGAAACTCAAACCGATTGCCCGGAGCGAGCAAGGCGCGGCTAGGCATATCGAGCCGGTGATTGGCTCGACCGATCCGCTGCAACAACCGGGATGAGCCCTTGGGGGCGCCCATTTGCACAACCAGGTCGATGTCACCCCAGTCGACGCCCAGATCAAGGCTGGCCGTCGCTACCAATGCTCGAAGTTCGCCGCGCGCCATCGCAGCTTCAACCTTGCGCCGCGCCTCCCTGGACAGCGATCCGTGATGGATCCCAATCGGCAAGAGATCTTCGTTTGCCTCCCACAGCTTCTGGAAGATGAATTCGGCCAGAAACCGCGTATTGCAGAATACCAATGTGGTGCGGTTATCCCGGATCGCGGCATAGAGCTGCGGTACGGCCCAAGCCGCCGCATGTCCGCCCCACGGCACGCGTGCTTCATCCGGCAGCAGGATTGAAAGTTCGGGCGGCGCACCCTGCTCACCTGCTACTATCGCAACCCGGTCGGCTGCGCCGTGGGGTGCTAGCCACTCGGCAAAAGCCTTCGCATCGGCCAGTGTGGCCGACAGGCCTACCCGTTGCAGATCCGGGCAAAACGCCTGCAACCGCGCCAATGATAGCGCCAGCAATTCCCCCCGCTTGGTTGGCGCGAAGGCATGAATCTCGTCGACAACCACTCGCCTCAGCCCGGCAAACAGGGTCGCAGCCTCCGGATAAGACAGCAGCAGCGACAGCGATTCAGGCGTGGTAAGCAGCACGTGTGGCGGGTTGGCCCGCTGCCGCGCCTTACGGTCAGATGGTGTATCTCCGCTCCGCACCTCGACCCGCAATGGCAGATCGAGCTCTGCCACCGGGGTCAGCAGGTTGCGCTGCACGTCGTGCGCCAGTGCTTTCAGCGGCGAGACGTACAGCGTGTGCAGCCCGTCAGGTGGCGGCTTGCCATTCAACCAGGACGGACAGAAATCGGCCAGTGTCGGAAGGAACCCACCCAAAGTCTTGCCAGCGCCGGTATCAGCAAGCAGCAGGGCGTGCTGGCCCCGCCGCGCCACCTCCAGCATCTCTGCCTGGTGTCGCCGCAGCCGCCAGCCGCGACCGCGAAACCAGTCATCAAGCTCCGTGGGAAGGGCAGCCAACATCACGCGACAAGATGGGGCCTGGCGTCGCTATCGCCAAGCGCTTCCTTCCGGGGTCGCTCAATCCCCCAAGGCCCGTTGAAGCCAAGCATACCCCGTGCGGGCCGCCAGAACGCGTACTGACCCGCGGCCTCGACGCACTGGCCGCGCCCCCTAATGTGCCGCCAGCGGGCCGCGCTCCAGCCCGCTGGCCGCGAGCTGGGCGTCGATCTGCGCCATCAGTCGATCGAGACCGCCCTGGTCGCTGCTTTCGGCACGGGCGACAAGGACGTCCTGCGTGTTGGAAGCACGCAGCAACCACCAGCCATCATCGGTTGAAACCCGAACCCCGTCGGTGGCATCCACATCGGCCCCGGCGGCGGACAACCTTTGCTTGACCTCATCAACCACCGCGAACTTGCGGCTCTCATCGACCTGAAAGCGCAGTTCGGGCGTATTGACAAGGGCAGGCATCTCACCGCGCAGGGTAGTCACAGACCGGCCCAGTCGCACCGAAGCGGCAATCAGACGAACCGCGGCATAAAGCGCATCATCAAAGCCGTAATACTGGTGTGCGAAGAATACGTGGCCGCTCATCTCGCCGGCCAGCGGCGCGCCAATCTCCTTCATTTTGGATTTAATCAGGCTGTGCCCGGTTTTCCACATAGTCGGCCTTCCACCCAACTGAGTGACCCGGTCGAATAAGGCACGGCTGGCCTTCACATCAGCGATAATCGGCGCCCCCGGCAGCATTTGCAGGAGATCTTCGGCATAGATCATCAGCAACTGATCACCCCAGATCACCCGCCCCGTACCGTCGATCGCACCGATGCGATCCCCGTCACCGTCAAAAGCAATCCCGAAGTCGAGCTTCTTGGCGGCGACCAGCGCCTTCAGATCAGCCAGATTCTTCTCCTCGGTGGGGTCCGGATGATGGTTCGGAAAGTTCCCATCCACATCAGTGAAGAGCAGGTGATGTTCGCCAGGAATCAGCCGTGTGAGACGTTCCAGTGCCGGCCCGGCAGCGCCATTGCCGGCATCCCAGCCGATTCTGAGCCTGGACAAGATGGCGGGATCGAGCCCTGCCAGCCCCTCGATCATTCGGGTGAGATAAGCGTCCAGCACGTCTCGCTGTTCGTGCCGCCCCTGACCCGCGGCCCAGTCCCCGGCTGCGGCCATCTGGCCAAGGAGCTGGATGTCCTCGCCAAAAAACGGACGCCCTTGAAATACCATCTTGAAGCCGTTGTAGTTGGCGGGATTGTGGCTGCCAGTTATCTGAATGCCGCCTTGCACATCTTCGGCTGACGCTTCTGCGTAGTAAAGCATCGGGGTTGGGCCCATGCCAATCCGGACAGCATCCAGACCGGCATCGTTAATGCCCTTGACCAAGGCCGCCTCAAGCACAGGCGAGCTTAGACGGCCATCATAGCCGACCGCGACGCGGGCTCCGCCAGCACGGCCCAGCAGTGTCGCGAAACCACGGCCAATGGCATAGGCATCCGCCTCGCCCAGGGTTTCGCCGATGATCCCGCGGATATCGTATTCACGCAGGACTGTGGGATGAAACTGATGCGTCATGTCTTCTCCATTTCGCGCCGCGTCAGCCGCGCCAGCAGCAGATCCCGGGCCCGGGTGGCCTGGTGAACCGCTTCATTGCTGCCGCCGCGATCGGGATGGACCCGCATCAGCAATCGGCGATGCGCTTCGCTTATCTCATCGCGGGTTGCCAATCGGTCAACGCCGAGCAAGGCTCGTGCCTGTGCTTCGTCCTGTGAAAGTTCCGATGCGCGCCACCAGTCCCACGGCCACCGACCGGTCAGGACCCGCAGCACGATGGAGCCCAGGATTGCGAGGAGTAAGAGGCGGCCCATGCCGCAATCCTATCAGGCCGGGGAAGACAGCGCCAGTTCGGGTGCGCGGGCATGCGGCATGGGCAAGGCCAACGCCGCGACCAGGGCGCGCAGCCGGTGGAGATAGGCGCCGCCGTCCCACAGCGCATGGGCGGCGGCGATCGCCTGGTCGCGGGTGCCGACGCCGGTCATGCCAGTTCCTCGAACAGGCCGAGCATCAGCCGCGCGCGCGGCACCAGGGAGGAGACGTAGAGCTGTTCGTAGTCGGTGTGGCCGCCCTTGCCGTCGACCCCGAGCCCGTCGAGCGTCGGCGCGAGGGCGGCGGTGAAGTTGCCGTCGCTGCCGCCGCCGGTCTCGCGGTCGCGCAGGTCGAAGCCGATGCCGGCGGCGATGCGCCGTGCCTGCTGGAACAGCGCCTCGATCGCCGCACCCTTCTCGTAGCCCGGGCGGTTCAGGCCGCCGGTGACGGTGAGGGTGACATCCGGGTCGTGGGCCTTGATCGCCAGCACGCGGGCCACCGCGGCGTCGCCGATCTCGGGGTTGGGCACGCGCATGTCGATCTCGGCGCGCGCCTCCTCCGCCACCACGTTCGCGCGGGTGCCGCCGGCGACGACGCCGACATTGACGGTGACGCCGGTGGCATAGTCGGTCATCGCCTCGAGGTCGAGGATCTGGCGGGCGAGTTCCTTGATCGCGCTGCGCCCGTCCTCGTGCCGGGCGCCGGAATGGGCCGGCCGGCCCTTGATGTGCAGGTCGAAGCGGGCGGTGCCCTTGCGCGCGGTGACGATGCGCCCGCCCTCGCGCGCCGGTTCGGTGACCAGCACGTATTTGGCGCGCCGCGCCTCGCGGAGGATGTGTTCGCGCGAGGTCGGGCTGCCCACCTCCTCCTCGGACACGTAGAGGTGGCGGATCGGCAGCGTGGTCTCGCGGCCCAGGCGCACGAGGTGGCGCATGGCGGCGAAGGCGAGGTGGGCGCCGCCCTTCATGTCGTAGATGCCCGGCCCGTAGGCGATGTCGCCCTCGACCCGGAAGGGCAGCTTCGTCGCCAGGGTGCCGATGTCGTGGACGGTGTCGAGATGGCTCAGCACCAGGATGCCCGGCCCGTCGCCGCCCCAGGGGGAGGTGACCAGCAGGTGGTCGGCGAAGCCGTCGCGGCCGGGGATGCGCTCCAACTTCGCGCCGATCGCGGCGTAGTCGGCGGCGACCTTGTCGACCATGCGGTTCACCGCGGCGGCGTCGGTGGTGGGGCTTTCGATCTCCACCCAGTCGCGGATGCCGGCCAGGATCTCGTCGGTGTCGAGCACGGG
>JAFLCY010000179.1 GCA_017303485.1 Rhodobacterales bacterium
CCAAAAAAAAGATCACCCGCCTGCCACCCTTCGAGGGCGAGCAAGCGGGCGATCCTTCAACGGGCCAGTGACGCCTCTTCAGACGCCGGTGCCACATCGCCCCCCTTCGCCGCCTGCGTTGCCCGCGTGATTACGTCCGAGACCGCCTGGGACGCCTGGGCCAGGGTCGAATTAGCTATGTGGCTATAGATCATGGTCGTCTGGGGGCTGGCATGATGAAGTAATTTTTGCACCGTGAAGAGTGTCTGTCCCGCGTGGCTCACGGCCAATGCTGCATGTGTATGACGGATGTCGTGAAGGCGTACATGCCCCTGGATACCTGCCGCCGCCAGCACCCGCGCAAAGGCCTTCCTCGGGTCCCGCAAGGGCTTCGTCGAATCCGTCGGCGACGGAAACACCCATGGACTCGCCTGCCGGCTCTTAAGCCGGCCCAGCAGCGCGATGCACTCGTCCGACAGGGGTGAGTACTGCGGCTTGCCTGACTTTGTCATCGGCATGAACCAGATCCGCCGCGTGAGGTCCATGTGCTCCCAGCGTGCCTTGAGGGCATTGCTGCGTCGGCATCCCGTCAGCAGCATGAAGCGCAGCGCCGCCATCACCGACGGCGCCGGGTCCTTGTCCATCGCCACCACCAGCCGCCCGACCTCCTCCAGGCTCAGATACCGGCTCTTGCCCGAGTTCTCCCGGAAGCGGGGAATCCCGCGGCACGGATTGTCCGGCAGGACGCCGAGTGTCACCCCGCGCCGCATCATCGCCGAGAGCAAGGACAAGAAGCGGTTCGCCGTCGCCGGGGAGTGGGTCTTGCGCACCGCGCCGATGAAGCGCTCGATGTCCCGGCGCTGGATGTCGCATAGGCGGCGCTCGGCACCGAAGAACGGAATCACGTGGAGGTCCAGCTTGCTCTGGTCGTCGCGCCAGCTGCGCTTATGCACCTTCGCGTAGTCCTCCAGATAAGCCTTCGCGAAGTTTGCAAGGGTTGGCGAACTGCGCTCCAGGTCGCGCCCTTCCTGCGGATCGATGCCTCGGTCCAGCTGCCCCCGGGCTTCAAGGGCGAGGCGGCGGGCATCGGCGAGGGACGTCGCGGGAAACCCGCCCAGGCGCATCGCCCGCTTGGTGCCCCTGTACGTGTAGCGCAGCCAGAAGGCCTTGCGCCCCGAGCCTTTCGACACCGACAGGCGCAGGCCCGGAATCTCGGTATCGCTCACCTCATAGCCTTTGCCGGGTGCATCAAGGGGGCAGGCCTGCAACTGCTCGATGGCACGGACAGTAAATCGGAATCGCGTGACGCGGTTCATCGTCGAATCTCCTCGATCGAAAGAAGCAATGGAAGAAGTGCCCCACGCCTGCCCGCCGCGGACGCACTCAGTCTCTCAAGTCCGACGCACGCCGCCGCCAGGATCACGTGGCGGTGCGATAGGAGCTTGGCGAGGCTGAAGCGAGGGGACAGGCGCGAGGGTGGGGACAGCGTGGGCCGGCGCTCGCCGGTCCCTTGCCGGTGTTTCTGGCTGGGTGGCCGGACGGTCTTACGGCGACGTGGCGAGCCACGCCAGATCGCCAAACTGGCGATGCAGCACGTCGGCCAGATCGACGGAGCGCACCTCGGTGACGCCGAGCCCCGCGAGCCGTTGGCGGGCATTGAGTTCATCCGCGGCCAGTACCCATTGGGTCCCGCCATCGACCCCGACCTGCAGCAGGCGGACCTGGGATTGCCCGGGGAAGCCATAACGCGCCAGGGTTTGAATCAAGGCTTGCCGTTCGGCGTCGATGCGGGCCATGCGGGCGTCAAACTCCAGCACGCCGGCTCGCTCGGCGAAGAACTCGTAGCGGTCCTCGTCCAGCATCGCCACGAGCCGCGCCACGCCCGCATCGAGCGGGACGGGATGATCAGGCGGGATCATGGCGCTCAATACTCGTCCGCCAGGAGGATCGTCGTCGCCGCCCGGGGCTCGGCCTCGGTGATCACGAAGAGCTTGACCCCGGCGACGGTATAGACCGACAGCAGCCGCGCACCGGTCTGGAGCGCTGCTTCGTTGGCCTGGGCATCCTCGGCACCCACTTCGCCCCAGTCGCCGGCGAGGTGGCGGGCCAGCAACTGGACCGGGTGAAGGTTCTGCTCGCGTAGCAGGGCGTCGGCGCCGCGGGTCGCAACGATCTCGCCGGGGCTGAAGCGCAGACGTGTGGCTCGGTTCATAGGGTTCTCCACAAAGCAAAGCGCCCGATGCGGTCTTCGCATCGGGCGTCAGGGGGCAAAGGCAGCAAGATGGGCGTGGTCATTAGGGGCGGAAACACCCCGCGGCTAGACCGCCACCGGCTCGGTGACGGCATACTCGGCGCACAGCGCCAGGAGGCGCGGCTCCACATCCGGGTGACGGGGGACGAACAGCGTTACGCCGTCATCGCCCCCGCCGGGCACGAAGACCAGCTCGTAGAAGCGGGCATGCCGCCCGGCGTACTCGAAGATCGGGCTGAAGGCCGGATCGCCGTAGGGGATGCGGGTCACCGGATTGACGAGCAGCGGGATGCCGACGGCGGCCTCCACCTCGGCGAGGCCATCGCCCGGGACCATCACGACGAAGGCCCCGTGCAGCTCGGCATCGAAGTCCTCGCCGATCTCCCGCTCGTCGAGACGCCGCTCGATCAGCGCACGCAGCGCCGCGTCGTCCAGCGCCGCCACGTCGGCCGCATCACGCAGGATTCGCATCGGACACCTCCTCGTCGGTTTCAGGCGCTTCGACGACCGGGATGAAGCGGTTGCCGCCGCGCTTGTCCTTCTTCTTGCCTTTCGGTTCGGGGGATGTTGCCGTCGTCGGTGTGGGCGCCTCGACGGGGGCTGGCGGGAACACGAAGAGTTCGCCCGGCAGTGCCATCATCTGCAGCCGCCAGGCGTCCCAGTCCCCCGCCTTCACAAGGCCGAACTTCACGTCCGGCGCCTTGGCGAGCAGGCCCTGGGCGATCAGCGCCGCACAGGCGTAGGGCGCGTTGTTGTTGCTGCGGCCCTGGTACGCCCCTTTGAGCTGCTTCGAGCCGAAGGGCTTGCCGGCCGGTGCCGCATCCACCGCCGCCTCCAGATCGTCGAAGGCAACCACCTCCCGGTTGAAGTTGCCGCCGCCTTCCGCCGCGGTGATCAGCAGAAAGACTTGAGCATGGTCGGGATCGGCCAGCAGTGCGTACTGGATCGCGGAGCTACCGGAAAGGGTCGCCGCCCGGGAGTCGAGCAGCCGGTGATAGGTCGTCGATACGACCTCGGGTTTCTTGGCCATGGGGCCTCCAAAAGAAAGAAGCCCTCCGGGCCACCGGGCCAGGAGGGCGACATGAACAGGAACAACGACGGATCAGCGGATCTCGACGCGGGCGTCGATCTCGCGCTGGGTTAGCGCGTAAGCGGCTGCAGCAGCCAGCAAGGCCACGGCAGCGCCGGGGCCGGTCGGCAGGGCCGCCAGCACAGCAGGCAGGAACGGAAACACACAGGCACTCCTCAGGAACAACAACACGGTGACCACACCATCAGGCGAACCTGATGGCGCGACGGGAAACAGGATTCAGATCAGCCCGCGCTCGGCGAACGACAAGGGCGAGGCCGTGCCCGCCACGATGAAGTGATCGAGCACACGCACGTCCACCAGCGCCAGGGCCTTCTTCAGCGTGTCGGTCAGCGCCAGGTCTGCCGAACTCGGTTCGAGACTGCCGGACGGGTGGTTATGGACGAGGATCACCGCGGCGGCATTCGCCTCCAGGCACAGCTTGACCACCTCGCGGGGATAGACCGAAGTCTGGGCCAGGGTCCCGCGGAAGAGTTCGACCACATCGAGCACGCGGTTCTGGCTGTCGAGCAGCACGACCCCGAAGACCTCGTGGGGGAGGTCGCCAAAACGGAGGCGAAGCAGGTCGCAGACCTTCTGGGGGCTATCGAGGCAGTCGCCGAGTTCGACGGCTTCCGCAAGCGCCCGGGTCAGCAACTCGCGGGCGGCGCCGAGGATGCGCACCGCGCGATAGTCCGCCGGGGGCTCGCAGACGCCGGTCTGACGGGCGTGGAGGTGAAAGAGCTCGGCAAGTGGTCGCCCGGCCAGGGCCTCGGCGGCGACGTCGCCCACCAGCAACCCGAGCAGGCTCGCGGTGGGTAAGCTGCGGATCGAAATCAGGGGATCGGACATGAAGACCTCCGGAGAAGGCCGATGCCCACGCAGCGGGGCATCGGCGGCGTAGACAGGGAAAGGCCCCGGTCACCACAAGGCGACCGGGGCCAAAAGGATCCGACTGGATCACAGGAATGATATGGAAGCGAAGGCGGGAGCTCTGACGCCTGCCGGTTGCGGCAAACAGCCGGAACCGCCGCTAACAGGCTCTTAGCGGGCCTGACGAGGTCTGCGGTGTGCGTGAGCCAGGATCAAGCTGGGCGAAGGCAGGCGGGAGCGGTTTGACGCGGTAGCGGATCGAGAGAAGAAGCCGGTGCAGGAGAACCCTGCACCGGCTTCTTCTTATGGGTCAGGCCGCCGCGAGCGGCGCCTCGTCGTCGAGGTGGAGGGTGACGACCGCAAAGCGCCCGCGACCCCGCTTGGCGGAGATCAGGCCGGCGGCAGACAAGCGGTTGAGGGCGTCGAGGGCCGCGTCATCGGTAAGCGCCCGGTGATCCCACCTTTCCACCGCTCCTTAGCTCGCTAACCATAGTGTCCACTACGCACTAGAAGTGGACACTTCCATGACCATCACCCAGCCCCGCCGTACCCGTCGCACCCACTCCGAGGCGTTCAAGCAGTCCCTGATCGAAGCCTGTAGTGAGCCCGGCGCCTCTGTCGCCGGTGTGGCGCTGGCCAACGGGATCAACGCCAACCAGCTGCGGCGCTGGATGCGCGAGCGGGGCATCGAGCCGCCCGAGCTGTCCTGTCTGCCCTT
>JAFLCY010000180.1 GCA_017303485.1 Rhodobacterales bacterium
TGGCGGCCGAGACCGACCACCAGACGAAGCCCTCGCCCAGCACCACAAGCGCAATCCCCGCGCCACAGATCCACATGCCAAGGACATTCGGCCAGAACCGCCCGATGCGGTCGGAAAGCCGGCCGGTGAAAAGCTGCGAGCCGCCCCAGACGAAACCATACATGCTGACGATCCAGCCGATGTCCGGCAGGCTCACACCGTGGTCGCGCAGGAATACCGGAAACATCACCCAGACCAACGCATCGACGAACTTCTCGACCAGACCGGCTTGCGAGACCGCCGCCAGACGGCGGTCGCGCCAAGACATCAGGGCAAACACCTCCCAGGTGCTCGGTGTCTCGGAGACGCCTTGGGGATAGCGCGGGCGAAAGGAGGTCGCAGCCTTGGCCCGGTGGCGCGCAGCCTCGGCCGTAGCGAAGGGCAGCGTATCCTTCACCCAAACCAACGTGAGAACCAGTGCCAGCCCGATCACGACGCCCCCGAAGATCAGCAGCCCCAGCCTTGGTCCCAAGGCGCTGGCCGCATAGGCCGTGATAATCCCGGCGAGCGCGACACCCACGTAGCCGGAGAACTCGTTCAGCCCCAAAGTCAGCCCGCGCTGATCCGCCCGGGTGAAATCCAGCTTTGCCGTCTGCGTCATCGACCAGCACAGGCCCTGATTGACCCCCAGCAGCACGGTCGCCGCGACGATCCAGCTCCAGCTTGGCGCGAAGTAGATCATCAGCGGGATCGGGATGGCGGCAATCCAACCCAGCAAGAGAACCTGCTTGCGCCCGATCCGCTCGGATAGCCGTCCGGCCACGAAGTTGAGCGTGCCCTTCACCACGCCGAAAGCCACGACAAAGGCCGTCAGTAGCAGGAACGATCCTTTGGCCACGCCAAATTCGCTTTCGGCCAGCGCCGGAACCACGGTACGCATCATGCCGATCGTGAACCCAACCAGCAGGACCTGGATCAGCTGATGCACGAACTGGGTCAGGTTTTCGCGGATGCCAAGGGTCAGATCTGCAGCACTGTCGCCGGTGAAGGCTGCGGGCTGGGTCATGCGGGAACCACCAGCCCGGTGTTGATCGCTCGGTTCTGTGCCGCCTCGGGCGGCGGGGGCGGAATGTCGGCGGTCATGACCCGGACGAACTCCTCCTCGTTCTTTATCCCGAAAGCGGTGTTGTGGCGTAATTCAAATCCGATGCTGGAGCTTGGCTTGCCGCTCAGCTTGCGCCCGCAAACCGAACCGGAATAAGCGCCGGGCAGCACTTCCAGATAATCGGGCAGTGCCTTCAGAACCTGAATGGATTTGAACAGCGCCCTTGCCCCATCTTCCGCACTTGATGCAAGCTCGGTGCGTCCAAGATCGCCGACCATCAGCGTATGTCCGGTCAGCACGAACCACGGCTCTGCAGCGCGGGTACGGTCGGTCACCAAGAGGGAGATATGCTCGGGCGTGTGGCCAGGCGTGTGCAGGACTTTCGCCACGACATTGCCGAGTTCCAGCACTTCGCCGTCATGGACGCCCTTGAAGGGAAACTTCGCCGCCGCGTCCGCGTGCAAAACATATTCGGCGCCAGAAGCTGCGGCCAATGCGCGAGCTGAAGACACATGGTCTGCGTGAAGATGGGTGTCGATCACATATAGGATGCGCACTCCCAGGGCCTTGGCGGCCTCGATGTAGGGTGCGATGTCGCCGACCGGATCGACCACGGCAGCCGAGGCCTTGCCGCCACAGCCGAACAGATAGGAGGCTGCAACCGGGTCGGAATGCAGAAACTGACGCAGGATCATCTTTGGACTCCTTTGGACTTCGGCCATGGTCGGGCTTGATCGTCCAGCCGCGACTCGCTACATTCAAGCAGATACTTGAATGATCTAGGCTCGAAGGACCCACCTGTCAATGACGCCGAAACTCGCTTTGCTGGAAGAATACGCCCTGATCGCCCGCGCCCTTGGCGCGCCGCATCGGATGATGCTGCTGGAACAACTGGCGCAGGGCGAGCGGGGTGTCGAGGCGCTGGCAGATAAGGTTGGTCTGACCGTGGCCAATTGCTCGCAGCATCTCCAGCAACTACGCCGCGCGGGACTGGTCACCAGCCGTCGGGCGGGAAAGGCCGTGATCTATCGGCTGACGGATGACAAGACGCTGGTGCTGATGGACCTTCTGGCGCGCATCGCCCGGCAGAATCTGTCGGTGGTGGAAGAAATCCTGCAGTGCCTGTCCGAGGGTCAGCCGTCCGAAGCGATCACCCGCGCCGAACTTGCGGAACGGCTGCAGGAAGGTTCGGTCACCGTGCTGGACATCAGGCCGAAAGACGAATTCGCCATGGGTCATATCCCAGGCGCCATACAGATCGACCTGAGCGATCTCGATACGCTTGCGGGGCAATTCGACCCTGCCGCAGAGATCGTCGCCTATTGCCGTGGCCCCTATTGCGTCTACGCCCATCAGGCGGTCGCCGCTCTGCGTCAGCAGGGGCTTTACGCCCGGCGCCTTGACGGCGGCTTGCCGGAATGGCGGGCAGAGGGGCGGGCCGTCCAGGCGAACGCCCAGACATAAGGACACCGTCCCGACCGACACTTTTCGCAAGGACATGACTTCCCTGCGTCACCGTCGCCGGGCAAGCTCGCGGTAAAGCGCCTCGCGCGTCACTCCCAATTCTGCGGCGAGATCCTGCCAGTGCCCTTTGTCCGGCAATGCACGGCCTTCGCCCAACCAGGCATCGACCCGTTCCGACACCTTGCGCAGGGTGCGAATTTCGGCGCGCAACCGGGCGGCCTGAACCGACCGGGCCAGATGCGCGGCCCAGGCTTCGGCCAGCGTTGGATCATCGCGCAGCGCCTTGCGGAAGGCCTCGACTGGAAGCAGGCGAACTATGGACTGTTCCGCCGCCTCGGCCCCGCAGTGATAGGTTGCGGAATAGGCCGAGGCTTCGGCAAGGACATCACCCGGCACCGCCGTTTGCAGAATGACGTCCGTCCCATCCATCGTTCGGCGCAGCAGACGAACCCGCCCTTCCGTAATCAGCGCCAACTGTAGGACAGGATCGCCCGCAAAGAACAGCGCCTCACCGGGTTGCAGGCGGCGTTCTGTGGCCAATGGCAGGCTAAACAAGCGGGTGTGATCGCATGACATGATCTCTATCATATGCCAGCCCCCCGGATCTGCGACAAGTGAAGGCTCATCAATTCAGGATCATCCCATGCGTCTGACTACCTTTGCAGTTGCCCTTCTTCTGCCCACCGCCGCATTGGCCCAAGAGGCCGCCCCGATGGACCATTCCAAGATGAATCACGCGGCGATGATGGCGATGTCGTCAGAGGCTCCGGCAGGCGTGACCGAGGTCGGACAATCCGCCTTTGCCGCCATCGCCCAGATCGTCGAAGTGCTGAATGCGGATCCCGCAACCGACTGGTCAAAGGTTGATATCGAGGCGCTCCGGCAGCATCTGATCGACATGAACAATGTGACTCTGCGCGCGGAAGTGGCCGCGACGCCGACGCCGACTGGCGCACGTTTCACCGTCACCTCACCCGATCCAGAGGTCCAGGCCTCGATCCGCCGGATGGCCGTGGCCCATGCGGCCACCATGAACGGCACCAGCGTCTGGACGATGGTTGCCGAGGAAGACCCCGCTGGCGCGATTCTGACGGTGTCAGGCACAAGCGACGATGCGATCAAGATCAACAGCCTCGGGTTCATCGGTGTGATGACACTTGGGATGCATCATCAGGCGCATCACCTGATGATCGCGACGGGGACCGGCCCGCACGAATAGATACCGATAGGCGTGGGGACCTAAACGGGATCGTAGATCCAGCCGAGCGCCCCCACGCTAAACCCGGTCAGGCTTGTCTGCTACTGAGCCGCTGCGTTCTTGCTGCGTGCGAAAGCCTAGAGAACGCTGCCGCCGCCTGAACTATCGATTCGTTGAGTTGGCCGGGCTCAGAAAGCATTGACAGTTTCGCTGGAACCAAAGCAGGTGATTGTCCGGTTACCGTGGGCTTACCAGGTAGGAACTTGCAATTTCTTGCCCGATCAATCAGCCCAAACCACCGATCCTCATAATACCGCACGTGGCGCGCCCGGATCGGATACTGCCCTTCCGGCAGCACCAACACCTCATCCAGCGGAAACCGCAGCAACTCGTTCGCCGAAATCAGCGGCCGCTCCTCGGACCGCCGACTGACGTTGGCGCTGTCTTCCAGCGCCCGGATGCGCGACTGGCTTTCGGTCACCGCCGTGACGGTAGACCGCCCAAGGGCATTGGAGAGCACATCGGCCGTCCGATCATCCTGCGGCGTCATGTAGATCTGCACACCTGCGCCGCCCTGCAGCGACCGCCGCCCGGTCTCGCCGTAGATGTCGTCCAAACCCGGGATCGTCTGGGAGATGATAAAGAACCGCCCCCCGAAGCTGCGGATCGTCTTGATGGAGGAGAGGACTAGCGGTTGCCGCCCGAGTTGGTCGAACTCGTCCATCAGAAACATCACCGCGTGCGGCTCGTCCGGCCCGGGCTCTTTGCGCTGGAGCGAAGCGATAGCATCCGCAAAGAGGAGTCGCACGAGGGGTGCGAGGGTTTTCAGATGCTCGGGCTGGACGACGATGTAGAGGCTCTGCGGCTTGGCGCGAAACGTCGAGAAATCGAAATCGCTGGCTGATGTCACTCGGTCGACAGCTGGGTCGTTCCAGAGCTCGAGGCCGGAGCCCTGGATCACAGAGACATAGGCCCCGAGGGTCTTTTCTGGAACGTCGGCCATTTCGAGGAAAGTCCGCGAGACGATCGGGATCTGCGTGTCCTCGGCAATGGTGGTGTAGGTCTTCTTCTTGTCGCCGCCACCGGCCATGAGTTCGCCGGCATAGCCGAGGGTCGGGCGGCGCTTTTCGATGGCGTAGAGG
>JAFLCY010000181.1 GCA_017303485.1 Rhodobacterales bacterium
GGGTAAGTCCGTGGGGCCGGAACGGGATCAGTTCGGTATCGGCTGGGGCAGACCGACCCGACCGTTGCGTGCCGGTCAATCCCGGGTAGGGGGCCGCCCTGCCGATGTCAGCGGCGCGGAACCCCCCGCACCGGCATCCTTCGCCTCAAGCCCCGCCGAGCAGGGCATAGACCCGCGCCGTAAGCTTGGCCGAGGCGAAATCCCTGACGGCTTTCTGCCGCGCCGCCACAGGCAATCTGGCCGCCAGACCGGGCGTCTCGATCATCCGGCGCAAAGCGTCGACAAGCGCCAGGGTATCGCCCGGCGGGACAAGAAGGCCCTCTTTCCCGTCTTCGATCATGTCCGGCGTCCCGCCAATGCGCGAGCAGATCACCGGCAAGCCCGTCGCCATGGCTTCCATGACCGAGACCGGAGCAGCCTCGCCCTTGTACCGGCTCGCCAGCACCTTGATATCGCAACGCCCCATCAGGTCTGCCACTTCCTCTCCCGAAAGCGGGCCCAGCATCTGGACGGCATCCTCCAGCTGCAAACGGTTGATCTCCTCCCTGATTTCGTCCTCGGCCGGTCCGTTACCGGCGATGAGATAGTGCAGGTCATGGCCCTCGTCCCGCAAATGGCGGACAGCTTCCAGCACTTGTACGTGTCCTTTGCTCGGATGCAGACGGGCGATGGTACACAGGGTCCAGGGGGCGCCAGCCTTGTGGTCGGGCCGCTCAACCCAGCGGAAACGGTCAATGTCGATCCCCATCGACAGCGCCGAGACAGGTCGGCCAGGGCATATGGCGGCAATCTCGTCTGCCAAGGCGCGGGTCACCGCAAAGATATGCCGGGCGTTTTCGCCCTTGAGTGCGATATCGCCACCCCAGACCGAGGGCGGCCCGTGCAGGGTCAGGCTGTAGGGCAAGGCGCAGGCGCGCTCGGCCATGGCTGCGACATGGGCAGCGTCGCCGAAGGAATGCAGATGGACAAGCTCGGCGTCCTGCGCCCGGGCCAGACGGATCAACCGCGCAACACACGGGATCAGCGCGAGACGCCGCAGCCGACCTCTCCTGCCGCCCGCCCTTGCGCGGGAAAGGTAGCGCAGCATCCGCAGCACCTGGACCGGGTGCAGCAAGAGATAGCCAAGATCGCCCGCTCTGGGGGGGAACAGTGTCTGGAACGCGCCACCGGCTCGGGCCAGGATCGCCTCGGAGAAGTATTCCGGGTTGGGGCGGCGCGTCGACACATAGGTCACTTTCGCCCCAAGCGCAGCAAGATCGCGCCCCTGGTCGACGATATAGGTCTGCCACGGCGCCGGAAATTCGGCGGAAAGAACCAGCAGGCTGTTGATTGGCATGGGTTCAACTTGAAATGCAGATTTCGCAGTGGTGCGATGGATGGTGCAATTGGCGCCTACCATATTGAAACACCTGTGTTAAGCAGCGATTTCCTCGGTGAGACGCTGCTCCCCCAAACGTCCGGAAGGACCCGACCGGCCCGTGATTGCCGGTGGAATGGAGCAAGAGCATGACTGACCAATCCCCGACCGCCCAGTTCCACGCCTCTTCGTTCCTCGACGGGGCCAATGCCGACTATGTCGACCAGCTGCAGGCCCGGTACGCCACCGACCCGAACTCGGTCGATGCGGCTTGGGCCGAATTCTTCCGCGCCCTCGGCGACACCGAGGTTGATGCCAAGCGCGCCGCCTCCGGTCCGTCCTGGGCCCGTACCGACTGGCCGCCGCAACCGGCCGACGACCTGACCGCCGCGCTGACCGGCGAATGGGCCGCGCCGCCTCCGGCGCGGGAGGCCCGGGCCGCGGGCGAAAAGATCGCCGCAAAGGCCGCCGAAGCGGGCGTCCAGCTCTCCAACGACCAGATTCAACGCGCTGTCCTCGACAGCATCCGGGCGCTGATGATCATCCGCGCCTACCGGATCAGGGGCCACCTCGCCGCCGACCTCGATCCCCTGGCCCTGGCCGAGAATGGCTCTCACCCCGAACTTGACCCCGCGTCCTACGGTTTCAGCGAAGCCGACATGGACCGGCCGATCTTCATCGACAATGTTCTGGGCCTGACCCATGCCTCGATGCGCGAGATCATCGACATCGTGAAGCGCACCTATTGCGGCACCTTCGCGCTGCAATACATGCACATCTCCGACCCCGAACAGGCCGCCTGGCTGAAGGAACGGATCGAAGGCTACGGCAAGGAAATCGCCTTCACCCGCGAGGGCCGCAAGGCGATCCTGAACAAGCTGGTCGAGGCGGAAGGCTACGAAAAATTCCTTCATGTCAAATACATGGGGACCAAGCGCTTTGGTCTCGACGGCGCTGAATCGGTCATTCCGGCGATGGAGCAGATCATCAAGCGCGGCGGCGCGCTTGGGGTGAAGGACATCATCATCGGCATGCCGCACCGCGGCCGGCTGAACATCCTCGCCAACGTGCTGCAAAAGCCCTACCGGGCGATCTTCCACGAATTCCAGGGCGGTTCCTACAAGCCCGAGGACGTGGACGGCTCCGGCGACGTGAAGTACCACCTTGGCGCCTCCTCGGACCGGGAGTTCGACGGCAACAAGGTTCACCTCAGCCTGACCGCGAACCCCTCGCACCTCGAAGCGGTGAACCCGGTGGTGCTGGGCAAGGTCCGCGCCAAGCAGGACCAGTTGAACGACGCGGCCGAACGCGTGGCCGTCCTGCCGATCCTCCTGCACGGCGACGCGGCCTTTGCCGGTCAGGGCGTGGTGGCCGAATGCCTCCAGCTCTCGGGCATCAAGGGTCACCGCACCGGCGGCTGCATCCATATCATCGTCAACAACCAGATCGGCTTCACCACCGCCCCTGCCTTCAGCCGCTCTTCGCCCTATCCGACCGATATCGCCCTGATGGTCGAGGCGCCGATCTTCCATGTCAACGGCGACGACCCCGAAGCCGTGGTCCATGCCGCCAAGGTCGCGACCGAATTCCGCCAGAAGTTCCACAAGGACGTGGTCATCGACATCTTCTGCTACCGCCGCTTCGGTCACAACGAAGGCGACGAGCCGATGTTCACCAACCCGCAGATGTACACCCGCATCCGCAAGCAGAAGACCACGCTCCAGCTTTACACCGACCGCCTGGTCGCCGATGGGCTGATCCCCGAAGGCGAGATCGAGGACATGAAGGCTGCCTTCCAGGCCCGGCTGAACGAGGAATTCGAATCCGGCAAGGCCTTCCTGCCGAACAAGGCCGACTGGCTGGATGGCCGCTGGAAGAACTTGCAGACCAAGGACCTGAACACCTACCAGCGCGGTGAGACCTGGATCAAGGCCGAGACCTTGGCCGAGGTCGGGGCCGCGCTGACCCGAATCCCGGAGGGGTTCGATATGCACAAAACCGTTGTCCGCCAGCTCGACGCCAAGCGGGAAATGTTTGCAAAAGGTCAAGGCTTCGACTGGGCGACCGCCGAGGCGCTGGCCTTCGGCTCGCTGCAGACCGAAGGCTTCGCCGTCCGGCTTTCGGGCCAGGACTGCACGCGCGGCACCTTCTCCCAACGCCATTCCGGCTGGGTCGACCAGACCACCGAGGAACGCCACTATCCGCTGAACCACATCCGCCCCGGCCAGGCGCGGTATGAGGTGATCGACTCGATGCTGTCGGAATATGCCGTCCTCGGGTTCGAGTATGGCTACAGCCTTGCCGAACCGAACGCCCTGACGATCTGGGAGGCCCAGTTCGGCGACTTCGCCAACGGCGCCCAGATCATGATCGACCAGTTCATCAACTCGGGCGAATCGAAGTGGTTGCGGATGTCGGGCCTCGTGATGCTTCTGCCGCATGGCTATGAAGGCCAGGGGCCGGAACACTCCTCCGCCCGTCTGGAGCGGTTCCTGCAACTCAGCGCCGAAGACAACTGGATCGTCGCCAACTGCACCACCCCGGCGAACTACTTCCACATCCTGCGCCGCCAGCTGCACCGGACCTACCGCAAGCCGCTGATCCTCATGACGCCGAAGTCGCTCCTGCGGCATCCGATGGCGATCAGCCGCGCGGAAGACTTCACCGACGGCTCCACCTTCCACCGCGTCCTCTGGGACGATGCGCAGAAGGGCAATTCGACGCAAAAGCTGAAGGCCGACGACAAGATCAAGCGCGTCGTCCTCTGCTCGGGCAAGGTCTATTACGACCTTCTCGCCGAGCGTGACGCGCAGGGGCTGGAGGATGTCTATCTCCTCCGGGTCGAGCAGCTTTACCCGACGCCGACCATGTCGCTGAACCAGGAACTGTCGCGCTTCCCGAAAGCCGAGGTGATCTGGTGCCAGGAAGAGCCCAAGAACCAGGGCGCATGGTCCTTCATCGAACCCGAGGTCGAGACCGTCCTGACCAAGCTCCGCGGCAAACCCACGCGGATGACCTATGCCGGCCGCAAGGCCTCGGCCTCGCCCGCCACGGGCCTGGCCTCCCGCCACAAGCTCGAACAACAAACCCTCGTTGCCCAGGCCCTGGGCCTCAACTGATCGCAGACCGGAGATAGCAAATGACAGACGTTATGGTGCCCGCCCTTGGCGAATCCGTGTCGGAGGCCACCGTGTCCACCTGGTTCAAGAAGCCGGGCGACGCCGTGAAGCAGGATGAAATGCTCTGCGAACTGGAAACCGACAAGGTTTCGGTCGAGGTCCCCTCGCCCGTCGCCGGCGTGCTGGCCGAGATCCTCGCCCCCGAAGGCACCACCGTGGCCGCCAACGCCCGCCTCGCCATCGTGACCGAGGGGGCGTCCGCCGCCGCCCCGGCCGTCAAGGCCGAGGCTGCTCCGGCCCCCGCCCCCGCCCCGGCTCCGGCCCCCGCCAAAGCCACCGAAGACGCCCCCGCCGCCAAGAAGGCG
>JAFLCY010000182.1 GCA_017303485.1 Rhodobacterales bacterium
CTCGGAATAGAACTCCAGCCGCGTCGGAATCCCGAACCGGTCTCGCAAGGGGGTCGTCAAAAGCCCCAGCCGCGTCGTCGCCCCGACCAGCGTGAAGGGTTGCAGATCGATCCGCACCGTCCGCGCAGCCGGCCCCTCGCCGATCACCAGATCCAGCGCGAAATCCTCCAGCGCGGGATACAGCACCTCCTCGACCACCGGCGACAGCCGGTGGATCTCGTCGATGAACAGCACATCGCGCGGCTCCAGATTGGTCAGGATCGCCGCCAGATCCCCCGGTTTCGCCAGCACCGGCCCCGAGGTCATCCGGAACCCCACCCCCAACTCCCGCGCCATGATCTGTGCCAGCGTGGTTTTGCCCAGACCGGGGGGCCCATGGAACAGCGTATGGTCCATCGCCTCGCCCCGCATCCGGGCGCTCTCGATGAACACGGCCAGATTGGCCCGCGCCTCGGCCTGGCCGATGAACTCGCCCAGCATCTGTGGCCGCAGCGCGCGGTCGGTGTCTTCGGGCAAGCGCTCGCCGCGCAGGTCGGGGTTCGGCTCGCTCATTTCGGTGCCAGCCGTTTCAAGGCCTGCCGGATCAGCGCCGCAGTATCCGCCTCGAGCTGTTCCCCGGCCACGCTCGCCACCGCTTCGGCCGCGTCGCCGTGGCCATACCCAAGGTTCACCAACGCCGAGAGTGCATCCGCCGAAGCCGCCGCCCGCCGGGACGCTCCCTCATCCACCTTCGCGGGCTTCCGCACCGGCGCGGCATCAGCCTCGATCACCAGATCCTCGGCCGCAGCCTTCGCCGACAGTCCCACGCCCGCCGCCATCACCCCCGGAGCCTTCGCCTTCAGCTCCAGGATCACCCGCTGCGCCAGCTTCGGCCCCACTCCGGGAGCCGCCTGCACCGCCCGTGCATCGCCCAGCGTGATCGCTCGGCCAACGCCCTCGGCCCCCAGCGTGCCAAGGATCGCCATCGCGGCCTTCGCCCCCACGCCCTGCACGGTCATCAGAAGCTTGTGCCACTCCTTCTCCAGCATGGTCGGGAACCCGAACAGTTGAAGCAGGTCCTCCCGCACCAGAAGGTCGGTATAAAGGCTCACCGCCTCGCCCAGCCCCGGCATCCCCGCCAGCGTCCGTTCGCTGACATGGACGATATAGCCCACCCCGCGCACGTCGATCAGCACATGGTCTGGACCCCGCCAGTCCAGGCGCCCGGAAATCCTGCCAATCATTCCGCCGCCCTCAGTGCAGCCTGCAACCGTCCTGACGACTGCACATGATGCGCATGGCAGATCGCCACCGCCAGCGCATCCGCAGCATCGGCACCCGCAACCTTCACCCCCGGCAGGTGCAGCTTGACCATGTGATCGACCTGCACCTTGGCGGCGTGGCCGACGCCCACCACCGTCTTCTTCACCGCGTTTGGCGCATATTCCCCGACCGCCAGCCCGAACTGCGCCGGAACCAGCAGCGCGATGCCCCGCGCCTGCCCCAGTTTCAGCGTCGCCACCGCATCCTTGTTGACGAAAGTATGCTCCACCGCCGCCGCTTCCGGCTGCCAGAGGCGCAGAACCTCGGTCAGTTGCGCGTGCAGGCTCAAGAGACGCACCGCCAGATCGCCATCGCCGCCTTCCGAATGACAGATGCCGTTCGCCACATGGCTCAGCCGCGATCCCGCCACGTCGATCACGCCCCACCCCAGGTTTCGCAGCCCCGGATCTATGCCGATGACCCGCATTTTGTCCCCGTTTTCCTGCCTGCCACAAGGGCTAGCACGAAAAGGGAACATCCGCCAATGGCTTTCCCGCAGCACCCGCATCCGGGGCCGCGCATTTTGCACTTGCAAAATACGACGGAACGCATCAGAAAACCGACGCGACCCGATGGCGTCGCCAGAACATCCTGTAAAATTTGACAAAATTTTGCCACACGTCATGCAATCCGCGCATGGCGGCAATGCTTTTCCTTACCTTGCTTTGCACCTGCAGCAAGACTATTTGGCAGGGCATGGAGGAATAGGCCTCCATTTGAGCAGAATGAAAACAAGGATGAACGCCATGGCCGCTGTCGAGACGACCCGCCCGGCGCCCCTGGGCGCCATCACCACCTACCGTGCCATCAATTCGCTGTCGAACGCCGTCGCGGTGTTCTCGGCCTGGAACGATGCGCGCGTCACCCGCAAGGCACTGTCGAAGCTTTCGGATCGCGAGCTTGACGATATCGGCCTGTGCCGCGGTGACCTGGAATTCATCGGTCGCTGAACCGCCGGCGGCCTCACCGGCCGCGCGATCAGCTGAACGACGCACTGGAACGGAAATAGGGCCGCATCAGACGATGCGGCCCTTCTTCAATGAAAAGACACCACTTAACTGTCTTGGATCAACGGGGAAGAACGGACTGCAATTGCGCGGACAGCCACAGCGTCGCGGGATCGGCATGCATCAGCCAGGCGCCAACCGGATCGAAACCGTCACCGGCCGCCAGCGCACTGACGCGGCTTTCATAGGTCTGTGCCCCCACGAAATAGTGGATCACTCCCTTGAGGCCGACACCGACCGCAAGGGCCAGCACCAGCGGCTTCGCCAGCTTGAGCAGGCGACGGCTGCCGCGACCCGCGGTCCTGCGCCCGACCGTACCGGCCGCTTCGAAACCGTAGCCCTTGGCATGCGATTTCTCGATCCGCGAAACGCGGCTGTAAAAGTCATTCAGGTTCGGATCAACCCACATCATTCCCACCCAGGTTAGCAGCCCTGACAAGAAATTTTTGCCGCACAGATATGGCGAAATTGCGGCGTCCCCTTCCTGCCTTCACCTAACCTGCAGCATCCCCGGGGATTGTCCATAATTTCAGGACCTTTGTAGCACCAGTGTCGACCATTCACCGATATCGTCGCGACTGTTGAGGATTAACCCTGACGCTACGTAAGCCGCCGCGACCGAATCTGCCTGCACAGCGAGTAAACCCGACAGGATAGCTCTACCTCCGGTTGCAAGGTGAGTCGCGATGGCGGGGGCAAGCTCGATCAGCGGGCCTTTCAGGATGTTCGCGAAGATCAGATCATAGGGGGCCAGCGCCCGCAGCCGGGCATGATCAAGCCCGGCGGCCTCGATGCACTCCACCCGGCCCGCCAGCCCGTTGATCGCGACATTGGCCTCGGCCACGTCCACCGCGACCCGGTCGATGTCGCTCGCGATGACCAGCGCCTCGGGCAAGGTCGCCGCCGCCGCCATCGCCAGCACCGCCGTGCCGCAGCCGACATCGGCCACCCGCCCCGGCCGCCAGCCCGCCGTCAAAAGCCGGTCGAAGGCCAGAAGACAGCCCAGCGTCGTGCCATGGTGCCCGGTGCCAAAGGCCACCGTCGCCTCGATCTGCAAGGGCACCCGGCCCGCAGGCACCTTGTCGGCGTCATGGCTGCCAAAGACGAAGAAGCGCCCGGCGTCCACCGGCGACAGCTCGCGCCGGACATGCGCCACCCAGTCGACTTCGGGCAGTTCCGACAGCGCGAAGGGCTTCGCCCCGAAGGCCGTCGCCAGCACTTCCAGCATCACCTGATCCGGCGGCTCCAGGAAATAGCCCCCAACCTCCCACAGCCCCGAGCCGTCCTCGATCTCGAAGACACCGACCCCGGTCGGTTCCGGCACCATCCGCTCCATGGCATCGGCCAGGGCTTGGGCGGCATCCTCGCCGGGCAGGGTTGTCAGGGCGGAATAGGTGGGCATGGGCGTTCTCCGGGGTTCAGGGGCCGGATAGACCCCGGCCCCGCCCCGGTCAAGCCGGGGTTGTCAGGCCTGCACGCCCGTCCCGATCGGGCAGGTCACACCCGTCCCGCCGATGCCGCAGTAACCGCCGGGGTTCTTCGCCAGATACTGCTGGTGGTAATCCTCGGCGAAGTAGAACACCGGCGCTGGCAGGATTTCTGTCGTGATCGCCCCCCGCCCCGCCGCCGTCAGCGCCTTGGCATAGACCGCCTTCGAGGCTTCCGCCGCCGCCATCTGCTCCGGCGTATAGGTGTAGATCCCCGACCGATAGGTCGAGCCGACATCATTGCCCTGCCGCATGCCCTGCGTCGGGTCGTGCCCCTCCCAGAACAGCTTCAACAGACCCTCATAGCTGATCACCGCCAGATCATAGATCACCCGCACCACCTCGTTGTGGCCGGTCTCCTGCGTGCAGGTCTCCTTGTAGGTCGGGTTCGGCGTATAGCCGCCCGCATAGCCGACCATGGTCAGCCAGACCCCCGGCACCTGCCAGAACTTGCGCTCCACCCCCCAGAAACAGCCCATGCCGAACATCGCCTCGGCCATGCCCTCGGGGACAGCGGACTTGAGCGGAATGCCGGTCACGAAATGCGTTTCGGCGGTCGGCAAAGGCTCCGCCCGCCCCGGCAGCGCCCGGTCCGGCGAGACCATTTCCATCGACTTGCGCGTGAAGAACATGCTGACCTCCGTTTCTCTGCCGCTGAATATAGCGCGAGGAGCGGGAATCCCAATGCGGGTTACAGCGCGATCACCGCGCCTTGACCGCAAAGCCGGTTGCCACCGCCTGCCCCGGCCCGCAGGATGGTTCGAAAAGGAGCCGCCCGATGACAGAGAAGATCGAGGTCCAGAACGTCGGCCAGCCCGGCAAGACCTACCGCGTCGACGCCGCCAAATACGCCGAGATGCGCAAGGCCGTCCTCGCCGTCACCCCC
>JAFLCY010000018.1:0-5969 GCA_017303485.1 Rhodobacterales bacterium
GGGGGCGCAGGCGGGCGAAGTCGGCCTCGACCATGCGGGTGATCTCGTCCTTGCCGGTCTCGTGCAGGGTGATCTTGATCCGCGCCTTGTACTTGTTGTCGCGGCGGCCAAGCGTGTTGTAGACCGACAGGACCGCCTCGACGTAAGGCAACAGGTCGGCTTCCGGCAGGAAGTCGCGCACGGTCATCCCGATCATCGGGGTGCGGCCCAAGCCGCCGCCCACGATGACCTCGAAGCCGGGCTCACCTGCGGCGTTGCGGACCATACGCAGGCCGATGTCATGCGCGCGGGTCACGGCACGGTCATGCGGGCTGCCGGTGATGGCGATCTTGAACTTGCGCGGCAGGAACTGGAATTCCGGGTGGTCCATCGACCACTGACGCAGCAGCTCGGCGTAAGGCCGCGGATCGGCGATCTCGTCCGCGGCGGCCCCGGCGAAATGGTCGGCGGTGACGTTGCGCACCGTGTTGCCCGAGGTCTGGATCGCGTGCATTTCCACATCGGCCAGCGCGCCAAGGATCGCGGGGACGTCGGGCAGTTTCGGCCAGTTGAACTGGATGTTCTGCCGGGTGGTGAAATGGCCGTAGCCCTTGTCCCATGTGTCGGCGATGTAAGCGAGTTGCCGCATCTGGCCGGGGTTCAGGGAGCCATAGGGGATCGCCACGCGCAGCATGTAGGCGTGCAGTTGCAGGTAGAGCCCGTTCATCAGGCGCAGCGGGCGGAACTCGTCTTCCGTCAGGCTGCCGTCAAGGCGGCGGCCCACCTGGTTGGTGAACTGCGCGACGCGGCTGCGGACGAAGGCTTCGTCGAAGTCGGAATAGGAATACATGCGTCTCAGCTCGCGAGGTCGGCTTGCTTGCCGTGGTGATAGTTCGAGGGTCCGCGGGTGCGGAACTCTTCGCGGAAATGGGTCGGTTCGGGGCCGTTCGGGCCGGACTTTGCATCGGCCAGATAGGCGCCGACCACAAGCAGCTTTTGCGCCGAAGCATGCAGGAGCCGCAGCTGGGCATGGGCCTCGTCCTCGATCAGTTCCGCCTCCTGGTGAAGGGCGGACCAGCGGTCGTCGGCGGTGAGATAGACGACATCGCCTTCGCGCAGGCGGTTCGCGGTCACGATCTTCGGGGTGAAACGGCGGCTCATGGTGGCCCTCTGGGTCAGAATTCTATGTTCAATATAGAATATTTTCCCCCTCGGGGACCAGTGAGCCTTGCAGATAAGGACGTGTGTTCCGATACTGCGGCCACGAAAAATAACTGTTCCGCGAAAAGGGGAAAATCAGGAATGACCGCCGCGCTGGACGATCTGGACCGGAAAATCCTGTCCGAACTGCAACAGGATGCCGAGCAAAGCCTGGACGAAATCGCGCGGAAAGTGGGGTCATCGAAGACCCCGGTGTGGAACCGGATCCGCCGGATGCGCGAGCAGGGGGTGATCACCCGGACGACCGCGATCCTCGACCCCGAGGCGCTGGGACTGGAGGCCTGCTTCTTCGTCCTGATCCGCACCAGCGAGCATGAGGCAGAGTGGCAGCGGCGGTTCCTGAAGGCCCTGCGCGAGCGGCCCGAGGTACTGGAGGCGCACCGGCTGGCGGGCGACATCGATTATATTCTGAAGGTCCGGGTGAAGAACGCGCGGGCCTACGACACCTTCTACCAGGCACTGATTTCCGAAGTGCGGATCTACAACGTGACGGCGCTTCTGAGCATGGAAGAGATCAAGTCGACGACCGTCCTGCCCCTGTGACCGGCGGTTTTCGAATTGAGCGCTGACGCGCAAGTCTGTTGTCTCGGCGTCGGCCTTCGCCTCCTCCTCGGCGATGGGGGTTTCACCCCCAAACCCCCGAGAGTATTTGCGAAAAGAGCAAATCAGGATCGGACGCGAAGTTCGCGAAGGCCGTGGAAATGGTAGACATCGGCGTAAGCAGGAGGTTCGGCCAGCGTGAGGTTCGGGTGGTGCCGGAACAGGATCGGCAGCGCGATCTGCAGTTCCAGCCGGGCAAGGGGCGCGCCGACGCAGAAGTGGAGACCCGCGCCGAACGTGGCGAGAGGCTTGACCGGGCGTGACGGGTTGAAGCGGGCCGGGTCGTCCCAGATGCCGGGATCGCGGTTGGCGGCGGCGAGGAGCAGCGCCACCTGATCGCCGCGGTGGAACGTATGGCCCATGACCTCGGTGTCTTCGTAAGCCCAGCGGGTGAACATGTGCAGCGCGGGGTCGTAGCGGAGGATCTCCTCGACCGTCGCCTCCACGTTTTCGGGCGCCAGGGCCGACTGCGGCGTCCGGGTTTCAAGGAGCGTCTTCACCCCGTTGCCGATGGTGTGGACCGTAGCCTCGTGTCCCGCATTCAGAAGCAGGATGCAGGTGGAGATCAGCTCGTCGGTCGAGAGTTTCTCGCCTTCCATCTCGGCGGCGATGAGTTGGGTGATCAGGTCATCGGCGGGATGGGCGCGGCGGTCTTCGACATAGGAGCGCAGGAAGGCCACGAAAGCCTCGGTCGCCGCAACGGCCTTGTCCTCCATCGCCCGGGTGCGGCCGGCCATGTACATGCCGACCATCGCATTCGACCAGTGCAGGAGGTCGGGGGCCATCTCTTCCGGCACGCCGAGGAGGCGGGCGATGATGCGGACGGGCAGGGGTTGCGCGAAGGTCGTCAGGAGATCGAACTCGTCCGGCGGGGCGGACGTCGCAAGTTCGGTGGCGAGCGCGGTGATGTCGGGCGCAAGACCGGCGATCCGGCGCGAGGTGAAGGCGCGCAGGACGAGGTTGCGGAGGCGCGTATGGCGGGGCGGCTCCAGCTCCAGCATGGAATGCGCCTCGACCGCGTAGAAGGGGGCGAGGTGCGGCGGGATTGTGGGGGGGGCCACTGGTTCGCGGCCAAAGCGGCGGTCGCGGAAGATGGCATTCACCGCTGCCGCGTTGCCGGTGCAGACGAGGTTGTAGTCGGCCCAGCAGAAGAAGGGACCGGCCGCGCGGGCGCGTTCGTAGAACGGGTAGGGGTCCTGGACGAAGGCGGGGTCCGTGGGGGACTGCGACAGTGTGATCATCGCCGGGCTCCTCCTCCGAGAATGCCCTGGGCGATGGCGGCCCCGGTCACGACGATCGCCGCCCCCAGCGTTTGCCACCAGTTCCAGGGACCGCCCGCCAGGAAGACCATGAGCATGACGTAGAACGGCACCGCGTTCATGTGCATCGAGGCGGCGGCGATACCGATGCGGCCGACCGAGACGATCCAGAGCAGCTGGGTGATCGCCAGCGACCCGATCCCGAAAGCGGCCAGGCCGCCGAATTCCGGCCAGCCGATGGCAGCCCAGTCCGGCCATTGGTCCCGCAGCAGGCCATCGGCCAGGGCTGCAACTGTCGCGACGCCGGCACCCCCGGCGATGGTGATTGCGCTGCGGCCTAGCGGAGTAAGGTCGGGGAAGGCCTTCACAGTCTCGCGCGAGCCCCAGGTGTAAAGGATGATCGAGACGAGCGCGGCGAGGATGCCTAACCCGAAGCTGATCTCGCCTTCGGCCCCGTTGACGGCGATGAGGCCGCCGACAACCGACAGGACCAGCCCGACGGCCAGCGCACGGGTGAAGGGTCGATGGTCGGCGAGAATTTCAAGCAGGGTGCCGACCACCGGCATGGCGGCGCTGACGATGGCGACCGTCACCGGGTCGTTGTAGCGCAACGCGATGATGAGGAAGAAGGATGCGACGCCAAGGGTTATGAACCCGACCCAGGCGCCCTTCAGCCAGTTGGCACGCAGCACCTGTTCCTTGCCGTCAACCATCCACCAGACCGGCAACAACACCGCCGCTGCGATGGCGGCGCGGGCGGCGGCCAAGGCGACCGGTGGCATGTGCGGAAGGATCAGGCTGGCCGCCGGCAGGCCGGCCGCCCAGATCGCCATCGAGGCCAAGCAAATCAGGTTTGCCGCAACGAGGCTGTTGCGTGTCGTCGTGTCTACAGTGGTCATGCGATGAACCTAGGCGGGGCGGGCAGATCGGGCTGGCCCGCCAGCGACAGGCCCGTGTCGTCAGGCGGCTGAAAGCGCCGCGACGATGGCGCCGAAATCTGCCGCCTTCAGGCTGGCGCCACCGACCAGGGCACCGTCGACATGCGGCACGGCGAAGATGTCGGTCGCGTTCGAAGGCTTGACCGAGCCGCCATAGAGGATGCGGACGCCTTCCGCCTCTTCCCCGATCAGCCCGCGCAACCGGCCGCGCAGGAAGCTGTGGACCTCGGCGATCTCGGCCAGCGTCGGGGTGCGGCCGGTGCCGATGGCCCAGACGGGTTCATAGGCGACCACGAGATTGGCCGCCGTCGCCGCCATCGGGATCGAGCCGTCGATCTGGCTGCCGATCACCGCAAGCGTCTGGCCTGCATCGCGCTCTGACTCGGTCTCGCCGATGCAGACGATGGCGACAAGACCGGCGTCAACCACCGCTTCGGCCTTGGCGCGGACCTGGGCATCGGTTTCGCCATGGTCGGTGCGGCGTTCGGAATGGCCGAGAATGACATGGCTTGCGCCCGCGTCCTTAAGCATCGCGACCGAAATGTCGCCGGTATGCGCGCCTTGCGGCTTGGCATGGCAATCTTGCGCGCCGACCATCAGGGCGCTGTCCGCCGCCAGGGCAGCCATCTGGGAAATCAGCGTCGCAGGCGGGCAAAGCAGCATTTCGCAGGTGGGTCCGGGATGGGCGGCCAACAGGGCCTCAACCTCGGCCAGAGAGGCCTTGGTGCCATTCATCTTCCAGTTCCCGGCGGCGAGTTTCTTCATTCTGCTTTCCCCCTTGCACGTCCGGACACGCCTAGCGTGTATGCGTCGAAAGGGAAAGGCTTCAGATCGTGAACAATCTGTCGGCGCGGCGGTGCCGACCAGAGTCAGGGGGCAGGCGTGTCGTGGAACTTGATCGATTCGCCGCAGCCACAGGCCTCGGCGACGTTCGGGTTGCGAAACTTGAAGCCGCTTTCCACCAGACCCGTCTCATAGTCGATCTCGGTGCCGATCAGGAACATCTGGGCCATCGGCGCGATCATCACCCGGGCGCCGTCCTGCTCAACCACCTCGTCCAGCGGGTTGACCGAGGCGACATATTCCATGGTGTATTCCATGCCCGCGCAGCCACCCTTCTTGACGCCGATGCGCAAACCCTGGCTGCCTTCGCGCGCCATCAGCCGCGCGATCTGGCGGCTGGCGGCGGGGGTCATGGTGACGGCGGCTTTGCCGGGAATGCCGAACATGGGAAGGCTCCTTTGCCCCAATCTAGGGTGTCGCGGGCGGAATTCCAAGCGGGGGCAAGAGGGCAAGGCCCCAAAGCGTGGCATAGGCCACGACAAGCGCCCATCCGAACGAGGCGAGCGTGCCGATGATCACATATTCCGACAGGCGCCGGTCGTCCTTGACCGCGCCGAAGCGCAGGATGGATTTCGCGGCGATCAGCAGGCCCACGCCCTGCGCCTGACCGAAGATGACCAGGGCATAGATCAGCCCGCGTTCCAGATTGCCGATCACGCGGCCCGCGCCGGGCAGGCTTTTGCCGGCATCACCCTTGCCCAGATGGGGGGCGAAGGGCTCCATCAACAGGCCGACCGCGAAGCCCCCGGCCCGGGTGGCGAGGATCAGGCCGGTCAGGAGGACCATCAGCGCGGGCAGGTGGCCAACGGGCAGCGCGGTTTCGCTGGACCAGAGGCCGGTGCCGAGGATGCCGCCGTCATCGCCGGTGGCAAGGGCGCCGGGCGCCCAGAGCCCTTGCGCCCAGAGATCCGGCAGCCAGAGCGTCAGCGCGATCAGGCTGACCAGATGCAGCGCCTGGTCGATCAGGAAGGGCGCAAGTCCGCCCGAGGTCTTCCACATGGTCGCAAGGACCAGCTTGCCGGCGTCGATGCCGATATGGATCAGCGCGAGGGCCAGAAGCGCGGGGTGGAGCGATCCGGTGGCCGCGACGGCGGTGGCATAGACGATGGCCCCATGCAGGCCCAGCGCC
>JAFLCY010000018.1:5979-48970 GCA_017303485.1 Rhodobacterales bacterium
CGTCAGCCAGACCAGCGCCGGAGCCAGACTGCCCGTCGCCGCCACCGCACAGGCCAGCACCACCGCCCCATGCGCCGCCAGCCCCGCCGCCCGGTGCTTGTTGGCCACCATCCAGCCGGTCTGGAATACGAAATCGGCAAGGGTGTGGGCGAAGAAAAGGGCGATGAAGGTCTGGGTCATGGCGTCGCCTCGGTCTGCGGATAGGCGGCAAGGAAGGCAAGCATCATCTCGTCCAGCAGATGATAGTCCGCCGCCTTGAGCCGCGCATCGACCGCCTGGCGGGTGATGCCCAGCGCCTGGGCGACCCGTTCGTTCGCCTCGCGCTTGTCGGCGGGACTGTCGGGGTCAAGCTTCAGCGCAATGGCTTCGGCCTGGCTGACGCTCCACCGGCCTGCGAGGTCTCCGGCGATCAGGAAGGCCAGCTTGCGGAAGGCGTCGATGCTGCCCTTCGGACCGTCGATTGCAAGCAGCCGGTCGGGCTTCATCTGCTCCAGGGCGCGTCCGGATGCGGTGAAAGCGGGGCCCATCGCGGTGGAAAGATCCCTTCCGTTGGTCGGATATTCCTCACCGATGCCGACAGCGATGCGGGTGCCGGGCGCGTCGGTCTGCGCGCGCAACCTTGCGAGGATCAGCAGGCAGGCCCAGAGACAGTCGCCCGGCTGCACCAGCCGCATCTGCCAGCCGTCACCCTGAAAGCGGGTGAAATCCGTATGGGGACCGATCTCGCGCGCGCAGTCCGCAAGGATCCGCATCGAGCGCTCCACCGCCTCGGGCGGGGCTTCGGTCGATCCGATCAGATCGCCGGTCAGGATGGCGACGGCGCGTGGCATGGGCAAATGATTTGCTTTGCCTAAAGGAAATGCAAGCTAATTATTTTGCCTAGGTAAAATGCAAGTCTATTGGCTTGCATTTTCGTAATGCAAGGCAATTGCCTTGCATCACATGAAGCCCAGTTCCAGCCGGGCCTCGTCGGACATCATGTCCATGCCCCAGGGCGGATCGAAAGTCATCTGGACATCGACATGCTTCACGCCGGGCAGTGGTTCCACCGCATTGGCGACCCAGCCGGGCATTTCCCCCGCCACCGGGCAGCCGGGGGCGGTCAGGGTCATGGTGATCTCGACCTCGTTCTCCTGTCCGATCTCGATCGTATAGACGAGGCCGAGGTCATAAATGTTCACCGGGATTTCCGGGTCATAGACGGTGCGGCAGGCCTCGACGATCTGCGGATAAAGCGGATGGTCAGTGCTTGAGGGCTTGATCAGCGGCTGGCCTTCGGTCTGGCCGATTGTCTGGTCCTGCATGGCTTCGTCTCGGCGGCAAGGGATGTTGACCGATTATATAGGGAATGCCCCGGTCAAGGTCCAGTGCCGCCGACCCAGTCCTCAGAACGGGATTTCGTCGTCCATGTCGGAGCGGCTGCCACCGCCGCCACCCGAGGAGCCGCCGCCAAAGCCGCCCCGACCGCCGCCCGACGATCCGCCGCCATAGCCGCCACCGCCCTGGCCACCGTCGTCATAGCCGCCCCGGTCATCGGAACCCCCGCCGCCCGAGCCGCCATCGCGGCCGCCGAGCAGGGTCAGGTTGCCCGAAAACGGCCGCAGCACGACTTCGGTGCTGTAGCGATCCTGCCCGGACTGATCCTGCCACTTTCGCGTCTCAAGCGAGCCCTCGATATAGACCGAACTGCCCTTCCTCAGATACTGCTCGGCAATCTTGCCCAAGGGTTCGGAGAAGATGGCGACCGAATGCCACTCGGTGCGTTCCTTGCGTTCGCCCGAATTGCGGTCACGCCAGGTTTCCGAAGTGGCGATGCGCAGGTTCACCACCTTGCCGCCATTCTGGAAACTGCGCACCTCGGGGTCGGCACCGAGCCTGCCGATGAGGATGACCTTGTTGACTGACCCCGCCATGCGATTCTCCTTGCTTTGTCCGGGGCAGCTTCCCCGCGGATGGTTAACAAACCTATACCCTGCTCTGAGGCCGCTGCAACTCGCCATCGGCAAGGTCGGGAATGCCTGCCAAAACCCGACTGGAAAATCCGCCCGGAATGGCTATAGTCACGCGGATTGCACCGACGGGTGAACGTGGAGCGGGTGTGGGATTGGGCATGCGGATCGTCTGCCAGACGGCGGTTGCGGCGCTTTTGGCTATTGCGCCGCTTGGCGCCGGGGCCGAGGGGCTGAGCCTGACGGGCTCGACCAAATCGCGCACGGCGATCTTCAAGTCGCAGGCGGACCTGATCGACAAGAAGCTGAAGAAGCAATATTCCGGCTCGGTCAAGTTCACGCCCAAGTACAAGAAGGGCGAGGAGACGGCGGCGACCGAGGGGATTCCCGCCTATCGCGGCAGCTACAAGGGCGAATATCTTGAGGTCGCGAAGGCTGCCGCGCGCAAGCATGGCGTGCCGGAAGACCTGTACCTGCGCCTCGTGCAGCGCGAGAGCGGCTGGAACCCGGTCGCGGTGTCGGTCAAGGGTGCCACCGGGCTGGCGCAGCTGATGCCGGAAACCGCGCGGCATCTGGGGGTCGACATCAACGACGCCGAGGAAAACCTTGAAGGCGGCGCGCGTTATCTGCGGATGATGTACGACAAGTTCGGCACCTGGGAGCTGGCGCTGGCGGCCTACAACGCGGGTCCGGGGGCGGTGGAGGATGCCGATGGCATCCCGCCCTTCGATGAGACTCAGAAATATGTGAAGGCGATCCTGGGGTAGGGCGGGCAATCCGCCCACCCCTCGGACCTGGGCAGATTGCCCACCCTACTCGGCTGCGATCTTGATCACCGGCTCCATCGTCGCCAGCACCTCGCGGGAGAGGTGGCATTTGACCTGATGCCCCCCCTCCAGCACCTGCACCGGCGGCACCTCGCGGTCGCAAAGCCCGCCCGGAACCTGGGATTTCCAGCGGCAGCGGGTCTGGAACGGGCAGCCTGGCGGCGGGTTCACCGCCGAGGGGATGTCGCCCTCCAGCACGATGCGCTTGCGTTCGACCCGCGTGTCGGCAATCGGCACGGCGGAGAGGAGCGCCTCGGTATAGGGGTGGTAGGGGGGCGCGAAAACCTGATCCGTCGTCCCCATCTCGACCACATGGCCGAGATACATCACCATCACCCGGTCCGAGAGATAACGCACGATGGAAAGGTCGTGGCTGATGAAGAGAAGCGTCGTCTTGTTCTCGCGCTGGATATCCATCAACAGATCGGTGACGGCCGCCTGAACACTGACGTCAAGTGCCGAGACGGGCTCGTCCGCCACCACGACCTTGGCACCGCCTGCGAAAGCACGCGCGATCCCCACCCGCTGCTTCTGGCCGCCCGAAAGCTGGCGTGGCATCCGGTCGGCGAAGGCGCGGGGCAGTTTCACCAGGTCAAGAAGCTCCAGCATGCGCTGGCGACGATCCTCATCCGACTTGCCGAACTGGAAGATTTCCAGCGCCCGGATGATCTGGCGGCCAACCGACATCGACGGGTTCAGCGTGTCGAAGGGGTTCTGGAACACCATCTGCACCTGGCTGACGGTGTCGGTGTTGCGCTTCTGGATCGGGGTCGACTGGACGTTCTCGTCAAACAGCATGATCGAGCCGGAGGTCGCTGTCTCCAGACCCATCAGAACCTTGGCGAAGGTCGACTTGCCGCAGCCGGATTCGCCGACGATGGCCAGGGTTTCGCCTTCGCGGGCCTCGAAGCTGAGCGTTTCATTGGCCTTCACCACCTTCGAGGCCCCGCCACCAAAGGCGCCGGTCGAAACGGAGTAGTATTTGCGCAGGTCCTCCATCTTCAGGACGACCTCGCCGATCGCGGCCTTTTCCTTCACCTCGCGCGCGGCGGGGGGCGCCGACCAGTCGATTTCCTGCCAGCGCAGACAGCGGCTGTCGTGGCGGTCATCGCCGGGGACATGCGACATAGGAATGGCGGCCTCGTCGCAGCGGCCGTGCTGGAAATAGTCGCAACGCGGGCCGAAGTTGCAGCCATGCGGGCGTTCGTGGGGCAGGGGAAAGTTGCCCGGAATCGAAATCAGGGGCCGGGCGTTCTTGTCGGCACCGGGCAGCGGGATCGAGCGGAAGAGCGCCTGGGTATAGGGGTGGCGCATCTTGTCGAAGACTTCGGTCACGTCCCCGGTCTCGACCGCCTCGCCGGAATACATCACGCAGATCCGGTCGCAGACATCCATGACGAGGCCAAGGTTGTGGCTGATGAACAGCATCGAGGTGCCGTATTTTTCACCCAGTTCCTTGACCAGATCGACGATCCCGGCCTCGACCGTCACGTCCAGCGCGGTGGTGGGCTCGTCGAGGATGAGGAGCGCGGGTTTGGCCATCAGCGCCATCGCGATGACAATGCGCTGCTGCTGGCCGCCCGAAAGCTGGTGGGGATAGGAGTTGATGATCCGGTCGGGGTCGGGCAGGCGCACGTCGGCGACGATCTGGCGGGCCAGCGCCCAGGCGTCGGCCTTGGACATGCCGGAATGCAGCATGGGAACCTCGGCCAACTGCGCGCCGACCTTCATCGCGGGGTTCAGTGAGGCCATCGGCTCCTGATAGATCATCGCGATCTCGGAGCCGCGGATGTGGCGCAACTCGTCGTCATCCATCTGCGCGAGGTCGCGGCCCTTGAACTTCATCGAACCGGCTACAATGCGGCCGTTCTTGCCCAGTTCGCGCATGACGGCCAGCGCGACGGTGGATTTGCCGCAGCCGGATTCGCCGACGAGGCCCATCGCCTCACCCGCCATGACGGTGCAGGAAAAATCCATCACGGCGGGGATTTCGCGCAGGCGGGTGAAGAAGCTGATCGAGAGATGCTCGATTTCGAGGATCGGCTGCGATGGGTCCCAGGTGTCAGAAGCGGTCATGGCATCAATCCTTCAGGCTTTCTTCGCGCAGGCCGTCGGCAAGAAGGTTCAGGCCGAGGACGAGGCTCATGAGGGCAAGGGCAGGGGCCAAAGCGGGGTGGGGGTAGAGGTTCAGCAGCTTGCGGCCATCGTCGATGGTCGAGCCCCAGTCCGGGCTGTCGGGCGAGACGCCGAGACCGAAGAAGCCGAGGGTGCCGAGGAGAATGGTGGTGTAGCCGATCCGCAGGCAGAAATCGACGATCAACGGGCCACGGGCGTTGGGCAGGATTTCCCACAGCATGATGTACCAGGGCCCTTCGCCGCGCGTCTGGCCGGCGGCCACATAGTCGCGCGCCTTGATGTCCATCACGAGGCCCCGGACGATCCGGAACACGCCGGGCGAGTTCACGAAGACGACGGAGACGAAGACGTTCAGCATGTTCGGCTCCATCGACCAGATGCCGAGGGGGTCCATGTTGAAGGCAAGGCCGGAATAGGCCCAGAGGCCGATCAGAAGCGTGATGCCGACATAGAGGTTCCGGCGCGGCGGATCGGTGTAGTAGCGGCTGTTCCAGAGTGTGCAGAGGAAGATGATGGGGAAGATGAAAAGCAGCGCCGCCAGCACGATGGGAATGCCGGTGTCGCGGATTTCCGGGGTGACGAGGAGGTAGAACAGCAGGATCACCGGGAAGGCGAGGACGAGGTTCGCGAGGAACGAGATCACCGTGTCCAGCTTGCCGCCGAAATAGCCCGCAGGCAGGCCAAGCGTGATGCCGACCATGAAGGCGAAGAGCGTGGCGGCCGGGGCGATCTTCAGCACTTCGCGGGCGCCCATCACCATGCGGGAAAAGACGTCGCGCCCGAGATGGTCGCCGCCGAGGAGATACCAGCCGTAGCCAACGCCGTCCGGCACCAGCACGCCAGGGGCGTCGTTCTTCAGACTGGCGATCTGGGAATAGGGGTCATAGGTGGCGATCATGCCCGCGAAGATTGCGGTGAAGATCCAGAACATCACGATGGCAAAGCCGATCATCCCGACGGTCGAATCGAAGAGCTTGCCGTAGAGGCCGAGCTTGCGCCGGAAGCGGATCGACAGGACGAAGACCGCGATCAGCCCCAGCCAGACCGGCCAGAAACGCACTGCCATGGCACCAAGGATCCCGGCCTCGACCGGCGAGGGCATGACGGCGCCTGCGGCGAGGATGCAGACGATGGCGGCAAGGACGGCGTAGAAACTGTAGCGGATGGCGAGGTTGGCCATGTCGCCAGGCGAGCGCCCGGTGGTGGTGCCGTCCGGGCCGGGCAGGCGCGGGCCGTCAAGTCCGGCCAGGACGAAGATCAGTTTGGCAAGCAGCGCCAACGCCAGTGCCAGCACGGCAATTTGCATGACCGACAGAAGAACTTCGCCAGCGGTTCCGGTCCAGGTGAGGAAATCCATGATGCGCGCTCCCTCAGGCCAGCCGGATGCGGGGGTTCAGGAAGACATAGCCGATATCCGAGATCAGCTGCGTCAGGAGGACGACAACCACCGCCACGCAGGAACAGGCGAGCAGCAGCGGGATGTCGTTGTTCGAGGCCGCCTGCACCAGCGTCCAGCCGAAGCCCTTGTAGTTGAACAGGCTTTCGACGATCACCACGCCGTTCAGAAGCCAGGGGAACTGCAGCATGATCACCGTGAAGGGCGCGATCAGCGCGTTCCGAAGCGCGTGCTTCATCACCACGGTGCGGAAGGGAACACCCTTCAGCCGCGCAGTGCGGATATATTGCTGGGTCATCACCTCGGTCATCGACGCGCGGGTCATGCGGGCGATATAGCCGATGCCGTAAAGCGCGATGGTCATCACCGGCAGGGCGAAATTCCAGAACGTGATCTTGTCCATCGCCGAGGTGGCGGAAGCGAGGAACAGCGTCTTCTTCGGCTCGATCAGCCCGTATTCCGCCAGCAGCGGCGAAATGCCGGTGGAGGCGGTGGCAAGCAGCGCCACCAGGATGACGCCCGAGACATATTCCGGAGTCGCGGTGGAGGCGATGGAGAAGGTCGACAGCGTCCGGTCGGTGGCCGAACCCTCGCGCATGCCCGACAGCACGCCCAGCAGCAGCGAGGTCGGCACCATGACCAGCATCACCGCCAGCATCAGCCAGCCGGTCGCGGCCAGCTTCTCGCCCAGGGAGGCGGCGACGGGCTTCTTGAAGAAGGTCGAATAGCCCCAGTTGCCTTGCAAGAGGCCGCAATAGCGCGGCGCGGCGGCAGGATCCTCGCCGATGGCGAAACAGCGGCCACGGGTGTCGCCCTTTTCATCGGTATAGGTCCAGCCCGGCGCGACACCCAGCCATTGGCCGTAGCGCAGGAAAACCGAGCCGGAATGGCCGTTCTGCTCGATCCAGTCCTGCACCGCCTCTTCGGTCATGCGGACCGAACCTTCAGTGCGGGCAAGCTTTTCCAGGTTCGGGGGCAGGTTTGTCAGGTAAAAGACCACGAAGGTCAGCGCGATGGCCGTCAGGAGCATGACCCCCAGCCTGCGCAGCACGAACATTCCCATGCCGGTCCTCGTCGATTGTGAAATGCCCCCAAGGCAGGGGCGCGGCCTGCGCGCCCCTGTCCGATGTTTTCAGCCAGTCAGACTGGTCAGGCGACCGACCACTTGTAGTGGTGATGCTCGAACGCCGGGTGATGTTCCAGCCCAAGGAAGCCTTCCTTGTGGTGGCTGAACAGTGACCGCGAGAACGGGTTGATGATGTAGCCTTCCTCTTGCAGGATCGTGCCCATCTTGGCCGCCAGGTCCCGCCGCGCATCGGCATCGGCCAGAGAAAGTGCCTGTGCCATCAGCGCGTCGAACTCGGGGTTGGCCATCGCGGTTTCGTTCCACGAGCCGGTCGAGGTGTAGGCAAGGCTCATGTTCTGCACGGCGAGCGGGCGGTGGTTCCAGGTCGTCGAGGAGAAGGGATACTTCTGCCAGTCGTTCCAGAACGTCGAGCCCGGCATGACCGTGTGCTTGATGTTCATGCCCGCGTCCTTGAGCTGGGCCTGCACCGCAGCAGTGGTCGCCGATTCCCAGCCGTCGTCCAGCGAGATGACCTCGAACTCGGCATCCTTCAGGCCCGCAGCCTCGATCGCGGCCGGCAAGGCGCCAGGGTTGATCACCTGCGGCGGAAGTGTCGGGTATTCCGGATGGATCGGGAACATATGGTGGTTCTCGCCGGTCTTGCCGAGGTTGTTGTAGCCAAGCTCCAACACCACCGCCGGATCGACCGCCAGCTGGACGGCCGAGCGGAACGCCTTGTCCTTGTAGAGGTCCGAGGACGAGTTCATCCGCACCACGATGGTTGAGGCGGTGACGATCTCTTCCTTGATCAGGCCCATGCCATCGAGGATGTCGATGAATTCGCCGACCGATTCATAGTTCTTGTCCACCTCGTCCGAGGAGAACAGCGCGACCATGGCCGCCGGGTCGGTGCCGAAATCGACATAGTGGATTTCGTCCAGCGGCGAGGTGCCGCCCCACCAGGTATGGTTCGGCGCGCGGACCAGAACCACCTTCTGCCCGACCGAGACTTCCTGCGGGATGTAGGGGCCGGTGCCGATCGGATTGGTGGACGGGTCTTCGCCATCCTTGAACGACGAGTGTACCACGGCGGCCGGATAGTCGGCCAGGTTCGGCACCACGGCGATGTCGGAATGGGTCAGGTTCAACTGGACCGTGCTGTCGTCCACCTTGACCACCGCACCTTCGCGCAGCGTCTTGGTGGCTTCGTCGACAAGACCCGGGAAGCGCGAGGCCATCGCGTTGCCTTCGACGTTGCCATCGGTCCAGCGACCGAAGTTGCGCACCACGTCATCGGCGGTGAAAGGTTCGCCGTTGTTCCAGGTCACGCCGGGGCGGATCTTGAGCGTGTACTGGGTGGCGTCGGCGTTCGCTTCCCAGCTTTCCAGCAGCCGGCCTTCGAACGAGCCGTCGTTGTTGTACTGGATCAGGTATTCCAGCCAGCCGCGATAGATGTTGGCGATCTGCGGCCAGTCGGCCAGACGCGGATCCTTGGTGCCTTTCACTTCCATCGCGACACGGATCATGCCGCCGGTCTTGGCCTCCTGCGCCTGGGCGGGGGCGGGCAGGCCGATCAGGCCATAGGCGGCCGCGGCCGAAACGCCAAGCGCGGTCGTGCGGGTCAGAAACTCGCGGCGGCTGAGCTTGCCGTCAGCATATTCCGAGGCATACATCCGCGCCGCAGAATGCAGGCCCGCCTCGTGGATCGTGTCTTTCATCGTGGTCTCCCTGTCAGGTTTTTTCTGTTCTTTGCGGCAACGCAGAACCCCACGCTTCCAGACCGTTCCGGCCAGTGCCGGTCCCTTCCAGCAGCCTGCGCAATCTGCGATTTCCCGTGCCTATTGCGCATCTTTTTCAACGTTGCGTCAACGGCTGGTTTCGACGGTTGGCAGCCAAAAACGACATGGATGTGTCGATTTCTTTACCGTTCGGACAAAAGCCCTATCCGGCGCGTCGGAAGGCGGTCGGTGACTTTCCGGTCAGGTGCTGGAAGGCGCGGGTGAAGTAGGCCGGGGAGTTGAAGCCGAGCTGCTCGGCGATCTTGCCGACGGGGATGCGGGTCTCGGCCAAAAGCTTGCGCGCCTCGAAGATCCGGCGGTCCTGCAGGAGAGCGGAGGCGGGCCGACCGCAGGCCGAATTGCAGCAGCGGGTAAGATGGGTGGGCGTGACGCCCAGCGCGGCGGCAAAGTCGGCGACATTCATGCCAGTGCGGAAGTTCCGCTCCAGAAGCGCCGTATAGCGGGATACCAGGCGTCGCGTCGCATCCTGTCGCGGGGCCTCCAGCGGATCGGCCTTGCGGGCCTGCCGTTCCAGCCAGACACCGAGGAGACCGACATAGGCTTCGGTCGCGCGGTCGTGCGCGGGTGTGTCGCTTTCGATCTCGCGCAGAATCGAATCAAGCAGGACGTTCACCTCCTGCTGGGCGTGGACCTCACGGATGCGCAGATGGTGCGGCGATTTGGGCAAGGTGACCTTCGGATCACGTCCGAAAAAGACTGCGGTGCCGAAAACCTGCGGCCCAGCCTCGAAGCCGTGCATGACACCCGCCGGGATATAGACCGCATTATGTGCGGTGTAGCCGCGCGTCACCCCCGAGATCGTGATGCGACCCTGGCCCTTGGTGAACCAGAGGAGGCAGGGTTCCGAGAGCGAACGCATCGCTTCGACCCGCCAGCGGCCACCGGCGGCAAGGCGTGGAATGGCAACGAGACGCAGCTGTGAGGCGGGCGCGGACTTCAGCATTTCGGGGCAGATCCTGTGGCAGAGGCGCTGACAAGCGAAGTAAAACAGGCCCGGCGATCCAACCCAAGCGAATTCGCCGCAAGCGGGGGCGAGTTACCCACCGATGTTGCATTATTCTGTGTACAAGCCTGTGGATAAGCGGTCATCCGCCTAAACTTCGGCCTGCAACCCTTGGTCAGGGAAGGGAAAGCTGCCGCCAGGCCTTCATGTTCGATCTGAACCAGGTTCGCTGCCGTTTGGCATATTGCCGGCTGGCCAGCGTGGCGGCTTCGGTCGCGGCCTCCAGTGTGATTTCCCCCCGCAGATGCGCGATCAGCTCTGGCGCACCAATGGCTTTCGACGACGGCCGTTTCGGGTTCCAGTCCGACAGGTTGGCCTGCGCTTCAGTCAATGCGCCAAGGGTTAGCATCTGGTGAAAACGGCGGTCGATGCGCTCGTTCAGCCAGCCGACGTCCGGCGCGAGGACAAGGGCCTCGGCCCCGGACAGGGTCAGAAGCGGCGCGGGGGTGTCGTCCTGCCAGGCGGCAAGGCCCCGGCCCGTGGCGCGCTGCACCTCCCAGGCACGCTGGATGCGGACGGGGTTCTGCCGGTCGATCCGCGCGGCGGTTGCCGGGTCCAGCTCGGACAGCAGGGCGACGTGGCCTTCGGTGGCCATGCGGGCGTCGGCTTCGGCACGGACGGCGGCGGGCGTTTCGGGCACTTCGGCCAGGCCGCGCGTCAAGGCGTTGAAATTCAGCCCGGTCCCGCCGACGATCACCACCGGTTGCGTCAGAAGTGGCGCAACGTCACGTAGCCAGTGGCCGACCGAGTAAGCCGCGTCGCGGGGCACATGGCCATAAAGCACATGGGGCAGGGCAGCCTCATCCGCCGCGCTGGGGCGGGCGGTCAGGATGCGCCAGTTTTCATAGACTTGCAGCGCATCGGCGTTGACGATCAACCGGCCGTCCCGCGCCGCAAGCTCCATCGCCAGCACCGATTTCCCGCTGGCGGTCGGGCCTGCGACCAGCACCGGCAATTCGCGCGAAATGCTGTCGATCCGCACCTGAAACCCCGTTGAACCCGCCGCCGTTTTGCGACATTTTGCGGCGCAGTCCAAACACAAAACGAAATGCAGGGGGTGCCATGTCCGAAACGGCCACCAAATACAGCCGCGTGATGCTGAAAATCTCGGGCGAGGCGCTGATGGGCGACCAGGGCTACGGCCTGCACCCGCCGACCGTCGCCCGCATTGCCGAAGAGGTGAAGTCGGTCCGCGACATGGGCGTCGAGATCTGCATGGTGATCGGCGGCGGCAACATCTTCCGGGGGCTGCAAGGCTCGGCGCAGGGGATGGAGCGGACGACAGCCGACTATATGGGGATGCTGGCGACCGTCATGAACGCGCTGGCCATGCAGTCGGCGCTGGAGGCAATCGGGGTCTTCACCCGCGTCATCAGCGCGATCCCGATGGATCAGGTCTGCGAGCCCTATATCCGCCGCCGGGCCGTCCGGCACCTTGAGAAGAAGCGGGTCTGCATCTTCGCCGCCGGGACCGGGAACCCCTATTTCACCACCGACACGGCGGCGACGCTGCGGGCCAGCGAGATGGCCTGTCAGGCGATCTTCAAGGGCACCAAGGTGGACGGGGTCTATGACAAGGACCCCAAGAAGCACGCTGACGCCAAGCGGTATGACCATGTCAGCTATGACGAGGTGCTGGAGAAGCATCTGGGCGTGATGGACGCCACCGCGATTGCTCTGGCCCGCGACAATGCGCTGCCGATCATCGTCTTCAGCCTTGATGAGCCCGGCGGGTTCCGGGGGATTCTGGCGGGGCAGGGGACCTATACAAGGGTGGAAGACTAAGCCTTTGCGGGCGCTGGGTTAAATGGCACCCGATTCGGGATTGCAGGCATATTCTTTTGGTATTCATCGCGTATGCATTTCATGCATACGCGCGGGAAGCCGACCAAGCATTAAGCATATTCCGCGACTCGGGCGCGGGGCGGGTCAGGTGCTTTGGCCTATACCCGGCCCGCGACGCTCTGCTATAGAGCGCGAAATCGCGGGGAGGCTCTCCGCACCGAAGTAAGGGGCATATCCGATGGCACATGAAGAGATCGAGATCGACACCGACGCAATCCAGCGCCGGATGGACGGCGCGATGGCGGCCCTCAAGACGGAATTCGCCTCGCTGCGCACGGGCCGCGCCTCGGCCTCCATCGTCGAGCCGATCATGGTCGATGCCTATGGCCAGATGACGCCGGTGAACCAGCTTGGCACGGTGAACGTGCCGGAACCGCGGATGGTGGTGATCAACGTCTGGGACAAGGGCATGATCTCGAAGGTGGAGAAGGCGATCCGCGAAAGCGGCATCGGCATCAACCCGGTGACGGACGGCCCTTTGATCCGCCTGCCGATCCCCGAGTTGAACGAGGAGCGCCGCCGCGAATTGACCAAAGTTGCCGCGCAATATGCCGAGAGCGCCAAGGTTGCGATTCGCAACGTGCGGCGCGATGGCATGGACCAGATCAAGAAGGCGAAGACACAAGGCATGGGCGAGGACGACCAGAAATTCTGGTCCGACGAGGTGCAGGAGATGACGGACAAGGCGATTGCCGCCGTCGACCGGGCGCTTGAGGCCAAGCAGGCGGAAATCATGCAGGTCTGACCTGCGGACGGAGGGCAGCATTTGTCGAAGGATTTGCAGGTGGAAGCCGCGCTGCGGCCGGTGAACCATCTGGCGATCATCATGGATGGCAATGGCCGCTGGGCCACGAACCGGGGCTGGGCCCGTCTGGTCGGCCATCGCAAGGGCGCCGAACGGGTGCGCGAGATCGTCAAGGCCGCGCCGGACCTCGGGATCAGGTGGCTGACGCTTTACGCCTTCTCGACCGAGAACTGGAAGCGGTCCACGGAAGAAGTCCTGGGCCTGATGGCGATCTTCGCCCGCTATATCGAACGCGAGGCGGACCGGCTGGCCAAGGCGGGGGTGCGGATGCGCTTCATCGGCGACCGCAGCCGTCTGGACCCGAAGCTTCAGCGCATGATGGCCGGGATCGAGGCGCGGACGGCGGGGCTGGACCGGCTGAACCTGACGGTCGCGATCAATTACGGTGGGCGGGACGAGATCGTCCGCGCGGTCAGGAAGATCGCCGAGGCGGCAGCGCAGGGCATCCTTGATCCGCGCCATGTGACCGAGGCCGCCTTTGCCGAGCGGCTGGATACCGGGGGTTTGCCGGACCCGGATCTGGTGATCCGCACCTCGGGCGAGACGCGGACCTCGAACTTCCTGCCCTGGCAGGCCGCCTATGCCGAATACGAATTCACCTGGACGCTCTGGCCGGATTTCGGCCCCGAAGAGCTTGCCGCCATCGTGCAGCGCTTTTCCAACCGCGACCGGCGGTTCGGCGGTGTGCTGAAGTGATGGAGCCTGCGCCCGCTTCGTCAGGCAAATGGTCCGACCTGCGCACGCGCATCCTGTCGGCCATCGTCATGGTGGCAGTGGGCGCGGTGGAGATCTGGCTGGGCGGCACGGCCTTTGCGGCGCTGGTCGTGGTCCTGACCGGGGTGATGGTTTGGGAACTGGCGGGCATGACCGGGCCCGAGGGTCGTCCCTCGCCGGTTGCGCTGGCGACGCTGGCAAGTGCCTGCCTGCTCGCGGCGCTGGGGCTGCGGTCGGAGATTGCGGTGCTGTTCCTCGTGGTGCCGAGCCTGGCGCTGTGGGTCACCGAGCGGCGCGACCGGCATCTGGCCGCGGGCTACGCGCTGGCGATCATGCTGGCGGGCTACGGCCTGGTGGAGCTGCGCGAAGCGGGCGGGACTGCGGCGATCCTCTGGCTGGTGGCGGTGGTGGTGGCCTCGGATGTGCTGGGGTATTTCGCGGGCCGCATGATCGGCGGTCCGAAGTTCTGGCCGGCGGTCAGCCCGAAGAAGACCTGGTCGGGCACGGTTGCGGGCTGGATCGGCGCGGCGCTGGTGGGGCTGTGCTTCGTGGTCTGGACCGGCGCAAGCTGGGCGCTGGTGCCCCAGTCGGCGCTGGTGGCCTTTGCCGGACAGATGGGCGACATCGCGGAAAGCTGGGTCAAGCGGCGGGCGGGGGTGAAGGACGCCTCCAACCTCATCCCCGGACATGGCGGGGTGCTGGACCGCTTCGACGCGCTGATCGGGGCGGTGGTCGCCGTAACGGTGCTGGGTCTGATGGAACCGCTGGCCGGGCTGTTCGGGGGCTGAGGGCGTTGCGAAGCCTGTCGATCTTCGGCGCGACCGGATCTGTCGGTGAGCAGACAGTGGACCTGATCCGCCGCGCGGGCGGGGCCGATGCCTTCCGGGTGGTGGCCCTGACCGGGGGCCGCAACATCGCGCGGCTGGCCGAGATGGCGCGCGATCTGCGGGCGGAAGTGGCGGTCTGCGCCGAACCTTCGGGCCTTGCGGAACTGCGGGAACGGCTGGCGGGCTCGGCTGTCCAAGTGGCGGCGGGGCCGGAGGCGATTGCCGAGGCGGCGGACCGCCCGGCCGACTGGGTGATGAGCGCCATCGTCGGCGCGGCCGGGCTGTTGCCCGGGATCAGGGCGCTGCGGCATGGGGCGACCCTTGCCCTTGCGAACAAGGAATCGCTGGTGACCGCCGGACCTTTGCTGATGGCCGAGGCGGCAGCGCATGGCGCCCGCATCCTGCCGGTGGACTCCGAGCATTCGGCGATCTTCCAGGCGCTGGTGGGCGAGGACGTGGCCGCAGTCGAGCGGATCATCCTGACCGCGAGCGGGGGGGCCTTGCGCGACTGGCCGCTGGAGGCGCTGGCCCGGGCCACGGTCGCCGACGCGCTGGCGCATCCGAACTGGGCGATGGGGCAAAGGATCACCATCGACAGCGCCTCGATGTTCAACAAGGCGCTGGAAGTCATCGAGACGCGGGAATTCTTCGGGGTGGACCCGGCACAGATCGAAGTGATCATCCATCCCGAAAGCCTGATCCATTCGATGGTGGGCTACCGCGACGGGGCGATCATGGCCCATATGGGCGCGCCCGACATGCGCCATTCCATCGGCTATGCGCTGAACTGGCCGGAGCGGGCCGAACTGCCGGTCGCGCGGCTGGATCTGGCGCAGATCGCCACGCTGACCTTCCGGGCACCGGACCCGGCCCGCTATCCCGCGCTGCGTCTGGCGCGCGAGGTGATGGCGCGGCGGGGGCTGTCGGGGGTGGCCTTCAACGCTGCGAAGGAAGTTGCGCTGGACCATTTCCTTGCCGGCGGGCTGGGCTTCATGGCGATGGGATGCGTGGTCGAGGAGGTGCTGGAGGCGCTGGATGGCGATCTGGGCAGCGATTCCGCGACCATGACCCTTGAGGATGTGCAGGCGATGGACCATCTGGCACGGATAAGGGCGGGCGAGATCGCGCGCATGCCAAGGCAGGAGAGCAGGTGATGGAAGCAATCGTGGCGGCCCTCGGGGGCACGGTCTGGACGGTGCTGTTCTTCGTCATCGCGCTCTCGGTGATCGTCTTCGTCCATGAATACGGCCACTACATCATCGGGCGCTGGTCGGGCATCCATTCCGAGGTGTTCTCCATCGGCTTCGGACCGGTCCTCTTCAGCCGCACCGACCGGCGCGGAACGCGCTGGCAGGTCGCGGCGATTCCCTTCGGGGGGTTCGTGAAATTCCTCGGCGACGCCGATGCCTCATCGGTCCGGCCCGGCGATGTCTCGGGGCTGTCTGCGGACGAGCGGCGGCACACGATGGCGGGGGCGCCCTTGTGGGCCCGGACGGCGACGGTGGCGGCAGGGCCGGTGTTCAACTTCATCCTGACCTTCTGCCTGCTCATCGGGCTGGCCTTGTTCCTGGGTGTCCCGCGCGAGGAGCCGACGGTGGGGGCGATGCGTGCCTTTCCCTTCACCGGCCCGACACTTGCCGAAGGCGACGTGATCCTGTCGGTCGAGGGCAAGCCGACCCCGGACTGGGAAACCTTCGGCACGGTGACGAGCGCCCTGAAGGGCAAGACCTCGCTCGCCTACACGGTGCGGCGGGGGACGGACGAGCTTGTGGTGACCGGCCCGCATCCGCTGGCCCCGGTGGTGGGCGAGGTGCAGATCCGCTCGGCGGCGATGGATGCCGGCATCCAGGAGGGCGACATCATCCTGAAGGTTGGCGACAGGGACGTGACCTATTTCGACGAGCTGCCCGACATCGTGGCGGCCAGCAAGGGCGGGCCGGTCATGCTTTCCGTCTGGCGTGCGGGCCAGACCTTCGAGGTTTCCCTGACGCCGCGCATCCGCACGGTCGACGATGGCGAGGGCGGATTTACCGAACGCTATCTTCTCGGGCTTTATTCCGGCCTCTTCTTCGAACCCGCGACCCGCAGCGTCGGCCCCTGGGAGGCCGTGTCGAATGCGGGTGCAAGCATGTGGCGGATGACGACGACCACCTTCTCGGGACTGTCGCACATGATCCAGGGCGCCATTTCCAGCTGCAACCTGTCGGGCGCGATCGGTATGGCCGAAACGGCGGGCGATGCCGCGCGCAACGGGGTGGAAAGCTTCGTCGGGATGCTGGCGATCCTGTCCTTCGGTGTGGGGCTTCTCAACCTCTTCCCGATTCCGGTGCTGGATGGCGGCCATCTGGTGTTCTACGCCTATGAGGCGGTGACGCGTCGTCAGCCCACGGAACGGGCATTGCGGGTGCTGATGACCGTGGGCCTGACGCTGGTCCTGTCGATCATGATCTTCGGCCTCAGCCGCGACCTGATGTGCCAGTAGGTCGGGGCCCGTCAGGCGCAAGGTCGGAAAACCCGACCTCGCGCGCTTTGCCTTGTTGCCACAACATCTTGCAAAGTTATCCACAGGAACCGCAGGCTTTTGACAAAGCTTGGCTTTCCCGCTAGCTATCCGGGAAAGATAAAACACGGCGAGGATGCAAAATGCGGATGACCCAAAGCGCGGCCAGAGGGCGGTCGTTCAGGGCCAGTTCTAGGGCGCGTCTCTACGCCACTGCGGTTTTCCTTGGGGCCGCAACGGTTTCGGCCCCCTACCTCACGCCGGCCTTTGCGCAGTCCTTTTCGTTTTCGAACGTCGATATCCAGGGCAATGAGCGGGTCGATGCCGCGACGATCCTGAGCTACGCCGGAATCAGCCGGGGCGCCGACGTGTCGGCCGCGGCCCTGAACGATGCCTATCAGCGCATCATGAACTCGAACCTGTTCGAGTCGGTCGAACTGGTGCCGCAGGGGTCGACCCTGGTGATCAAGGTGGTGGAATACCCGATCGTCAACGTCATCAGCATCGAGGGCAACAAGCGTCTGAAGGACGAGAAGCTGTCCGAACTGATCAAGTCGCAGCCGCGCCGGATCTATTCGCCCTCGCAGGCCGAGGCCGATGCGGCGGCGATTGCCGAAGCCTATCGCGGCGCCGGGCGGCTGGCGGCGACGGTGACGCCGAAGATCATCCGGCGCAACGACAACCGGGTGGACCTGGTTTTCGAGATCACCGAGGGCAAGGTCGTCGAGAACGAGCGGATTTCCTTCGTCGGCAACAAGGCCTTCTCGGACCGCCGGCTGCGGCAGATTCTGGAGACCAAGCAGGCCGGCCTCCTGCGCAACCTGATCCAGCGCGACACCTATGTGCCCGAGCGGCTGGAACTGGACAAGAAGGTCCTGACCGACTTCTACCTGTCGCGCGGCTTCATCGATTTCCAGGTGCTGGATGCCAGCGCCGAGGTCAGCCGCGAACGCGATGCGACCTTCGTCACCTTCACGGTGCGCGAGGGGCTGTCCTACAACATCGGCAAGGTCTCGACCGTGTCCGAGATCGAAGGGCTGGATGCGGCCGAGTTCGAGGCGGTGCAGAAGATCCGCCCGGGACAGACCTACAGCCCGCTCTTGATCGACAACAACATCACCCGGATGGAAACGCTGGCCCTGAAGAAGGGACTGAACTTCGTCCGGATCGAGCCGCGCATCACCCGCAACGAGCGCGGCCAGGTGGTCGACGTGGAATTCGCGATCATGCGCGGCGAGAAGGTCTTCGTCGAACGGATCGACATCGAAGGCAACACGACGACGCTGGACCAGGTGATCCGGCGGCAGTTCCGCACCGTGGAAGGCGATCCCTTCAACCCGCGTGAAATCCGCCAGGCGGCGGAGCGCATCCGTGCGCTCGGCTTCTTCGCCGATGCGCAGGTCAACGCCGACCAGGGCGGCGGGCCGGATCAGGTGGTTGTGAACGTCGACGTCGAGGAGCAGCCGACCGGCTCGCTCAGCTTCGGCATGAGCTACTCGGTTTCCAGCGGGGTCGGTTTCACCATCGCCTTTTCCGAGTCGAACTTCCTGGGCCGCGGGCAGGGCCTGTCGCTCAACGTGTCGACGGCCTCGGCAAACCAGAGTTCGAGCTTCAGCTTCAAGGAGCCCGCGCTTCTGGGGCGTGACCTGAGCTTCAGCGTCGGCGGATACTATCGGACGTCCGATTCGGATTTCTCGAAATACGACACCCGCAACATCGGGCTGTCGACCGGGATCGGCTTTCCGGTGGGCGAGCAGTCGTCGCTCGACCTGCGCCTGAGCCTGGCCGAAGACCGGCTCTACAACTACACCGGCGACTCGGCGATCATTATCGCGGAAGAAGCGCAGGATGCGCTGACCACCTTCTCGCTGGGCTATACCTACGAATACGACAACCGCATCACCGGCCTGAACCCGAAGGGCGGCGTCCTTCTGCGCTTTGGCCAGGATTTTGCCGGTCTGGGCGGCGATACCGAGTATGTCAAGACCACGGCGCTGGCCATGGCCGAGACCAAGGTCATGAACGAGGAGGTTACCCTTCGGGCGATCTTTGAGGGCGGAGCGATCACCTCGCTTGGCGGCAACGTGACCCGCGTCACCGACCGCTTCTTCGGCAATGGCAAGATCCGCGGCTTCGAGCCGAACGGCATCGGGCCGCGCGACCTGACGGCGACCGACGACGATGCGCTTGGCGGCAACATGTTCGCCGTGGCGCGGTTCGAGGCGGACTTCCCGCTCGGCCTGCCCGAGGAATATGGCATTACCGGCGGGGCCTTCCTGGACGTCGGCTCGGTCTGGAGCCTGGACAACACGGGTGGCGGCGCGGTGGATGACAGCTTCATTCCCCGAGCGACCGTTGGCGTGTCGATCTTCTGGACCACGCCGATCGGTCCCTTGCGGTTCAACTTCAGCCATGCGGTGAAGAAGGAAGACTACGACAAGGAACAGACCTTCGACCTGACGATCTCGACGAAGTTCTGACGATGGCAGGGCGGCGCAGTTCCGGGCGCCCCTGGCCACGGCTTCGGGTGGTTTTGGCGGCGCTGTTCCTGGCGACGCAGGCCAATGCGCAGGAGACTGCGCCGGTCCCATTGGCGACGGTTCTGATACTGGATCAGGACCGCTTCTTTCTGGAATCCGATTTCGGCAAGGCCGCTGTCGAGCGCGAACGCACCGCGACGGCGGCGCTGGAGCAGGAAAACAAGCGGATCGAGGCGGACCTGATCGCCGAGGAGCAGGCCCTGACCGACGAGCGCAAGACGCTTCCGGCCGCGGAATTCGCCGCCAAGGCCGAGGCATTCGACCAGAAGGTCGAGCGCATCCGCAGCGAGCAGGATGCCAAGTCGCGCCAGCTGACCGAGGCGCGTGACAAGGATCGCAAGGCCTTCCTGCAGGCGGCAGTACCGGTGCTGGGCGATCTTCTGGGGCAGAAGCAGGCGATGGTGATCCTGGACAAGAATCTGGTGATCGTGTCGCTGTCGGCAATCGACGTGACGGACGAGGCGATTGCCCTGGTGAATGCGGCATTGGCCAAGGACCCCGCGCCTGCGCCGTGACCGGCCTGATCGTCGCGCATCAACTTGTCTGATGCGGTGCGACTTGCTAGCTAGACCTAAGGGCCCATGGCCCGGGAATGCGAAGGGGACCATGATGGATGCAGCAGCAGTGAAAACCGCCGACCTGGAGCTGATCCAGCGGATCATTCCGCACCGCTATCCGTTCCTCCTGATCGACAAGGTCCGGGACATCGTGATCAACGAATCCTGCGTCGGCATCAAATGCGTCACCCTGAACGAGCCGCAGTTCCAGGGCCATTTCCCCGGCATGCCGATCTTTCCCGGTGTGATGATCATCGAGGCGATGGCGCAGACGAGCGGAATCCTGGTCGGCCTGTCGATGGATCTGGTCGACAAGAACGCCAAGGTGTTCTTCATGGGCGTCGACGGGGTGAAGTTCCGCCGCAAGGTGGTGCCCGGCGACGTGATGGAGCTGCATGTCAGGGCAGTGCGCGGCGGCGGGCGGGTCTGGAAGTTCGAAGGCCGCGCCATGGTCGAGGGCGAACTGGCCTGCGAGGCTACCTTCATGGCGATGTTCGACGTGCCGAAGGCATGAGTTCGCAGGCATGACCATTCATCCCACAGCGCGCATCCACCCCTCGGCGGTGGTCGAGAATGGCGCGACCATCGGTGCGGAATGCGAAATCGGGCCGTTCTCGATCGTCGGACCGGAGGTCACACTGGGCGCGCGGGTGGTGCTGAAATCTCATGCCGTTGTCACCGGCTGGACCGAGATTGGCGACGAAACGGTGGTCTTTCCCTTCGCCTCCGTGGGCGAGGTGCCGCAGGACCTGAAATATCATGGCGAGCATACCCGGCTGGTGGTCGGCCAACGCTGCCGCATCCGCGAGGGTGCGACGCTGAACACCGGCACCGAGGGCGGTGGCGGGGTCACCCGCGTCGGCGATGACTGCCTGATCATGACCGGCGCCCATGTCGGCCATGATGCCCAGATCGGCGACCGGGTGATCCTGGTCAACAACGTCGCCATCGCCGGCCATTGCATCTTGGGTGATGACGTGATCGTCGGCGGCCTTTCCGGGGTACATCAATGGGTGCGGATCGGACAAGGCGCGATCATCGGGGCGGTCACCATGGTGACGAATGACGTGATCCCCTATGGTCTGGTGCAGGCCCCGCGGGGTGAGCTTGACGGGCTGAACCTTGTCGGGTTGAAGCGCCGGGGCGTCGACAGGGCGGGGATCACCGCCTTGCGTGCCGCCTATCAGACGCTGGCGCAGGAGGAGGGCAGTTTCCTCGACCGCGCGCGCAAGCTGGCCGAGGAGAGTGACTCGCCTCTGGTGCGCGAGATCGCCGATTTCATCCTGTCGAAGTCGGACCGCAGCTTCCTGACCCCGAAGGGCGGGCGGTGAGGACTGCAATCATCGCCGGGCAGGGCCGTCTGCCTGCGGCGCTGGCCGCCGCGATGGCCGAGCCGCCCTTGGTGGCCGCGCTGGATGGCTTCGCGCCTGAGGGGATCACGGTAGACCTGACCTTCCGCGTCGAACGGCTGGTCCCCTTCCTGCGCGCCCTGGAACGCGACGGCATCGGGCAGGTGATCTTCGCGGGTGCCGTGACGCGGCCCCGGCTCGACCCGGCGCTCTTGGACGAAGCGACCGCCGGTTTGCTGCCCCGGCTGATGGGGGCGTTGCAGCAGGGCGACGATGCGACGCTGCGGGTGGTGATCGAGCTGTTCGAGGAGTTCGGCTTCAAGGTCGCCGGGGTCGATGAGGTGGCACCTGCGCTCTTGCCCGGCGCCGGGGTGCTGGCGGGAGCGATGACACCGCGCGACGAGGCCGATGCCGCCCGGGCGGCTGCCATCGTGGCCGCGCTTGGCGGGGTCGATGTGGGGCAGGGCGCGGTGGTCGCGCAGGGCCTCTGCCTCGGGGTGGAGGCTTTGCCGGGGACGGATGCCTTGCTGGCCCAGGTGGCAGAGATCGGCGCGTTGCGGCCCGATCCGGCGCGGGGGCGGGGCGTTTTCTACAAGGCCGCAAAACCGGGGCAGGACCGCCGGATCGACCTGCCGACCATCGGGCCGGACACGCTGCGCGCGGTGGCCGTGGCCGGACTGGGCGGGGTGGCCTTCGAGGCGGGGTCGGTGATCTGTCTGGATCTTGCCGGGATGCGGCGGCTGGCCGGGGAGTTGGGACTTTTCCTGTGGGCGCGGGGATGACCGGGGATCGCTCCTCGCTTGCTTCGCGGCGCTCTTCGCGTCCGGGCGCGCAGCGAAGAGCGGTCAAAGACAAGCGATGAGCGGTGTGCTGAAACTGTTCCTCGTCGCGGGCGAACCCTCGGGCGACCGGCTGGGGGCGGCATTGATGGCGGGGCTGAAGTCCCTGACCAGGGTCGAGTTCGCAGGCGTCGGCGGGCCGCTGATGCAGGCGGAAGGGTTGGCAAGCCTGTTCCCGATGGAGGAACTGTCGGTGATGGGCATCGCCGAGGTCCTGCCGAAGTATTTCCATCTGAAACGCCGCATCCGCGAGACAGCGGCCGCAGTGCTGGCCAGCGGGGCGGAGGCGCTGATCACCATCGACTCGCCCGATTTCTGCCTGCGGGTGGCGGCGATCGTGAAGGCGGAGCGGCCCGGGTTCCGTACCATCCACTATGTCGCGCCTTCGGTCTGGGCCTGGCGGCCGGGGCGGGCGGCGAAGATGGCCAAGGTTGTCGATCATGTGCTGGCGCTGCTTCCATTCGAGCCGCCCTACATGACGGCGGCGGGGATGACCTGCGACTTCGTCGGACATCCGGTGGTGGCCGAGCCTCTGGCGTCAGCCGCAGAGAAGGCGGCTTTTGCGGGCGATGGGCCGTTGCTCCTCGTCCTGCCGGGCTCGCGGAAGGGCGAAGTGACGCGGCTTGCTCCGGTGTTCGGCGAGGTCGTTGCGCGGTTGAAGGAACGGCATCCCGATCTGCGGGTGGCCCTGCCCACCCTGCGCGGGGTGGCGGGGCTGGTGCGCGAGCTGACGGCGGGCTGGGCGGTCAGACCGGAGATCATCGAGGACGCCAGCGTCAAACGCGGCGCTTTCGCGGCGGCGGATGTGGCACTGGCGGCGTCGGGCACGGTGTCGCTGGAACTGGCGGCAAACGGCTGCCCGATGGTCATCGCCTATGACATGCACCCCATGACCCTGTGGCTCATGCGCCGGGCGGCGCTGATCGACACGGTGACGCTGGTCAATCTGGTCAGCGAAACCCGGGTGGTGCCCGAGTTCATCGGGCCGGACTGCCGGGCGGAGAAGATCGCCCCGGCGCTGGAGACGCTGCTGACCGACCCCACGCCGCAGGCGGCGGCGATGGCGCTGACGATGGAGCGGCTTGGCAAGGGGGGCGAGGCCCCCGGCCTCAGGGCTGCGCGGTCGGTTCTGCAGTCGTTGCGGGCGGCGCCTCGCCGTTGACGATCGCCAGGACCTGCGGCATCAGCCCGGTCATCTTGTCGTTGATCATCGCCATCATCCCCGGTTGCTGCGCGGCGGTCAGCTGCGGCAGTTTCGCCATCACCGAACGGCCTTCCGGCGTTGCATAGAAGTCGCGCAGCGCGGTGATCTCACCCAGAGTCATCATGTCCGCCATGATCTCGGCCTGGTCGCGCATGAGTTTCGTCATCGGTTCGGTGAAGGTGTCGAGGTAAAGCTGGCGGATCTTCGCGACCTGATCCTCGCTCAGCGACTGCCCGCCTGCGGCCACTTGCTGCAGGATCGGCTGTACCATCGTCTCGATCACGGCCGTCATGTCGAAGCCGGTCAGCGCAAGGTCAACATATTCTTTCGCGGCGGCGACCCTTTCTTCGCGCGTTTCGGCGACAGCGGGCAGGGGCAGGGCAAGAAGCGCTGCCAGAAGCAGAAATTTCAAGGTCTTATCCTTTCCAGATCCAGCCGCCGCCGAAGATGCGGCTGCCTTCGGGGGCATAGAAGACGCAGGCTTGCCCGGCGCTGACCCCGTCTTCTGGGGACAGAAGCTCGACTTCGGCCGTGGTCGGGCCGGTGGGCCGCAGGATCGCCTCGCGCGGGGGGCGGGTGGAGCGGACCTTGACCTTCAGGTGCCATTCCGGGCGGCTGTCGAAGGGGGTGTCGCCCAGCCAGTTGACCTCGCGCACCGGGATGATCCGGGTGGACAGCGCTTCTTTCGGGCCGACGATCACGCGTCGCGTCGCGGGGTCCAGCTTCACCACATACAGCGGCTCGCCGAGGCCCCCGATGCCAAGACCCTTGCGTTGGCCGATGGTGTAGTGGATCACGCCGCGATGCTCGCCCAGCACGTTGCCGTCCAGATCGACGATCTCGCCCGGGTCGGCGGCACCGGGGCGCAGCTTCTCGATCACGGCGGCATAGTTGCCGTTCGGGACAAAGCAGATGTCCTGGCTGTCGGGCTTGTCGGCGACCGGCAACCCGTATTTGGCCGCCAGCGCGCGGGTTTCGGCCTTGGAGGCGAGATGCCCGAGCGGAAAGCGCAGGTAACCGAGTTGCTCCGGCGTGGTCGAGAACAGGAAATAGCTCTGGTCGCGCGCAGGATCGGCGGCCTGATGCAGTTCGGGGCCGTGGTCGCCCACTTTCCGCTGGATATAATGGCCCGTGGCCATGCAATCGGCCTCAAGGTCCTTGGCGGTGGCCAGGAGGTCCTTGAACTTCACCCTTTCATTGCAGCGGATGCAGGGAACGGGCGTTGCGCCGGCCAGATAGGCATCGGCGAATTCCTCGATCACCGCCTCGCGGAAGGTATTTTCGTAGTCGAGGACGTAATGCGGAAATCCCATCGTCTCGGCCACCCGGCGTGCGTCATGGATGTCGCGGCCCGCGCAGCAGGCGCCCTTTTTCGCCAGTGCGGCACCGTGATCGTAAAGCTGCAGCGTGACGCCGACGACGTCATAGCCTTCCTCGGCCAGCACTGCCGCCACCACAGAACTGTCGACGCCGCCCGACATGGCGACGACAACCCGCGTCTCGGACGGGGGTTTCGCAAAGCCAAGGGAGTTGAGGGCCAGGTCGCGGGGCATGAGGATTGTCCGGGTTACGGGAATGATGGGGAATATATGAAAATGCTGTCTACTCTCAATCCCCCGTTTCAGGATTGATTAAGCCTGATCCCTCATCCTGCCGGAAAGCTGGAAGGGAAGGGCGATGTTTCTCAAACGTGTCGATGGTCCAAGGCAGGTCACCCTGCCGGATGGCAGCATTCTTTCGCGGGCTGACCTGCCGCCCGCCGATACCCGCCGCTGGGTCGCCAGCCGCAAGGCCGTGGTGGTCCGGGCGGTGGTCTACGGGTTGATCTCGGAAAAGGAAGCGCTGGAACGCTACGCCCTGTCAGAGGAGGAGTTCAGCCTCTGGCGCACGGCGGTGGCCAAGCATGGTGACAACGGCCTGAAAGTCACGGCGATCCAGAAATATAGACAACTTTAGATAGATTAATGATCTCCCTCTGGCATAGTAACCCTTGATTAACCATTGACCGGCAAAGCTGTTAACGATGAACCACCGGAGCGGAGTTTTCAAGAAATGCGCATTCTGCTTGTCGAGGATGACCCCACCACCTCGCGCAGCATCGAATTGATGCTGACCCATGCCAATCTGAACGTCTATTGCACCGACATGGGCGAAGACGGGATCGACCTGGCCAAGCTGTATGATTACGACCTGATCCTTCTTGACCTGAACCTGCCGGACATGAGCGGGCATGAGGTGCTGCGCCAGGTGCGCCAGGCCCGGGTCGAAACCCCGATCCTGATCCTTTCGGGCGCGGATGATACGGAAAACAAGCTGAAAGGCTTCGGTTTTGGTGCCGACGACTACTTGACCAAACCCTTCCACCGGGAGGAGTTGGTGGCCCGCATCCACGCGATCATCCGGCGGTCGAAGGGGCACAGCCAGTCGATGATCAAGACCGGGCGGGTGTCGGTGAACCTCGATGCCAAGACCGTCGACGTCGAGGGCAAGGCGGTACATCTGACCGGCAAGGAATATCAGATGCTGGAACTGCTCTCATTGCGCAAGGGCACGACGCTGACCAAGGAAATGTTCCTCAATCACCTCTACGGCGGAATGGACGAGCCCGAATTGAAGATCATCGACGTCTTCATTTGCAAGCTGCGCAAGAAACTGGCCGAGGCGACGGGGGGCGACAATTACATCGAGACGGTCTGGGGCCGGGGTTATGTGCTGCGCGATCCCGCTGGCGGGCAGGCCCGGCTTGCGGCCAGCGCCTGATCTTTACCTTCACCGTCCCGCCGCCTAACCTTTCCCGCAACGGTTCAGGGGCGCGTTCGGGGGGCGGGAATGACGGGGACGGCGGTCGAGGCACTGACGGAGGCGGAAGCGCGGGCTGAACTCGCGCGGCTTGCCGCGGCAATCGCAGCCGCGAATGCCGCCTACCATACGCTCGACACGCCCGAGATTTCGGACGCCGAATTCGATGCGCTGAAACGGCGGAATGCCGCCATCGAGGCGCGGTTCCCGGGTCTCAAACGGGGGGATTCGCCCAGCGATCAGGTCGGTGCGCCAGTGGCGGACGGATTCGGCAAGGTCGCGCACCGGGTCCGGATGCTGTCGCTGGAAAACGCTTTCGCGGCGGAGGAGGTGACGGAGTTCGACGACCGGGTGCGGAAGTTCCTCGGCCATGGCGGCGGGATCACCTATACCGCCGAGCCGAAGATCGACGGGCTGTCGCTGTCGCTGCGCTATGAAGGCGGCACCCTCGTCCAGGCCGCGACGCGGGGCGACGGTGAGGTGGGCGAGAACGTCACCGAGAATGCCCGCACCATCGGCGACATTCCCCGGCAGGTGAGCGGGGCGCCCGAGGTGATGGAAGTCCGGGGTGAGGTTTACATGGCGCATGCCGATTTCGCCGCCCTGAACGACCGGCAGGCCGCCGCCGGCGAGAAGACCTTCGCCAATCCGCGCAATGCCGCAGCCGGATCGCTGCGCCAGCTTGATGCCGCCATCACCGCCAGCCGCCCGCTGCGCTTTTTCGCCTATGCCTGGGGCGAACTTTCGGCCCCGCTGGCGCCGACGCAGATGGAGGCGATCCGGCGGCTGCGGGTGCTGGGCTTCCAGACCAACCCCCTGACGGTTCTTTGCGACGGGCCCGAGGCGATGCTGGCCCAGTACCGCCTGATCGAGGCGCAGCGCGCGACCCTGGGCTATGACATCGACGGCGTGGTCTACAAGGTGAACGAGCTTGCCCTGCAGGCGCGGCTCGGCTTCCGCTCCTCCACCCCCCGCTGGGCCATCGCGCACAAGTTTCCGGCAGAACTGGCCTGGACCGAACTTCTGGGCATCGACATTCAGGTCGGCCGGACCGGGGCGCTGTCGCCGGTCGCACGGCTGAAGCCGGTGACGGTGGGGGGCGTGGTGGTCTCGAACGCGACCTTGCACAACGAGGATTACATCGCCGGGCGCGACAGCCGGGGTGAGGTGATCCGCGGCGGCAAGGACATTCGCGTCGGCGACTGGGTGCAGATCTACCGCGCCGGGGACGTGATCCCGAAAGTGGCGGATGTCGACCTCGGTCGTCGGAAGTCCGACGCGCAACCCTATGTGTTTCCACAGGTTTGCCCGGAATGCGGCAGCCCGGCACATCGCGAGGAGGGGGATAGCGTCCGCCGCTGTACCGGCGGCCTGATCTGCCCGGCGCAAGGCGTGGAGCGGCTGAAGCACTTCGTCAGCCGCGGTGCCTTCGACATCGAAGGGCTGGGGGCGAAGCAGGTGGAGATGTTCTTCCACGATTCGATCCTGCCGGTGAAAACACCTGCCGACATCTTCACCCTTGCCGCAAGAGACGCCGATAACCCATTGCAAAAGCTGCGAAATCGCGACGGATTCGGCGAGGTTTCGGCGGCAAAGCTCTTCGCCGCCATCGAGGCGCGGCGGACCATTCCGCTGGACCGGCTGATCTTCTCGCTGGGCATCCGCCATATCGGCGAGACCTCCTCCAGCCTGCTGGCCCGCCACTATGGCGGCTGGGAGAAGTTCATTCAGGCCATTGATGCCGCACGGAATTTCACTGGCGCGGAGTGGGATGAACTGACCGCTATCGACGGGATCGGCGCCGTCAGCGCCCGGGCCCTGATCGACGCGCTGCATCCGGACAGCTCCGAACGCGCCGAGGTCGACCGGTTGGTGCAGGCTCTTTCGATCGTTCCGGTCAAGGCCGCTGCCACTGACTCGCCGGTCGCAGGTCTGACCGTCGTCTTCACCGGCACTCTGGAAAAGATGACCCGGGCCGAAGCTAAGGCGCGGGCCGAGGCGCTGGGGGCCAAAGTCGCGGGCTCGGTCAGCGCGAAGACCGATCTGGTCGTTGCGGGCCCCGGTGCGGGGTCGAAGGCGAAGGATGCCGAGCGGCTGGGGGTTCGCCTGATCGACGAGGACGCCTGGCTTGCGTTGATCGGCGGATGAGCCGGCCCGAGGCGCTGTTTCCGCTGTTTGCGGAGCTGGAGACCCTGCCGGGGGTCGGCCCGAAAGCGGCCAAGGCCTTCGAGGGACTGGCCGTCATGCGCCCGAAGGACCTGCTCTACCTCCTGCCGTATTCCGGCGTCGACCGTGCCCTGCGCGCATCGGTCCGCGATGTGGTGCCGCCCGCGACCCTGACGGTCGAGGTGGAAATCGGCCAGCACGTTCCCCCGCGCCGCAAGGGCGGGCCCTACCGGGTCCATGTCCGGGACCGGAAGGTGGAGTTCCTGCTGGTCTATTTCCATGCCCGGGCCGAGGCCTTGCAGCGCCTGCTGCCGACCGGACAGCGCAGGCTGGTCTCTGGCAAGGTGGAATTCTTCGACGGCATCGCGCAGATCGTGCATCCCGACCATGTGTTGCGGCTGGAAGAGGCCGCCGAGATCCCGGCCTATGAGCCGGTATATCCGCTGACGGCGGGTCTGACGCAGCGGCTGGTGGGCAAAGCGGTGACGGGGGCACTGACCCGGTTGCCGGTGCTTGCCGAATGGATCGACGCCGGGCTCAAGGCCCGGGAGGGTTGGCCGGACTGGGCCGAGGCCTTGCGGGCCGCCCATGCGCCAGCGGGGCCTGCGGCGCTGGCCGTCACACATCCCGCGCGGCTGCGGCTGGCCTATGACGAACTTTTCGCACATCAACTGACGCTGTCGATTGCCCGGTCCCGCCTGCGCAGGGCCAAGGGAGTCGAGACGGTCGGAACAGGAGCTTTGCGCGACAAGGTACTGGAAAATCTTCCATATATCCCGACCGCCGCCCAGAGCCGCGCCAGTTCAGAGATCGAGGCTGACATGGCCCAGCCTTTGCGCATGAACCGGCTGTTGCAGGGTGACGTCGGATCCGGGAAGACGCTGGTCGCCTTCCTCGCGCTGCTCGTCGCGGTCGAAGCGGGCGGTCAAGGGGTGATGATGGCCCCGACCGAAATCCTCGCCCGCCAGCATTTCGAAGGCCTGGCCCCCCTGGCGCGGGCTGCCGGGGTGCGGCTGGAGATGCTGACCGGGCGTGACCGTGGGGCGGACCGGGCGATGAAGCTGGAGGATCTGGCCATGGGCCGGATCCCGATCCTGGTCGGGACCCATGCGGTTTTCCAGAAAGACGTCGAATTCAAGGACTTGCGCCTTGCCGTCGTGGATGAACAGCACCGGTTCGGCGTGGCGCAGCGGATGGAACTCGGCGCGAAGGGCGCGGCGGTGGATGTGCTGGTGATGACCGCGACGCCGATCCCGCGGTCGCTGGCTTTGGCGACGCATGGCGACATGGACGTCTCGGTGCTGGACGAGAAGCCCGCGGGCCGCAAACCGATCCGGACCGCGATGGTATCGGCGGAACGGCTGGATGAGGTGATCGAGCATCTGCGGAAAGCGGTCGCCGAAGGGCGGCAGGCCTATTGGGTCTGCCCGCTGGTCGAGGAATCCGAGGTCGTCGACTATGCCAGCGCCGAGGAGCGGTTCCGTGCCCTGCGCGCCGCGCTGGGGGAGCGGGTCGGTCTGGTGCATGGCCAGATGCCACCGGCCGAGAAGGATGCCGCCATGGCGCGCTTCGTGGCGGGCGAGATTTCGGTGCTGGTGGCGACCACGGTGATCGAGGTGGGCGTGAACGTGCCCAATGCCTCGATCATGGTGATCGAGCAGGCGGAAAGCTTCGGTCTGGCGCAACTGCACCAGTTGCGCGGACGGGTCGGGCGGGGTGAGGCAGCCTCGACCTGCCTTCTGATGTACCAGCCGCCACTGACTGAAACCGGCATGCGGCGACTGACCACCATCCGCGACACCGAGGACGGCTTCCGCATCGCCGAGGAGGATCTGGCGATGCGCGGGGCGGGCGACCTGATCGGCACCGCGCAATCCGGCCTGCCGCGGTTCCGGGTGGCGGATCTGGAGCGGCAGGCCAGCCTGATGGCGCTGGCGCAGAGCGATGCCCGCAAGCTGATGCATGACGACCCCGATCTGTCCGGGCCGCGGGGGCAGGCGGCCCGGGCGCTTTTGTGGCTGATGGATCAGGACCGGGCACTGCGGCTGATGAGCGTGGGCTGAGGCCCGACTCGGGAATTTCCGGTTTGTTCGCGAATGTTCTTAAAAAGTTCTTTACAGGCCATCGCCGATATGAGAACAATGCAGCAACAACTCATGGAGGACACGATGAAAGACGCCATGAAGACCTTGCTGAGCCACACGCCGAAGGGGGCCGTGGAAGACCTGGTTGGGGTCGCGTCGCTGTTCGCCCTGCTGTTTGCCGTGCTGTCCTTCCCCGGCCTGTCCTGAAAGTTTCTGCCCCGCGCTCTGTCCCCCGAGGGTGACGGTCCGCCTCGCCTGGCCTACCGTCCGCCATTTCCAGACGCGCTACTGCCGCCGCCATCCCCCCGGATGCGCGGCGGTTTTTTCATGCGGTGAGGGCTAGGCGGCGGCTTGCGCGGCTTCCATCGCCTCGCAGACGGCTTCCAGCGCGAGGAGGATCGAGGCATGGCGGTTCTTGTAGTCACGGGCGGGAAGCAGGACCTCATAACCCTGGAACGGAGCGGCAGGAACCCCGCCACCCTCTTTCAGCATGGCGCGAAGGGCGTCGCGCGCGGCCTGCAGCTCCGGCAGGCTGCGACCCAGGACGACCTGACCCAGCACGGCGGCAGAGGCCTGTCCAAGGGCGCAGGCCTTCACGTCCTGGGCGAATTCGGCGACGCGACCGTCCCGGACCACCACATCCGCCGTCACCGTGGATCCGCAGAGGGGCGAGCGGCGGCGGGCGCTGCCGTCCGGCGCGGGCAGCCGGCCAAGATGCGGGATATCGGCGGCAAGCCCGAGGATGCGGGCAGAGTAGAGTTTGATGAGGTCGCTGTCGCTCATGGTATTCCCCTCGCTCACCCCGTATGTAGTCCGGCGAGCCCTGACTGCCAAGGAGAAGCCCATGTCCTTCGACCCGGCAACACTGAAGTATGACGCGGCCGGGCTGATCCCCTGCGTGGCGCAGGATGCCGTGTCGGGCGAGGTGCTGATGATGGCCTGGATGAATCCGGCCTCGGTCGCGGCGACGCTGGAGACGGGGAAGGTCACCTACTGGTCACGCTCACGCGGGGCGTTCTGGGTGAAGGGAGAGACCTCCGGGCACCATCAGAGGCTGGTCGAGCTGCGGCTGGACTGTGACCGGGATTGCCTGCTGGCGCTGGTCAGGCAGGAGGGACCGGCCTGTCATACCAACCGCCGGTCCTGCTTCTACACGGCGGTCCGGGGCGGTGAGGAGGTTGAGATCATGGCACCTCTCGAAGCCGGACAGGACTGACACCACCGCGACCCCGACAGATTGCGCCTGAACGCTATCGTTCCGGCAGCCCGACCATGCGGCGAATGTCGGCGGGGGTGGCGCCCTCGCCCCGGTATTTGCTGATGGCGCGGGCGTCGTCGCGTTTGGCCAGCCGCTTGCCCTGATCGTCGCGGATCAGGCGGTGGTGGTGGTAGACGGGGGTTGGCAGGCCGAAAAGGTGTTGCAGGATAACCTGGACGGGGGTGAAGTCGAACAGGTCCTCGCCACGGATCACATGCGTCACACGTTGCTGTGCGTCATCAAGGGCTGCGGCGAGGAAATAGGCCACGATATCCTCGCCCTTGCGGGAAAGGACCACATCGCCGATCCGGGCCAGCGCCTGATCGCGGTCGATCTGATGGGTGCCTTTATGGACCGGGCCGGTATCCTGAAAGCTCAGATTGGCGGTCGAAAGCGCGTCCAGGGCGGCAGCGAGATTCAGGCGCAGCGCGTCACCGGGTTGGCGGCTGGCCAGGGTCCGGTGGCGGCAGGTTCCGGGATAGACGCTGAAGGCCACACCTTCCTGCGGGGCTGCAAGGGCGGCGCGGATATCGGAACGGGTGCAGGAGCAGGGATAGAGAAGTGATTTGGGAACAAGGGTTTCCAGGCAGTCGTTGTAGCGGGCGATATGTTCGGACTGGCGCAGGATCGGGCCATCCCATGTCAGGCCAAGCCAGGCGAGGTCTTCCTGGATCAGCGCGTCGTATTCCGGCTTAGACCGCTCAAGATCGGTGTCCTCCATCCGCAGGAGGAAGAGGCCGCCTGCTGCCCGCGCCATGTCATGGGCGAGAATCGCCGAATAGGCATGGCCAAGGTGCAGCGGGCCGGTCGGGCTGGGGGCGAAGCGGGTTACGAACATGGGGTGCCGTCAAAGGCTTGATCCGGGACCTCCCGGACAACCGGGGAAGCTGCTGGACAGCGAGGCCCCGGGTCAAGCCCGGGGCGGGCAATTTCTGTATTGCAGGTCAGCCTGCCAGCCATGCGGAGAAGGCGTCCTTCGCGCGGTCGGTATAGGCCTTGTAGCGGTCCTTCCGGCCCTTGCGGCCACCCTTGGCGTCGATCGGAGGGAACAGGCCGAAGTTGACATTCATTGGCTGGAAGGTCTTCGCCTCGGCGCCGCCGGTGATGTGGGTCACCAGCGCACCCATCGCGGTTTCGGGGGGCGGAGGGGAAAGCTCGCGTCCGAGAAGATCGTGCGCGGCCATTCTTCCTGCGAGCAGCCCCATCGCAGCGGATTCGACATAGCCTTCGACGCCGGTGATCTGCCCGGCGAAGCGTATATACGGGTGCGACTTCAGCCGCATCTGCGCATCCAGCAGCGTGGGCGAGTTGATGAACGTGTTGCGATGAATGCCGCCAAGGCGGGCGAAACTGGCGTTCTCTAGACCGGGAATCAGCTTGAAAACAGCAGTTTGCGCGCCGTATTTCATCTTGGTTTGAAAACCGACAATGTTGTGCAGCGTGCCAAGCTTGTTGTCGCGGCGGAGCTGGACGACGGCATAGGCTTTCACGTCTGGCCGGTGCGCATTCGTCAGCCCCACCGGCTTCATCGGCCCGTGGCGCAGGGTTTCGCGGCCGCGTTCGGCCATGACCTCGATCGGCAGGCAGCCGTCGAAATAGCCTGCCGTCTCTCCCTCGTGGAATTCGGTCTTCTCGGCAGCAAGGAGGGCGTCGATGAAGGCTTCGTATTCATCGCGGGTCATCGGGCAGTTGATGTAGGCCTTTTGCTCGTCCTCGGTCTCGCCCTTGTCGTAACGGCTTTGCAGCCAGGCGACCGACATGTCTATACTTTCTGTATATACAATCGGCGCGATGGCATCGAAGAAAGCAAGGGCCTCTGCGCCGGTGGCGGCGCGGATGCTTTCGGCGAGCATCGGGCTGGTCAGCGGGCCTGTAGCTACAATCCAGTTGCCAGTTGAGGGAAGTTCGGTAACCTCCTCATAAGACGTCGAAATCAGCGGATGAGACTTCAGCCTTTCCGTTACGGCGCGGGCGAAGGGATCACGGTCCACCGCCAGCGCGCCTCCGGCGGGAAGGCGGTGGTTCTGCGCCATCTCCATCACCAGACTGCCTGCTTCGCGCATTTCCCAATGGATGAGGCCGACGGCATTGCGTTCGTGATCGTCCGAGCGGAAGGAGTTCGAGCAGACCATCTCGGCGAAGTCGCCGGTGCGGTGGGCGAAGGTGGCGACCTTGGGTCGCATCTCGTGCAGGACGACGGGGACGCCAAGGTTCGCGGCGGCCCAGGCGGCTTCGGAGCCTGCCATGCCACCGCCGATGATGTGCAGGGGTTCGGTCATGGCGCCGATGTAGCGGCGCGGGCGGCGGCGAACAAGGCCCGGCGTTCGGCATCGATGTCCACCGCCCGGCCAAGTTCGGCAGCTTTCTGGAAGAAGCCGGGGGCGGGGTGGCCATCGGGCGAGAGGCGTTGCCGCAGGAGGGCGGCGCGGAAGGGCAGTCCAGCGCGGGCGTCGTCCGCCATCAGCGTCTCCAGGGCGCCGGTGAGGTCAGCCATGCGCAGGCCAAGTTCGCGCGCAAGCTCGCCGTAGGCGATGGTCTCGCCCGCAGCCGCAAGGGCCGCGAGCCGGGCCTCAAGCGGGGTCATTGCCTGAATCGTCACCCTGATCCGCCACACGGGCCACCGACACCACTTCCTCATCCGCCGCGACCGCGAAGACCTTGACGCCCCCTGCAGAGCGCGAGCGGAAGCTGATCTGTTCGACCGGCGTGCGGATCGACTGACCGGTGGAGGTGGCCAGCATGATCTGGTCGGAAAGATCGACCGGGAAAGAGGCGATGATCCGGCCGCCGCGCGGGCCGGGGGAGATGGCCTTGACGCCCATGCCGCCGCGGCCCCGGACGGGATAGTCGTGGCTGGAGGAGAGCTTGCCGGAACCGCCCTTGGTCACGGTGAGGATCAGGTCTTCGGCTGCCGACATCTCGGCATAGCGCTCTGGGCTAAGCTGGCCTGCGACAACGGTTTCTTCCTCGTCGTCGGTCTCGTCCTCGGTGATCCCGGCCATCAGGCGGCGCTGCTTCAGGTAGGCTTCGCGTTCCTCGGGCGTGGCCTCGAAATGGCGGATGATCGACATGCTGACCACATGGTCGCCGTCGCCGAGGCGGATTCCGCGCACGCCGGTCGAGCCGCGCGACTTGAAGACGCGGATCTCGGTGGTGGAGAAGCGGATCGCACGACCGGCCTCGGTGACCAGCATGATATCGTCATTCTCGTCGGCGATGGCGGCGTTCACCAGAGTGATGCCCTCGGGCAGGTTCATCGCGATCTTGCCGTTGCGCTTGACGTTGGTGAAGTCCGACAGGTCGTTCTGGCGGACGTCGCCGTCCGAGGTGGCAAAGACGATCTGGAGGTTGCCCCAATCGTCCTCGGGCACGTCCACCGGCATCAGGGCGGCGATGGAGATACCGCCTTCAATGGGCAGGATGTTGACAAGCGCCTTGCCGCGGGCTTGGCGGCCCGCCAGCGGCAGGCGCCAGGTCTTCAGCTTGTAGACCATGCCGTCGGTGGTGAAGAACAGAAGCCAGGTGTGGGTGTTGGCGACGAAGAGGGTCGTCACCACGTCATCGTCCTTGGTCTGCATCGAGGCGAGGCCCTTGCCACCGCGGTTCTGGGCCCGGAACTCGGCGAGGGGGGTGCGCTTGATGTAGCCGCCCGAGGTGATGGTCACGACCATATCCTCACGCTCGATCAGGTCCTCGTCCTCCATGTCGCCGGACCAGTCGGTGATCTCGGTGCGGCGGGGCACGGCGAAGAGAGCCTTCACTTCGCGGAGTTCATCGGAAATGATCGCCATGATCCGGTCGCGACTGCCAAGAATGTCGAGGAAGTCCTTGATCTGACGTGCAAGTTCCTCAAGCTCGTCGGTGATCGTCTTGACGCCAAGCTGGGTCAGGCGCTGGAGTTGCAGGTCGAGGATCGCGCGGGCCTGGCGTTCGGAAAGATTGTAGCTGCCGTCCGCGTTTAGGGTGTGCGAGGGATCGTCGATCAGTTGTATATACGCGGCGATGTCCTGCGCCGGCCAGGCTCGGGTCATCAGGCGCTCGCGGGCATCGGCGGGGGTGGCAGAGGCGCGGATGGTGGCGACGACCTCATCCACGTTCGACACCGCGACGGCGAGCCCGCAGAGGATGTGGCTGCGCTCGCGGGCTTTCCGAAGTTCAAAGGCGGTGCGACGCGCGACAACTTCCTCGCGGAAGGTGATGAAGTGGCTGAGGAAATCGCGAAGGGTCAGTTGTTCTGGCCTGCCGCCGTTCAGGGCCAGCATGTTGCAGCCGAACGAGACCTGCATGGTGGAAAAGCGGAACAACTGGTTCAGCACCACATCGGGCGTCGCGTCGCGCTTGAGTTCGATCACAACCCGAACGCCGATCCGGTCGGATTCGTCGGCGATGCCCGCGATGCCCTCGACGCGCTTTTCGCGGACGAGTTCGGCGATCTTCTCGATCATCGTCGCCTTGTTGACCTGATAGGGCACCTCGTCGATCACGATGGCCCAGCGGTCCTTGCGGATCTCCTCGATATGGGTTTTCGAGCGGATGATGACCGAGCCGCGCCCTTCCAGATAGGCTTTCCGCGCACCTGACCGGCCAAGGATCTGGCCGCCGGTGGGGAAGTCCGGGGCCGGGATGATCTCCATCAGCGCTTCCATGCTGATGTCGGGGTTCTCGATCATCGCCAGCGTGCCGTCGATCACTTCGCCCAGGTTGTGCGGCGGGATGTTGGTGGCCATGCCGACCGCGATGCCGCCCGCGCCGTTGACCAGCATGTTCGGGAAACGGGCGGGCAGGACGGTGGGTTCCTTGTCCTTGCCGTCATAGTTGTCCTGGAAATCGACCGTCTCCTTGTCGATGTCCGACAGGAGGAAGGCGGCGGGCTTGTCCATCCGCACTTCGGTATAGCGCATGGCGGCGGCGTTATCGCCGTCCATGCTTCCAAAGTTGCCCTGGCCGTCCAGAAGCTTCAGCGACATCGAGAAGGGCTGCGCCATGCGGACCAGCGCGTCATAGATCGCGCTGTCGCCATGGGGGTGGTATTTCCCCATCGTGTCGCCGACCGGGCGGGCCGACTTGCGGTAAGCCTTGTCATGCGTGTTGCCGCTTTCGTGCATCGCGAACAGGATGCGGCGGTGGACGGGTTTCAGCCCGTCGCGCAGGTCGGGAATGGCGCGGGAGACGATCACGCTCATCGCGTAGTCGAGATAGGCGGTCTTCATCTCGGCCGAGATGTCGACCTGGGGGCCATGCCAGCTGGGACGCTCCGGGCTTTCTTCTTTCTTGTCAGTGTCTTCCGGAGTATCGGCCATCGGCGCGCGCGCTTTCTGTGCAGGATCAAGATTTAGCTGGTGGGAAGATACACCATCCTAGCTATGGGGTGCAATGGCGGGCCACGACCAGAAAACTGTTGCAAGAATGGGCGGGCAAGAGATTGTTTTCATTGAACCTTAATTCCGCCCTGCCAGGCTGCCAAAATGGGTCATCGGAAAGGAGGAATTCCATGGTCGGGCAGGAAACGGAACTGATGCTGAAGGGATACGGGCTGACCACGGCGGAACTGTACTATCGGATGCCGGACTACCGCAGCGTCCTCAACAGTTTCATCTGGCAGGACTATGATCTGGCGCCGGACTATCCGGAACTCTTTAAGTTCATCGAGTTCTGGCAGGAAAAGATCGACGGGCCGCTACATTCCGTCCGCTTCACCCACCGCAAGCTGATTGCGCCGGGGGAATGGCGGAACGTGGTGGGTGAGTTCCGGCTGCACTAGGTCGGCAGGCAAGTCTGGAAACAGTCCAGCCGTCCGCGGCGGATTGTCTGTGGTTTGCTCAGCGCAAGAAGCTCACATTCCGGAAACAATCAGACCGTGCAGTGGCCGTTGTATTTACCGTAGATACATTTGTATATACACGTTGAAATACAGAACACTATCATCGGGTTGCGCCCGGTCGATCCCGACATGTCGCATGAGAGGGCGGCAAAGGCGGTGATCGGCTACCCGATGATCCCGTCGGCTGCCGGACGCACCGGACCGCCGAAAAGTTCATCCTGATGAAACCCTCAGGTTCTTGCAGCACGCAGGATCATGCCGAAAAGATCGCGCGGATCGTCGGGGTCGGCGATCATGTCGAGGTCATCGTAAAGCCCGGTTTCCGCCAGCTTGCTGCGGATGTAGCGCAGGGCCGAGAAGTCCTCGATGGCGAAACCGACGCTGTCGAAAAGGGTGATCTCTGCCGCGCTGGTCCGGCCCGGCGCTTCCCCGGCAATCACGCGCCACAACTCAACGACCGGGTGATCGGGGTCAAGCTGCTGGATCTCGCCCTCGACGCGGGTCTGGGCCGGATACTCCACGAAGATCGAGGAGCGCAGGAGGATGTCGCGGTGCAGCTCGGTCTTGCCGGGGCAGTCGCCGCCGACCGCGTTCAGGTGGACACCGCTGCCGACCATGTTGTCGGTCAGGATCGTGGCGTACTGCTTGTCGGCGGTGACTGTGGTGATGATCCCGGCGCCCTGGATCGCCTCTTCCGCCGTGCGGCAGGAGGTGACGCGCAGGTCGCGTCCCGCAAGGTTCCGGGCGCATTTTGCGGTGGCGGCGGGGTCGAGGTCGTAGAGCCGGACCTCGCGGATGCCGCAGACCTCACGGAAGGCGAGGGCCTGGAATTCGGCCTGCGCGCCATTGCCGATCAGCGCCATCACTTCGGTCTTCGGGCCTAGCCATTTCGCCGCCATCGCGCTGGTCGCGGCGGTGCGCAGCGCGGTGAGGATGGTCATCTCGGACAGAAGGACCGGGTAGCCTGTGGCCACATCGGCCAGAAGTCCGAAGGCCGTGACCGTCTGCAGGCCCTTCTTCATGTTGGACGGGTGGCCGTTCACATATTTGAACCCGTAGGTCTCGCCGTCGGAGGTCGGCATCAGCTCGATCACGCCGACATCGGAATGCGAGGCGATCCGCGGGGTCTTGTCGAAGAGCGGCCAGCGGCGGAAATCGGCCTCTATCTCGGCCACGAGGTCGCGCATGACCCGCTCGATGCCGAGATGGACGACAAGCTTCATCATCTTGTCGACCGAGACGAAGGGGACGAGGTTGAGGGCCATCATTTGCTCCGCGTCGGGCGGTCGAAGACCTTCTTGCCCATCAGGCTTCCGACGAGATCGACCATCAGCCGCGCCGTCATGCCGCGGTCGTCGAGGAACGGGTTCAGTTCGACGAGGTCGAGCGAGGTGACGAGGCCGCTTTCGTGCAGGAGTTCCATCACCAGATGCGCCTCGCGGAAAGTGGCGCCGCCGGGGACGGTGGTGCCGACGGCGGGGGCGATGGAGGGGTCGAGGAAATCGACGTCGAGCGAGACATGCAGCATGCCGACTTCGCGGCGCACGAGGTCAAGGAACTCGCGCAGGGGGGCGACGAGGCCGCGTTCGTCGATCACCCGCATGTCGTTGATGGCGATGTCGCGTTCCTGCATCGCGGCCTGTTCCGCCGGATCGACCGAGCGGATGCCGAACATGCAGATGCGCGGGGCAGGGACGGCCATCGGGAAGGGCGGGAAGGCGTCGAACCCGTCGCGCCCGGCGATATAGGCGAGCGGCGTGCCGTGCAGGTTGCCGGAGGTGGTGGTCAGCGGCGTATGGAAATCGGAATGCGCGTCGAGCCAGAGCAGGAACAGCGGACGATCCTGACGTGCGGCGTAGGCGGCGGCCCCGGCGGCGGAGCCGAGCGCAAGCGAATGGTCGCCGCCCATGATGATCGGGAAGCCGCCCTGCGAAAGCGCATCATCGACGCGGTCCATCAGGATTTCCGCCCAGCCGACGGTTTCGGCAAGGTGGTGGACGGCAGGATTGGGGCAGGTGACGTCGCGCAGGTCGGGCAGCGTCAGATCGCCCCAATCCTCGACGCCGTGGCCTTCGGCGGCGATTTCGTGATGAAGGCCCGCAACGCGGTAGGCGGCAGGGCCCATCAGGCAGCCTGCACGCTTCTGGCCAGAGTCGATGGGCGCGCCGATCAGGATGGTCTTGGGCATTGGAACCTCCGCTTTTCCATCGTGTAGCGGGGCGGGAAGGCCGCTGGCAACCGGCATTTCGGCAGGATTGCGGGGGGAGAACCGGCATTCTGCCGGGCGGGCGCGGCGGAAGGGCGCAGGGCTTTCGCCTGCCCGCCGGGAGGCCTATCATGGAAGCGACAAGGAGAACCGGTGATGATCGTCGAACTTGGGCATTTCGCGCTGATCCTGGCGCTGATGGTGGCGCTGGTGCAGGCCACGCTGCCGCTGTGGGGCGCGCATGTCGGCGACCGGCGGCTGATGGCGCTGGCGGGTCCGGCGGCGGCGCTGCAGCTTCTGTTGATCGGCGGGTCCTTTGCGGCGCTGACCTGGGCTTTCGTGGTGTCGGACTTTTCGCTGGCGGTCGTGGTGTCGAACTCGCACACGCTGAAGCCGATGCTTTACAAGGTGTCGGGGGTCTGGGGGAACCATGAAGGTTCGCTTCTTCTCTGGGTGCTGATCCTGGCGATCTACGGGGCGGCGGTGGCGGCTTTTGGCGGCGGGCTGCCCGAACGGCTGAAGGCACGGGTGCTGGCGGTTCAGGCGCTGATCGGGGTGGCTTTCCTTGCCTTCCTGCTGATCACCTCGAACCCGTTCTGGCGGCTGGCGATGCCTCCGCTGGACGGGCAGGACCTGAACCCCCTGTTGCAGGACCCCGGCTTGGCCTTCCATCCGCCGTTCCTGTATCTCGGCTATGTCGGGCTTTCGATGGCGTTCAGCTTCGCCGTGGCCGCGCTGATCGAGGGCCGGGTCGATGCGGCCTGGGGCCGCTGGGTGCGACCCTGGACGCTGGCGGCCTGGATCTTCCTGACCATTGGCATCGCGCTGGGGTCGTGGTGGGCCTATTACGAGCTGGGTTGGGGCGGGTTCTGGTTCTGGGACCCGGTGGAGAATGCAAGCTTCATGCCCTGGCTGCTGGCGGCGGCGCTGCTGCACAGTTCCATCGTGGTGGAGAAGCGGGAAAGCCTGAAGTCCTGGACGATCCTCTTGGCGATCATGGCTTTCGGATTCAGCCTGATCGGCACCTTCATCGTGCGGTCGGGGGTGATCACAAGCGTGCATGCCTTCGCCAACGACCCCGAGCGGGGGATTTTCATCCTGATGATCCTGGGCTTCTTCACCGGAGGGGCGCTGATGCTGTTCGCGCTGCGGGCAGGAGCGATGGAATCGCGCGGGGTGTTCAGCATGGTCAGCCGGGAAACGGCGCTGGTGGCGAACAACATCCTGCTGACGGTTGCGGCGTTTGTGGTGTTCATCGGGACCATCTGGCCTTTGGTCGGGCAAATGTTGCTGGGGCGTGATCTGTCGGTGGGGGAGCCCTTCTTCAACGCCGCCTTTACGCCTTTCATCGTCGGGCTGGCGGTGATCCTGCCGGTCGGCGCGATGCTGGCCTGGAAGCGCGGCTCCATCGCCCGGTCGCTGCGGGGGCTGGTGCCGGTGCTGGTGCTGGCGGTGGCGCTGGGGCTTCTGGCCTTCGCGATGCAGAGCGGGACCTCGACGCTAGGACCCATTGGCCTGGCTCTCGGGGCCTGGGTGGTGTTCGGCGCGCTTGCCGATCTTTGGGCCCGGACCGGGCGCGAAGGGTTTGGCGCGCGCCTGTCCCGCCTGACGCGGCTGCCCCGGGCCGACTGGGGCAAGGCCACAGCACATCTGGGGCTGGGGGTGACGATCTTCGCGGTCGCCGCGATGCACTCCTGGAAGGTCGAGGATATCCGCGTGGTGCAGGTGGGCGACAGCTTCCCGCTTGGTGCCTACGAGGTGCGGCTTGATGCCGTCGAAGAGGTTCAGGGGCCGAACTATACCTCGACGATGGGGACGATGGTGGTGACGAAGGCTGGTGCGCTGGTGACCGTGTTGAACCCGGAAAAGCGGATCTATCCGGTGGCCGGGATGCCGACGACCGAGGCCGCGATCGATTTTGGCTTCACGCGCGATCTGTATCTGGTGCTGGGCGACAAGCAGAAGAATGGCGGCTGGGCGGTGCGGAGCTATATCGAGCCCTTCGCCAACTGGCTTTGGGGCGGGGCGCTTCTCATGGCGCTTGGCGGGGGGCTCAGCCTGTCGGACCGGCGCTACCGGGTTGCGGCGGGCGCGCGACGGGTGCCGGCGGGGGTGCCTGCGGAATGAGCGGGTTTCGGAAGAACGGTGCGTGCAAGCACGCACCCTACGTTCTGGCGCTGTTTCTGGTGGTGGCCCCGGCCTGGGCGGTGCAGCCGGACGAGATGCTCGCCGATCCGGCGCTGGAGGCCCGCGCCCGCACGATCAGCCACGACATCCGCTGCCCGGTCTGTCAGGGCGAGACGATTGATGACAGCAACGCCCCCATCGCCCGCGACCTGCGGATCATCATCCGCGAGCGGCTGGTGGCGGGCGACAGCGATGCGGCGGTGGTCGACTACATCGTCGCCCGCTACGGCGAGGGCGTGCTGTTCAACCCGCCCGCCAAGGGGGTGAACCTGTTCCTGTGGCTCGCCGGGCCAGCGCTTCTGCTGGCCGGGATCGCGGTGGCGGTCGCGGCGGGACGGCGGAGGCACGCGCCCGAGGTGGTGCTTTCGGCCGAGGAAGAGGCCCGGGTTAAGGAAATCCTGAAAGAGTGACGCCGCGTTTGCCTTTGGCGCTGTCGGCCCGCCCGCTAGGGTGGCCGAAAGGCAGGAGGGCAGGCAATGGGCGAACTGGTCAGGGTCGAGGTCGAGGGTGGCGTGCATCGGGTCACGCTGAACCGGCCGGAGGTGATGAACGCCCTGAACCGCGAGCTGCGGCGTGAGTTGACGGCGGCGCTCCTCGCCGGGCATTCGGCGCGGGTGATCGTGCTGTCGGGCGCGGGCCGCGGCTTCTGCTCGGGTCAGGATCTGGGCGATGCGACGGGCCTTGACGATGCGGGCTTCGAGCGGACGCTGAACGAGGAATATGTCCCGATGATCCGCGCGATCACCGAAGCGCCGGTGCCGGTGATCGCGGCGGTGAACGGGGTCGCGGCGGGGGCGGGGGCGAACCTCGCGCTGGCCTGCGATCTGGTGATTGCCTGTGAAAGCGCGGTCTTCCTGCAGGCTTTCACCCGGATCGGGCTGATCCCGGATGCGGGCGGCACCAGCTTCCTGCCGCGTCGGGTGGGCTTGCAGCGGGCGATGGGGGCGGCACTGCTGGCCGAACCCGTCAGCGCGCGGCAGGCGGCGGACTGGGGCATGATCTGGGAGGCGGTGGCGGATGATCAATTCGCTTCTGTCGTGTCGGCCCGCGCCGCGAAGTTGGCGGCGGGGCCGACCGGGGCCTATGCGGCGCTGAAACAGGCGCTGCGCGGGGC
>JAFLCY010000183.1 GCA_017303485.1 Rhodobacterales bacterium
GGGTGAACCTGTCCCGCCACTCTGCCAAGGCCGAGCAGGAACTGGAGCCCTTGCAGCTGACCTTCCGGTCGAAGGATTTCATGCTGCCGATCCAGCTTGGCAAACTGAACGGTGACGGGCCGCAGGACCTGATCGTGCTGGCGCTGAACCGCAAGGGCCGCACCGTCCTGACCAACTATATGACCAAGGAGATTCCCTCCGACGTCGCGGTGCCGATCTTCGTCGCCCAAGTCTTTCCACAGTTCTACCGGGCGATGTTCGACAAGGCGGCGGGCCAGAACGGGGCCTTCCTGGAATATGCCTGGGACATGGCCTGGTGCGATCCCTGCGCCGACGATCCCCTGACCCATGCCGAGTTCCGCCAACTTGGCGTCGACTGGGTGAAGAAGGCGGATGTTGCGACGCCGGATGTCTTCGTCACCCGGCTGCACATCCGCTATTCGCAGTCGAGCTTCTTCGAGGACCTGAAATTCGCCGTGACCGGGGACCGCGAGAACTTTCAGGGCCGCTACATCCTGAACCACCCGTTCAAGGGCGAGATCACCTGCGCGGAAGGCAAGGACTATGTCACCCGGACGCGCGAGCGGATCCGCGAGGAGGCGGCGCTTTTGCGGAAGCTGACCGGCTGGAGTGCCGCGAACATCGCCTCCAACATCGCGAAGACGGTGCCGAAACGCTATCGCTGAGACAGGTTCGATTTCCTTACAGAGCTGCAACACGGATTGATCTTCCTGGCCTTCCCCCTGCCCGGCGTCCGGAATATGACGTGCGCTAACAGTTATGAGGCAGATCATGCAGGTGGATGTTCAGGCCCAGCGCGCGCGGTGGGCGGTGGCGGCGATGTTCTTGGCGAACGGCTTCGTCATGGGGGCCTGGGCGCCGCAGATTCCGCTCTTGATGCCCAAACATGGGGTGACCGAGTCGGTGCTTGGCCTGTTGATCCTGGTCCTTGGCCTGGGCGCGGTGTCGGCCATGTTGTTCGCCGGGCGGCTGATCAGCCGTTATGGCGGGCAGCGGGTGCTGTCGGTCTTTTCGCTGTTGCTGATCCCGGTGCTGCCGATGGTCGTCTATTCGCCGAACCTCTGGCTGCTGGCGCTGTTCATGGCGGTCTTCGGGGCGATGGCGGGCTGCATGGACGTGGCGATGAACGCACAGGCAGTCGAGATCGAGCGTCGGCTGCACAAGGCAATCATGTCCTCCTCGCACGGGTTCTGGAGTCTTGGCGGCTTCATCGGCGGTTCGGCCGGGGCCTGGGTCATCGCGCACTGGGGGTCGGAGGTCCAGTCGCTCCTGACGGCTGCGATCGTGGCGGCGACCGTCCTGGCGGCAATGCCCTTCTTGCTGCCCGACACACCGAACGCCCCGGTCGCGGAGGCCACGCCCGGTCCGAGGACGAAGCTGTTCCCGAGGGACTTTCATGTCTGGCTTCTGGGATTCCTTGCGCTGTTCTCGATGGTGCCGGAAGGCGCGGTACTGGATTGGGCAGCGATCTACATGCAGAAGGAATTGGGGTCGGAAGTATTCGTCTCGGGCCTGGCCTTCGCCTTCTTTGCGGGCGCAATGGCAGTGATGCGTTTCCTGGGCGACAGCGTGCGCAACCGCTTCGGTGCGGTCCGGACCTTGCGGGTCTCGGGCTTCCTTGGCGCGGCGGGCATGATGGGCGGCGCGCTCGCCCCCTATGACTGGGTGGTGATCGTCAGCTTTGCGGCCGCGGGACTGGGCATTGCCAACATGGTGCCGATCCTTTTTTCGGCCGCCGGGAACCACCCGCGCCTGCCTTCGGCCAATGCGATCTCCATCGTCACGATGGTCGGCTATTGCGGCATCCTCGTCGCGCCGTCGTCGATCGGTTTCCTGGCGGAACATGCGGGGTTCCGGCCGACCTATGCCGGGCTGTCGCTGATCCTGGTGGTGGTGGCCTTGCTCGCCGCGCGGGCGGCGGATGCGGATGGCCGGCGTTCAGAGCATCCACTGGCCGAGATCCAGCCGTTCTGAGCTTCGCGGGGTAAGGCCCCTTCCTCTCGCAGTGCCCGGCAGATGGCCGTCACGGCGCACCCATGTAGTCCCGCTTGCCAAGCTCGACCCCGTTCGCACGCAGGATGTCGTAGGCGGTGGTGACGTGGAAGAAGAACTGCGGCAGTGAGAAGAAGGACAGGAACTCGTCGCCCTTCAGCATCATGTCGCGGCCCCCCGCCTTGAAATGCACCTCACGGGTGTCGGCATGGGCGAAGTCGGCGGCCTGGAAGCCGCCCATGTAGCCGCGCGTCGCGCTGATCCGGTCCTTCAGCTCGGCAAAGCTGGTCTCGGTATCGGGAAAGCCCTTCGGCTCCACCCCTGCCAGCCGGGCCGTGCCGCGCACGGCGAAGTCACAGGCAAGCTGGACCTGGCGGGCGAAGGGGAACATGTCGGGGAAAAGCCGGGCCGCTAGGATCACCTCGGGCTTGATCTTCTTTGCCTCGCAATGCGCCTCGGCCTTGTCGAGGATCGCGGAGAGGCCGACGAGGAAACGGTCGAAGACGGCGACGGAACGGCGGTGCATGGCGGCCTCCTCTGGCTTTGCGCCAAGGTGGCGGATGCCGCGCGGATTGCCAAGGGGGCGCTTTCCGGGCGCCCCCGGCAGGCTCAGGTGTGGGCGGCCTCCAGCATGGCGGCAAGGCGTTCGAGGATGAGGGTCCAGCCCCCCCTGTGGCCGTCGCGCGCGCCTTCGGACAGGAACCTGACCTGCGAAAGCACGATCTCGGTGCCTTCTGCCATCGGTGAAAGACGGATGGTGACTTCGCTGTCGGCGGGCGAGTAGGGCGAGTCCCAGGTGAAGCGGATCAGCGAATGAGGCACGAGGTCGCGGTAGACGCCCTGATGGGCGATATCCTTGTCCGAACTCATCACGATGCGGAAGCTGCCACCGACGCGCGGGTCGGTGCGGGCCTCGGTCACCTTCTGGTCGGCGCCGCCTGCCATGAAGCGGGCGATGGTCGCGGGGTCAAGCCATGCGTCATAGACGGCTTTGGGGCTGGCCTTGATTGTGCGGCTGATGGAAAGGGTCAGGTCAGTCATTGGTCTTGTCCTTTGCAAAGTGGGTTTCAAGGGCATCGAGCCGGAGGTCCCAAATCGACCGAAGATCCTGGAACCATCGGAACGCCTGGGTCAGCGGGGCAAGGTTCACTTCGATCAGATGCTCGCGCCACTGCGTCCGGCGGGTGACGAGACCGGCCCGCTCCAGCACCATGATATGCTTCGACACGGCGTTCAGGCTCATGTCGAAGCGCGCGGCGATGTCGGTGACGCGGGCGGGGCCTTCCTGCGCAAGATGCGTCAGGATCGCGCGTCGCGTCACGTCGCCGGCGGCCTTGAGCGTCTGGGACAGCGGGTCGGGTGCGGGATCGGAGTCGATTCGTTCAACCATACGGATGAATTAAATCGGATCGGAAATTTAGTCAACCATATGGATGAATGAAACGACAAGAGAAAGCCGCGCCGGTCGGGGACGGGCGCGGCGGGGTTGGCTCAGAGTCCGAGGCACCAGCGCATCACGGCCTTCTGCGCGTGGAGGCGGTTTTCGGCCTCGTCGAAGATCACCGAATGCGGGCCGTCCATCACCGCGCTGGTCGCCTCGTCATTGCGATGGGCGGGCAGGCAATGCATGAACAGGCTGTCGGGCTTGGCCCGGCTCATCAGCTGTTCGTTCACCTGATAGGGCCGGAGCTGGTTGTGGCGGCGCTCCTTGGCGCTTTCCGGGTCATGCATCGAAACCCAGGTGTCGGTGACGACGAGATCGGCGCCTTCGACGGCGGTGAACGGGTCGCGCTGGATGGTGATCCTGGAGCCCTTCTCCCGCGCGAAGGCGACGAACTTGTCTTCCGGGTCAAGGGTTTCCGGCCCGGTGAAGGTGAAGTCGAAACCGAACTGCCCGGCAGCATGCAGGAAGGAGGCGGCAACGTTGTTGCCATCGCCGCACCAGACCACCTTCTTGCCCGCGATGGGGCCGCGATGTTCCTCGTAGGTCATCACATCGGCCATGATCTGGCAGGGGTGGGTGCGGTTCGTCAGCCCGTTGATCACCGGCACCGTGGCATGTTCGGCCATCTCCAGGAGCGTCGCCTCCTCAAAGGTGCGGATCATGATCAGGTCGACATAGCGGGAAAGGACGCGGGCGGTGTCGGCGATGGTCTCGCCATGGCCGAGCTGCATTTCCTTGCCGGACAGCACCATGGTCTCGCCGCCCATCTGGCGGACGCCGACGTCAAAGCTGACGCGGGTGCGGGTCGAGGGCTTTTCGAAGATCAGCGCGACCATGCGGCCCTTGAGCGGGGTCTCGTCGTCGGGCGAGCCCTTGGGGCGGCCATTGCGGGCGGTTTTCATCGCGAGGGCGTTGTCGATCATGCCCCGGAGATCGGCAGGGGCGGTCTTGTGGATATCGAGGAAGTGGTTCATGGCGTTTCGCTTCTTGGGCACGGCCGGAACCGGGGGCTTCGCGCCCCCGGACCCCCGCGGAGTATTTCGGAAAAGAGCAAATCAGGCCGCTTTCTCAAGGGTCGCGGCAGCCTGGTCGAGGCGGGTGAGGGCCTCGGCGATGTCGGTGTCGGGAATGTTGAGCGCCGGCAACAGGCGCAGCACGTTGTCGGCGGCGGCGACTGTCAGGACACCGGCCTCATAGCCCGCCTTCACCACGTCGGCGGGTGC
>JAFLCY010000184.1 GCA_017303485.1 Rhodobacterales bacterium
CTTCTTGTCGCCACCACCCGCCATGAGCTCGCCCGCATAACCAAGTGTCGGGCGGCGCTTTTCGATGGCGTAAAGACAGGAGGCGATGAAGAGTCGCTTACCGGCATTGAAGAAGCTCTGCGCGCTTTCGCCTTCCGGGATGAGGAAGAGGTCGGCCATCGAGTTCAGCGCGGTGTATTGGCGCTCGGCGGAGGGCAGGGCGGCGATGCGGGCGAGGGGGTTGAAACGGTGGGAACCCCGCTCGTCGTCGAAAGGCGAGAAGTACCAGATCGCGTTCTTCAGCCCGTGCTGACGGTGAATCGAGGTCTTGGCGAAATTCTCTCCCTTCACGTCCAGGATGATCCCTGATCCGGAAAAGTGCAGGAGGTTTGGGATGACGAAGCCGACGCCTTTGCCGCGGCCGGTGGGTGCGATCATCATCGCATGGGGGAAACGGTCGGGCGGCGCCATGACGAAGGGCGCGTCGGATTTCGGGGAGCCGAGCTTGCCGAAGATGAAGCCGTTCTGGTCAAGATTGCCGATCATCTTGTTGCGCTTCAACTCGCGCCTGGTCTGGAAATGCGCGTCATCATACTGGTTGAGCCGCCCGCGATGGACGCCGGCGAGGCCGACCAGCGTGAGGGCAATCGTCACCGCACCGGTGATGATAAGCGCACCCTGCAAGGTTGCAGGGCGTGCCTCTAAGTCGGCCCAAGGGTAGCGGAAGAACCAGAGGCCCAATGGGCTGAGCGTGTCGAGGTTCTCGCGAAACGCCACGATTACATAGATCGTGGCCAGCATGCCGCCGATGTAGAGGCCCGTAACAAGACCCAAGACAACAGCGAGCGGATACCGCCAGGCGGATTCAAGATTCGAAAGCATGGCTGTGGATCCTTAGAGTTCGAGGCCGTGATCGCGCTCGAGGCCGCGCTCGCGTTGACCGAGGTCAGCCGCCCTTGCCTGACTGCGCGTCAGATCGGCCCAATGCCCGACGGTGCCAGATTGGCCAAGGTCGCCTTCGTTCTTCAACTCGTGGGCAACCGCCGCCCGAAGAGCCGGATCGCGGACTTGTTCGGCGAGGGGACCGAGGTCACCGGACCGCACGCGCTCCAGATCCTCCGGCCGCAAGCTCTCCTGCATCCGATCGACGATGGCTTCCAATGCCGGAACCTCGGACAGGCGGAGATGCCGGTCGGCGGAAAGCATCTGCTCGCGCGCCACGGCCTCGGTCAACTCCGGCGTGAGATTGAAGGTGGCGAGTTCTGCCCGAACCTCTTGGCCGAGAGCGCGCTCGGTCTCCATCCAGAACACCTTTTGCATGGTGTTCGGCTGTTCCGCGATCCAACTCGCCCGCTGGCCTTCGCTGCGTTCGGCCAGATTGAAGCGGGCGACCATTTCTTCGACGGAGGTGCCTGCGGTGCGCAACTCGTCTTCCCGGATAGAGAACAGGGCCGTAAGCCGTTCGCCGATCTCGTCGCGAACATGCGCGAGCGTAGCGCGCAGACCCTCATCGAGCGAGATGCCTTCGGTCATGCCCTGATCCAACCGTGCCAGGGAGGCCAAGGTAGGGTTGTGATAGGGATCGTCACTGCGCTCGGCCGCGCGGGCGTGTTCCGCCAATAGCAGGTTGTCGGGCGCAAGTTTCAGCGAGGCGCGCGCCTGATCCGCAAAGCTGCGCTCGAGCTCCACCCGCTCGGCCGAGGGTTCCATCGCGCGGATCGCCTCCCAAGCCTCGGTGGCGGAGGCGATCATCTCCGCCCGCGCCGCTTCGATCCGGGCTGCGGCGTCGCCCTCGGCGTGAAGGGTGGCATCGGGCATCTGGGGGACTCCTTGTCTTAAAGCGGAGGCGGACGCGCCGAGCGCTGCAGCAAGGCGGGTCATGAAACTTGTGGCGCTTGGTTCAGCGCCGGAAACAGAAGCGAGACCCGCGATCTGGCCCAACTCGTCATAGTCACGGGCAAAGCCCTGCAAGGCATCGAGCCTGCGCGCCCGCTCACCATCTGACATCGGCGGCGGGGGAGGCGGTGTGGTCTTGCCGGACGCATGGGCGGCGCGCATCTCGGTTTCTCGTGGGGCGTTCTCGATCAACCCGCGCGACAGCCGTGTCGAGGCGACGATGTTCAGCCCGTGCGCCTGAGATATCTCGGCGTGCAGCTCGCGCATCACGTCGAAGTTCAACGCCGCATGACGGCAGATCGACATGAAGCGACCCTGTTCGATGCCGTGCTTGTCCACCACGAAATGTGCATGCAGATGATCGGTGTCCTTGTGCAACGCTGCGACATAGCGCCAGACATCGCCATATTCTCCGGAACCAAAGACGGCCTGACCCCAGTCGCGGGCGACAGCCTCTGCGCGTTCGGCATCCACACCGCGCGGAAAGCTCAGGATGATGTGGTCAGTATGGCCGCGCTTTGGCGCGCCGTTCCAGGTCGACGACCAAACCTCGGCAATCCGGCCGGTGCGCTCTGGATCGAAGTCGCGGTCATAGCCCGCGAGATTGCACCAGGTGCTCTGCACACCCTCTTCCCGGGCGACATAGTCCAGAAGCCGTTTCAACTCCTGCGGCGTGTGGGTACTGCCACCCACAATACGCTTGACGACAGACTGCCAACTGCGCGGCGCTGCGGCATTGCGCAAGAGCGCGCGAGACCGACGCTCCTTAGGCGACCCAAGGCGCCCTTCTGCACCTCCGCCGCCCGACCGGCCCCGGCGCTTGCCGTCGAGCACATGGCCCAGGACCAGATCTTCAACGCTCGTGCGGGTCATTTGGCTGCCGCCTTTGCCTGAACCACAACTGGATCAAAACTGGCGCGCCCCTGCGCCTCCGCGATCAGGCCCACCACTTCGTCGACCAAATCGTCGACCCGAGCCGCGACTTTGCGGACCAGGGCCGCGTCCCCTGCCTTCCAGTGCAAACGGCCCACGGCTCCGAGCCGGGCCAACTGGTTGAGGTTGTTGCCCACAGCCGCGAGATCGCGCCGGGCTGCGGCAATCGCCTCGATCTCGGGTGACTGCAAGGCAAGAAGGCTGGTTGCCTGTCTGACAAGATGCCTGATTGCCTCGGAAACTGTCAGGTCGGTTGACCGGATAGCTGCCAGCAAATGTTCATGTTCAGCTTCCGTCACCCTGAAGTTCAGCTTCACCGCCAGTCGGGTTCCGTCCTGCCGATCCAGGTCCACCTTCACCCGTGACACCGTCTGGCGGTGCCGCCCAAGGGCGCGAGCCACGGTTCCGACGGTCTCACCCGCGGCGAGGCGTGCCCGGATCCGGTCGCGGTCGTCATCGGAGAGGCGTGAACCATTCATGCTGTCATTACACCATTATCAGCGTCGCAGCACCCGTGTACCACAGATCACCTTTCCAGCCAACCGTCCTCACCGGCCGGTTTCCGCTCCTCCGAAGAGGAGCCCGCGTGCGGAAACCGGACGGCCGGTGAGGACTCCATATGGCGTCAGGGGTCGGCGGCTTGTCCGCCGACAGACCGCCCTGCGCCCGGCCGTCAGGCCTCCGTTTGCGGCGAGCCTTCTGGGTGAGCGCTATGATTTTTCGAAGTTTTATTGCCTGCAAGGGCGACGATGAGCTCGTCGGCTGGCCTGTCCACATATGGCTGGCGATGGAGATGTTCCGGAAAGGGGGGAGGGCGGGATGTTACCAGACGTCGGGACCTTCCTGCGCGTTTCTCGCTCGCGAGAGACCTGGCGAGCAGAGGCGCGATAGTGCCATCTGCGCTCGAAACGAGCATTCTCGGCGCGTACATGCGAACAGGTAGGCAGGCGTACAGGCATACATGCAACCGGTTAACCAGGCAATATCGCCACCAGTCGGCTTGCCCCGCGACCTGACCTGCCGAAAGGCAGACAAGCAGTTTGGCGGGCGGTCACACTGGTCAACTGGCAGCCTGTTTTCCATGCCGACAGGCAAACATGCAAACAGGCAACGAGGCCGAAATGCAGACTGCTGAGCCTATCCTTCTGGACAGGCGGGGTGCCTGGACGAGGGCCGAAGGCCGATCTGCGGAAATTCTTCAAGAAAGATGAATATTCGGGCACGACCGGTGCAACCACAGGCATAAGACATTTGACGTTTTCACAACCCTATGCCTAAAGAGCGGCCCGGAAACTAAGAAAATGCGCGCCGAACCAATGGCTTCGGAGCGACGGCTCAGATTTCGGCGGGTTCGTTTTGCGTCGCTTCGGCGCGACCCGGTTATGGGAAGGCGTAGTGAGTTCGAAGGCCCGGTTGCATGCAAGTCATTACCATCGTCCAGACCAAGGGTGGCAGCGGCAAGACCACAGCCGCCATGCTTCTCGCCTCGGCCGCCCTCGATGCAGGACGGCGCATTGCGCTCATCGATGGCGATGTGAACGCCCAGCTCGGCCGCTGGCGCGACAGCTTCGAGTTGGCCGCTTGGGATTCCGTCAAAAAACCGACTTGGCCCGAGGCGCTGTCGATACTGTCGCCACCCGAGACTGTGGAAGGCTTGTTGGCCCTCCTTGAAGAGGAAGAAGCGAGGGGCGTCGATCTTGTCGTCATCGACACGCGACCGGGCACCCATACGGACACGGAAGATTTCTGTCTGATCTCAGACATGGTGCTGATCCCGGCACGACCGGTCTTTGCTGAATGGGAGATGACGCACCGCGCCGTCCTCTGGATGGACGATTTGCGCGCCTC
>JAFLCY010000185.1 GCA_017303485.1 Rhodobacterales bacterium
CTCGCCGCCGTGATCACCCCCAGCGTCCCCTCCGACCCGATCAGAAGGTGGCGCAGGTCATAGCCCGCATTGTCCTTTCGCAGCCGAGTCAACCCGTTGAACACCGTCCCGTCCGGCAAGACAGCCTCCAGCCCAAGGCAAAGGTCGCGCGCATTGCCATAGCGCAATACCGCCGTTCCCCCCGCATTGGTCGCCAGGTTCCCGCCGATCCGGCAGCTTCCTTCCGAGGCCAGTGACAGCGGAAAAAGCCGCCCGACCGCTGCCGCATGGGCCTGCACATCGGCCAACACCATCCCCGCCTCGACCACCATCGCATTCTCGTCCGGCCAGATGCCGCGCAGGGCCGCCATCCGCTCCAGCGACAGGAGGAGCGGCGCAGGACCGGAGGACATGATCTGCCCACCAACCAGCCCCGTCCCCCCGCTGAGCGGAACGACCCCCACCCGCGCCCCGGCGCAGGCCGCGACAATCACTGCCACCTCGGCCGTGGAGCGTGGCCGCGCCAGCACGCCCGCCTGTCCCTGCCAGCGACCCCGTGGCTCCTCCAGATGCCGGGGTTCGGGGGTGGACAAAGTGCCCTCGGGCACCAGGCCGGCCAGAACGGCAATGAAACCGGGATCGCAGGGGTTCAGCATCGGCGTCTCCTTCCCGCCCTTCATAGCAAGGCAGGCGCGACAGGCTAGTCCAGCCAGGCCGGTTCCAGCACGATGATGGTCGGCTCCGACGGCAGGTCGCGCAAGGACAGCGCGATCTGTGCGCCGCCGGTCTCGACCACGGTGAATCCGTCGGACATCTGGCGAAGGAAGGCCTGCAGCGATTCATTGCTGAACCAGTGCATCGGAATCACCACCGAAGACCTGAGCCGCCTGACAACGCCCGCCATGTCCTGCAGCCGCATCGTATATCCGCCATCCACCGGCACCATCACCACATCCAGCCGCCCGATCGCCGCGTATTGTTCCTCGGACGGGATCTGGTGCAGATGGCCGAGGTGACCGATGCACAGGCCCGCCGCCTCGAAGATGAAGATCGAGTTGCCGTCCTTCCGCGCACCTTCGCCAAACGGTCCTCGCGTGTCGGTCGTGACGTTGCGGACCAGCATTGCGCCGAGATCAAGCCGATACTCCGGCGCTACGCCCCTTTCTGCCCAGCCTGTCAGCACATGCGGGATCCGGGGATCGGGATAGTCGGTCCAGTGCGTGTGATGCGCATTGTTCATCGTCACCACATCCGGCACCAGGTCCTGCGTCCCGAGATAGCCGGTGTAGTCCGTCACCGCGACCGTCCCGTCGGCCGTGACAATGGCAAAGCTTGCGTGGTCAAGGTAGCGGATCAGCACGCTGTCCTGTTCCAGCCCGTCCTCCAGGGCGACGGGAATGACCGTGGGGTCCGCCGCCGCGACCGCTATGCAATGCGAGGGGATGCGTTCCTGCGCCAAGGCAGGCGTTGCCATCAGGGCGAGAGCGGTCAGCAGGCGCATGCGTCACCTCCGGAACTGTCTGCGCCAGCCTACCCCGGATCGCCCCCGCGTCACGCCGCCGCGCGATCACGGCTGCGCAATTGCCATCGCGTGCAGCGCCGCCAGCGTCCGCAGGTTCCGCGCCGTCATCGGTTGCGGCAGGAGACGCCCCAGCCTCTCCGCCAGCTTCGAGGTGCCATAGCCTCCCGGCGTATGCAGCGTGAACCGGCGCGGCCCGACCAGCCAGCCATCCCCCGGCAGGGCAAGCGCCCGAAGCGCCGCCTCATCCGGAGCCGGCGTCTCGCGCAGGAAGACGACATGGACCAGCTTCGGCTCGGCCCCGCCGAAGGGATGCCCGGTCACTGCGGCCGCGATCTCCTCCACCGACAGGACGAATGTCTCGGGCGCAAAGCCAAACCGCGCGGCCACCGCACTTCGGATCAATGTCTCCAGCTCCGCCGCCGGCAAGGCGCTTTCAAAGACCGCATTCCCGGACTGGATATAGGTCCCGGCTGCCCCCAGCCCGATCCCCGCCAGCACCGTCCGGAACTCTGCCATCGGCAGCTTCCCCGCGCCGGAGACATTCACGCCGCGCAGAAGGGCAACCCAAACTGCTATCGCACGCCCCTCCCTTTCACCTGTCCGCAAATATCCCCGCCGGAGGCCCCGAGCGTCCTTCACGCCTGGGCGCGAGACAAAAGACTTGCGCGCCAGCGCTCAACTCCAAACCCGTCCCGAACTCCGGGCCGGTCAGCCGACTTCCGTGCGCCCCCGACGGTCTCCGCGCAGGTTGGCGTAAAGCACGTGGTTCCGCCAGCGCCCGTTGATCTGCAGGTAGCTTTGCGCGACACCCTCATACTTGAAGCCGCATTTCTCCAGCACACCGCGCGAGGGCAGGTTCTCCGGCAGGCAGGCCGCTTCCAGCCGCGACAGGTCCATTCGCGTGAAGGCGTGGTGCGTCAGCGCAAGGATCGCCTCGCGCATGTAGCCCTGCCGCGCGAATGGTTCGCCGATCCAGTAGCCGTAGGTCCCGGTCTGCGAGGGCCCGCGGCGGATGTTGTCCAGCGTCAAGGCTCCAAGAAGCTGGCTGTCCGCGCGCCGGATCAAAAGCATCGGCAGCGCCGTGCCCTGTGCATCGGCGCGCTGCGCCCAGTAGACCCGGTTGGTGAAGGCCCGTCGCGTCAGGTGATCCGTAGACCAGACCGGCTCCCACTTCACCAGAAACTCGGCTGAGGTCTCGCGCACCTCCGACCATTGCCGCCAGTCGCCATGTTCCGGCAGCCGTAGCGTCATCCGCTCGGTCTCGACCCGGACGCGGCGCTTCAGGCCCAGCATCAGGCGTTCAGGCCCTTCCGGACCGCGTCGATCCCCGGCGCGCCGGCTACCGGGCCATAGATCGCCAGCGCCGCCCGCGCGGCTGTCAGCTCGGCCGCATAGGCGCGCACGGCGGCGGTATCCACCGCGTCGATCTTCGCCACCGCCTCGGCCACCGCGGGCACTCGGCCCCAGATCGACAACAGCCGCGCATTGCGTTCGGCGCGGGAGGACGGGCTTTCCAGCCCCATCAGAAGCCCCGCCCGAAGCTGCGCCCGTGACCGCGCCACCTCGGCCTCGCTCATGTCCTCGGCCGCGCGCTTCAATTCGTCCACCGTCAGCTGGGTCAGCTCGCCGATTTCGGCCTCGGATGTTCCGGCATAGATCGTGACTTGCCCGGTGTCCTCATAAGCCGCTGACTGGGCATAGATCGAATAGCACAGGCCCCGATCCTCGCGGATCTTCTGGAAGAGGCGGCTCGACATGCCGCCGCCCATCGCCGTCGCATAGACCTGCGCGGTGAAAACCTTGTCGTCGCGGTAGCCCGGCGCTTCGAACTGGAGCGCGAAATGCACCTGCTCCAGATCCTTCACCTCGCGCCGCTCGCCGCCGACGAAGCGCGCCGCCTCCATCGTCGATGCGCCCGCCGGCTTCAGCTTGCCGAAGATCCGCTCGGCCGCCGCCACGATGGCGTCATGCTCCACGCCCCCTGCCGCCGACAGGATCATCTGGTCGGGCCCGTAATGCGCCCCGGTGAAACCGTCGAAATCAGCCTTCCGGAAGCTTGAAACCCGTTCCTCCGGCCCCAGGATGGTGCGGCCGAAGCTCTGGTCGGGGTAGCTTACCTCATGCAGCCAGTCGAAGATGATGTCGTCCGGCGTGTCCAGCGCCTGACCGATCTCCTGCAGGATCACATGCCGCTCGGTCTCGATATCAGCCTTGCGGAACACGGGGTTGAGGACGATATCCGCGATCACGTCCAGCGCCATCAGCACGTCGCCCGACAGGACGCGGGCGTAATAGGCGGTCATCTCGCGGCTGGTGTAGGCGTTGATGTAGCCGCCCACATCCTCGATCTCCTCGGCAATCCGCAGCGCCGACCGCCGCCGGGTGCCCTTGAACGCCATATGCTCCAGAAAATGCGCGATGCCGTTCTGGGCTGGCGTCTCGTGCCGCCCCCCGGCCTCGACCCAAAGCCCGACCGAGGCGGATTGCAGGCCCGGCATCGCTTCGGTGACGATGCGGAAGCCGTTCGGCAGGGTGTGCAGCTTCTGCATCAGCGGGCGATCCTTTCGCGAACCAGCGCCTGCAGCGCGGCCAGGTCGTTCGGCACCCGCGTCATCCGTTCCTTGCGCTCGAAGAGGTCCGCCATGTGCGGCGGCAGGCCCGGACGGATGCCCGTCGCGCGCTCAACCGCATCGGGGAACTTCGCCGGATGCGCCGTCGCCAGCGTGATCATCGGTGCGCCGCCCAAATGTTCCTCCGCCACCTTCACCCCCACGGCGGAATGCGGGCAAAGCAGCTCTCCCGTCGTTTTCCAGTGCCGCGCGATGACCGCCAGCGTCTCGTCCTCGGAACAGCGGCCCGAGGCGAAGGTGTCGCGAAGGGATTCGATCGCGCCCTGGCTGATACGGAACCCGCCCGCCTTCATCTCACCCATCAGCGCGGCAATCGCCGTCCCGTCGCGGCCATAGGCGTCGAACAGCGCCCGTTCGAAGTTCGAGGACACCTGAATGTCCATCGACGGGCTGATCGAGGGCTTCACCCCGTTCGTCCGGTAGTCCCCCGATTTCAGTGCCCGGTCGAGGATGTCGTTCTGGTTCGTCGCGATCACCAGCTTGTCGATCGG
>JAFLCY010000186.1 GCA_017303485.1 Rhodobacterales bacterium
ATTGAGCTTGTACTTCCAGTCGCCCCGCGCGCCGACGATCTTGAACAGGATCCCGTCGATGTAGAAGTAGAGCGAGCAGCTCTTGTGCCCGCTGGAGACCGGGTTGTAGGTCACCGAAGTCGCGGCGACGATCACCTCGGCCAACTTGCAGCTCCGCAAGAGGACCGCGTAGCCAGGGACGGTGCCCGCCACGCCGCTGGCCTTGGCCTCGACCTCGAAGCTGATCATCATGTGCCGCCCGGTCAGAAGCGACGGCCGCGCGCCCTGATAGGGGCGGGCATGCGCGCGCTTCACCTCCGTCGCGGCCATCGGCGTCAGTTTGACATTCTGCGCCAAGATGGCATTCGCGGCCCCGGTGGGCACCGAGTCGACGCCATAGGTGGTTTCTTCCTTCGCGGTGATCAGCTGGAGATCCCAGAACATGCCTGTCAGCCCTCTTTCTCGGGGGCTTTGGCAGCCCGTTTGCCGGGTTTCGGATCGGTTGCGCCACCGGTCTCGGCGGCAGCGTCATTGGGTTGCAGCGTGCCGTCAGGCAGGCGGATGTAGCTGCCGCCGACGGCGGGCAACGGAAGATCGGGCGCGGTCATGCGGGGGCTCCTGTCAGGAAACGGCTGGTTTGCCAGGTCTGGGCATAAATGCTGACACCGTTCCCCAGGCCCGTTGCCTCGGCGCCGGCCAGGGCGAAGCCACGGCTCTCGGGCACGGGAACCCAGCCGGCGAGCAAGCCCTCGATCTGGCCCTTGAAGATGTCGAAATGCGCTGCGCGATCGGCCCTGTGTTTCGGCGTGCAATTTTGACCCCCTAAGGCGGGGTATCGGCGTCCAATTTTGACCCCCCCTGATGTTCTGTCGGACCGTCCGTTGCGAGGCAGCGGACGGAGGGGGAGTTGAAGCGGGTGGATACGATCGCGCGGGTCCGTCGGGCCTTCTATGTCCAGGGCTGGTCGGTGAAGAAGATCGTGCGGGAACTGCACGTGTCGCGGAACACGGTTCGCAAGATCCTGCGGACGGACGAGACGGACTTCAGCTACGAGCGCGAGCGGCAACCGATGCCACGGATCGGACCATGGCAAGGTCAGCTCGAACAGTTCCTATCGACCAATGCGAACAAACCCTCTCGGGAACGGCTGACGCTGATCCGGATATTCGAGGAGTTGCGCGGGCTCGGATACGAGGGCGGCTATGATGCCGTGCGCCGGTTCGCGAAGAGCTGGTCGCAGAACCGGGGCGCGGTGACGGCGGAAGCCTATGTGCCGCTCTATTATGCTCCGGGCGAGGCATACCAGTTCGACTGGAGCCATGAGGTGGTGGTGGTCTCGGGCGTCACGGTGACGGTGAAGGTGGCGCATGTCCGGCTTTGCCACAGCCGGATGATGTTCGCCCGGGCCTACATGCGCGAGAGCCAGGAGATGGTGTTCGACGCCCATGACCGGGCCTTTGCCTTCTTCAAGGGCACCTGCACGCGCGGCATCTATGATAACATGAAGACGGCGGTCGAAGCCGTCTTCATCGGCAAGGAGCGTCAATACAACCGCCGCTTTCTGCAGATGTGCAGCCATTATCTGGTCCAGCCCGTGGCTTGCACCCCGGCCTCTGGCTGGGAGAAGGGTCAGGTCGAAAACCAGGTTGGGTTGGTGCGGGAACGGTTCTTCACACCGCGGCTGCGGGTCAAGAGCATCGACGAGTTGAACGCCTGGCTGCTGGACAAATGCGTGGCCTACGCCAAGGCGCATCGTCATCCCGAAGAAGCCGACAGGACGATCTGGGAGATGTTCGAGGCCGAACGCCCCCACCTTGTTCCTTACGTCGGCCGCTTCGACGGCTTCCACAGCGTGCCCGCCTCCGTGTCGAAGACCTGCACGGTGCGGTTCGACAACAACAAATACTCGGTCCTGGCGACCGCCGTTGGCCGCCCGGTCGAGGTGCACGCCTATGCCGAGCGGATCGTCATCCGGCAGGATGGCGTGGTGGTTGGCGAACATGCCCGCGCCTTCGGGCGAGGCCAGACGGTCTATGATCCGTGGCACTATGTGCCTGTTCTGGCACGCAAACCCGGCGCGTTGCGCAATGGAGCTCCGTTCAAGGACTGGGTTTTACCACCTGCCATGGCCGCGATCCGGCGCAAGCTGAAGGGCAGCGATGATGGCGACCGGCAGATGGTCCAGATCCTGAGTTGCGTGCCAGATGACGGGTTGCAGGCTGTCGAAGCCGCCTGCCGCGAAGCCGTGGATCAGGGCGTCCATTCCGCGCCTGTCGTCATCAACATCCTCGCCCGACGACGCGACCCGACCCCGCAGCCCCTTCTACTGACCCCCACCGCGCTGCGCCTGACCCACGAACCCGTGGCCGATTGCGCCCGCTACGACAGCCTCAGGAGGACCAGCCGACATGGAACGCACCCAAATCTTAGACCTGATGGGCAGCCTCAAGCTTTACGGGATGCGCAGCGCCTATGACGAGGTCATGGCCGCAGGCATCAAGCGCCAGCACGAACCGCCCCGCATCGTCGGTGATCTGCTGCAGTCCGAGATCGCCGAGAAACAGGCACGGTCGATCCGCTACCAGATGACCGTCGCCAAGCTGCCGCTGGCCAAGGACATCGAAGAGTTCGACTTCACCGGAACACCGATCAACGAAGGGCTGGTGCGAGAACTGGCCAATGGCAGCTTCGTCGCCGACCAGCGCAACGTGGTCCTCATCGGCGGCACCGGAACCGGCAAGACCCACCTCGCCATCGCCATTGCCCGAGCGCTCATCCGCAACGGCACCCGCGGCCGCTTCTACAACGTCGTCGATCTGGTGAACCGGCTCGAGACCGAGACCCGTGGCGGCAAGCAGGGACGGCTGGCCGATTACATGACCCGCCTCGACTTCGTCATCCTCGATGAACTCGGCTATCTGCCCTTCGCGCAATCCGGCGGACAGCTCCTATTCCACCTGATCAGCCGCCTCTATGAGCGCACCTCGATCATTGTCACCACCAACCTCGCCTTCGGAGAGTGGCCGACCGTCTTTGGCGACGCCAAGATGACCACGGCACTCCTCGACCGCCTGACCCATCACTGCGAGATAATCGAAACCGGCAACGAGTCCTGGCGCTTCAAAAACCGCGCCTGAGCCCGATCAGGGCCTGACCCGCCTCCACTCCGTGATCAGTTCCGTCGGCTCAGGCCCTGATCTCGACGTCGCAAAGGGGGTCAATTTTGGACGCCGATACGGGGTCAGTTTTGCGCGCCGATTGACACCGCAGGCTTCCGGGAAGTCGTTCTGCAGGCGCGGGTTGGTGGTCAGTTCTGCCTTGATCGCCTCGATCAGCAGCGCCGCCTGGGCATAGACATCGCAGACCTCGAGGCAGAACCGCGTCTTGCGCATCACGATGCAATAGAGCGCAAAGCCCAACGACATATGGGTCGATTTCGAGGAGCCGCGCGGAGCGATCAGCATCTCGCGCTTTCCGGTCGTCGCCGTCAGCACCTGCGGCGCCAGCTCGAAGATCGCCCGGTGGAACAGGCTGTCCTCGCCCTTCACATAGTGCGGCAGATAGGTCTTCAGGAAGAACTCGAAGCCCTCGCCCGCAAAATCGGCCACACGCGCCAGTCGTTCGGCCCTGGCGGCGGGATCGGAGGGGAAGGCATCGACGCTCAGCTCGATGTTGCGCGAGAAGGCCGCCGCCATTTCGGCGATGTTCTGCGCGAACTCTTTCCGGCTGACCGCGGCCTTGAGCTGCGGCCGACGGGTCATGACGAATAGATCCCGGCCAGATGCTCACCGAAGGGCTCGATGATCTCGAGAATCGTGGCAGCATGCTGCGGGAAGTTCTCCCGCACGAATTCCAGAAGCTTCGCCATCACATCCTGGGCAACGCCAAGTTCCGAGACCTTGGGCGCAAAGCGCTTGGCGCTGCCGGCCATCTTGGTCATCGCATCCGAGAGCTGGACCAGCATGGTGACCTTCTGCTGGGTCGTATGCTCGCCATCCTTGATCTCGTCCAGGATCGCCTGCGCCTGGATCATGAAGTCTTCGACCACCGAGGAGACGACAACCTCAACGCCCTCACCAGCGATGACATGAGCGGTTCTGGCCTTGTCCCAATCGTCGCCGGCTTCCTTGGCCGCCTTCTTCCAGCGGCCAACGGTTGCCTCTGAAACCCCATGGGCCGCAGCGATGGTGGACTGCATCATCCGACGGTAGACGTAATCCGATCGAGCTTTGCGGCGAATGTCCTCTTTGGTGCCCATCGGCCACTCTCCTTCTATTCGCGCCCGCTCTGGGGCGCCTTGCGGCCGTTCGTGGCTGATGCGCCCTGGAAAACCCTCATGACTTCCATGTGCGCCCGAAGCTCCCGGATATCGCCCCGCAGACCCTCGACCGCCAGATTGACCTGATGCAGGTCATCCTTCGTCGGCATGGCCTGCTGGACCTGCTCGACGGTGCCGAGGCGCATTTCCTGCGCCGACTGGTGTTCGCGGATCGCGCCGATGGCATCGTCGATGCCCTTGCGGATTGATCTGATCCAGCCAACGAAACTCAGCACGACGGCGAC
>JAFLCY010000187.1 GCA_017303485.1 Rhodobacterales bacterium
GCTGGTGCAATCGGCCCGCGCCAAGGGCTTCGGCATCTGGCCGACGCTGTCGGAACCGGTGCAGGTCCGCATCGGCATCCTGAACCAGCTTGGCCGGGCGGCGATCACCGAGATCGTCACTCGCTTTGCTGCCGAGATGAACGCAATGGGCGCGGGCGTGGATCCGGCGGTGGCACTGGCCGCGCTGGACGACCACTACACTGCCGCCCTGGCCGCAGAATAACGGGAGGAACCAATGGATATCCACGAGTATCAGGCCAAGGAAATCCTTGCCAAATTCGGCGTCACCGTGCCTGCGGGCGCGCTGGCCTACAGCCCCGAACAGGCCGCCTACCGGGCGCGCGAACTGGGCGGCGACCGCTGGATCGTCAAGGCCCAGGTCCATGCCGGCGGGCGCGGCAAGGCGGGGGGCGTCAAGCTCTGCAACTCCGAACACGAGATCCAGGAAGCGACCGACGCGATGTTCGGCCGCAAGATCGTGACGCACCAGACCGGGCCGGAGGGCAAGGGCATTTACCGCGTCTATGTCGAGAACGCGGTCGAATTCACCCGCGAGATCTACCTTGGCTTCGTCCTCGACCGCTCCTCGCAGCGCGTCATGATCGTCGCCTCTTCGGAAGGCGGGATGGAGATCGAGGAAATCTCGGCCTCGCGCCCCGACTCGATCGTGCGGTCGACCGTGGAACCCGCCGTCGGACTGCAGGAATTCCAGGCCCGCGAGATCGCCTATGCGCTTGGCATCCCTGCCGCGCTGACGCAGCAGATGGTCCGCACCCTGCAGGGCTGCTACCGCGCCTTCCGCGAGCTTGACGCGACCATGGTCGAGATCAACCCGCTGGTCGTGACCGCCGACAACCGCATCCTCGCGCTCGATGCGAAGATGACCTTCGACACCAATGCGCTCTTCCGCCATCCCCAGATTGCTGAACTGCGCGACAAGTCCCAGGAAGACCCGCGCGAAAGCCGCGCCGCCGACCGGGGCCTTGCCTATATCGGGCTGTCGGGCAACATCGGCTGCATCGTGAACGGGGCGGGCCTCGCCATGGCCACGATGGACACGATCAAGCTTGCGGGCGGCGAACCCGCCAACTTCCTCGACATCGGCGGCGGGGCGACACCGGAACGGGTGGCCAAGGCCTTCCGGCTGGTCATGTCCGACCAGAACGTCCAGGCGATCCTGGTCAACATCTTCGCGGGCATCAACCGCTGCGACTGGGTGGCCGAGGGCGTCGTGCAGGCGCTGACGGCGAACCCGGTGGACGTGCCGGTCATCGTCCGCCTCTCGGGCACCAACGTCGAGGAGGGCCAGAAGATCCTGGCGAAATCCGGCCTGCCGATCATCCGCGCCAACACGCTGATGGAGGCCGCCGAACGCGCCGTGACCGCCTGGCAGAACGACCGCAAGCAGAACACCAAGATGAGGGCCGTGCTATGAGCATCTTTCTCGATCGTACCAGCCGTGTCGTCGTGCAGGGCATCACCGGCCGCATGGCGCAGTTCCACACCAAGGAGATGCTCGACTACGGCAGCAACGTCGTCGCGGGCGTCGTCCCGGGAAAGGGTGGCGAAACGGTCATGGGCGTGCCGGTCTTCAACACGATGAAAGAGGCCGCCGCCGCCACCGGCTGCGACACCTCGCTTGTCTTCGTGCCGCCGCCCTTCGCCGCCGACAGCATCATGGAAGCCGCCGACGCGGGCATCCGCTACTGCGTCTGCATCACCGACGGCATCCCGGCGCAGGACATGATCCGGGTGAAGCGCTACATGATGCGCTATCCCCGCGAACGCCGCATGGTCCTGACCGGACCGAACTGCGCCGGCACCATCAGCCCCGGCAAGGCGCTTCTCGGCATCATGCCCGGCCATATCTACCTGCCGGGCAACGTCGGCATTGTCAGCCGCTCCGGCACGCTCGGCTACGAGGCCGCGCAGCAGCTGAAGGATCGCGGCATCGGCGTCTCGACCTCGGTGGGCATCGGCGGCGACCCGATCAACGGCTCCTCGTTCCGCGACATCCTGGAACGCTTCGAGGCCGATCCGGACACCCATATCGTCTGCATGATCGGCGAGATCGGCGGGCCGCAGGAAGCCGAGGCCGCCGCCTATATCCAGGAGCATATGACCAAGCCGGTCATCGCTTACATCGCGGGCCTGACCGCACCGAAGGGCCGCACCATGGGCCATGCGGGCGCGATCATCTCGGCCTTCGGCGAAAGCGCCTCGGAAAAGGTGGAAATCCTCACCGCCGCCGGTGTCACCGTGGCCGAGAACCCCAGCGTGATCGGCGAAACCGTCGCCCGCGTGATGAAGAAACAGGCAGCCTGAAAGCGGAGGATGCCATGACGAGACCCAGAGTCCTTGTGACGCGGCGTTGGCCGCAGGCGGTCGAGACGAAGATGGCCGAGGTCTTCGACCTCACCCTCAACACCTCGGACCGGCCGCTGACCGAGCCGGAGCTGAAAGACGCGTTGGGCCAATATGACGCTGTCTTGCCAACCGTGACGGACCGTCTTCCTGCGGCGGTGTTTGATCGGGCTTCGACTCGCACAAGGATTCTGGCCAACTACGGCGTGGGCTTTGCCCATATCGACTGCGAAGCCGCGAAATCGCGCGGTATCGCGGTCACCAACACCCCGGACGTATTGTCGGAATGTACCGCCGATATCGCGATGACGCTCCTTCTCATGGTTGCCCGCCGGGCAGGTGAGGGCGAGCGCGAGCTGCGCGACGGCCGCTGGACCGGCTGGCGCCCGACCCACCTGATCGGCACCAAGGTCTCCGGGGCCACCCTCGGCATCATCGGCTTCGGCCGCATCGGGCAGGCGATGGCGCAGCGCGCGCAATTCGGCTTCGGGATGAAGATCCTGGTGCAGAACCGCTCCCCGGTCCCCGCCGAGGTGCTGGCCCGCTACAACGCCACGCAGGTTCCCAGCATCGAGGACCTGCTGCCGGACTGCGATTTCGTCTCGCTGCACTGCCCGGGCGGGGCGGCGAACCGTCACCTGATCAATGCCCGCCGCCTTGACCTGATGAAGCCGGGCGCCTTCCTGATCAACACCGCGCGCGGAGAGGTGGTGGACGAACACGCGCTCGCCCAGTCGCTCTGGTTCGGCACCATCGCAGGTGCCGGTCTGGACGTCTTTGAACGCGAACCCTCGATCCCCGACGCGCTGTTGAACGCCGACAACCTCGTCCTCCTGCCGCATCTCGGTTCGGCCACCCGCGAAACCCGCGAGGGGATGGGGTTCCGCGTCCTGGAAAACCTTACCGCCTTCTTCGATGGCCGCGCGCCCCGCGACCGGGTGGCCTGACATGTCCGCCGCGCAGTACGTCACCGGCCCGGCGATGGACGAGGGCGACGACCATACCGCCAGCCTCCGCAACGACCTGCGCCGGCTTTGGGTCAACGTGATCCAGCGCCGCGCACCCGAAGTGCTGGAGGCCGCGATGTCCCCGACCGCCGCGCTGCCCTCGGGTGAAGCGTCGGTGCCGTTGATGCAGGCTGTGAACATCTGGTTTCAACTGACTAGAATAATTAACGAAAATGCAGAAATGCGCGCCCGCCGCATGGTCGAGGCCGCGCAAGGCCCCGCTGCCGTCGAGGGCAGTTTCGCCGCCGCACTCGCCGGCCTTGACCCCAGCCTGACGCGCGAAGATTTCACCCAGCTTTCCGCCCGGCTTTCCGTCGGTCCCACGCTGACCGCGCACCCGACCGAGGCGAAGCGCGTCACCGTGCTGGAAATCCACCGCCGGATCTACCGGCTGCTCGTCTCGCTGGAAACCCAGCGCTGGACCCCGCGCGAACGCGACGACATCCTCGCCGATGTCGAAAGCGAGATCGACCTTCTCTGGATGACCGGGGAACTGCGCATCGAACGCCCCCGCCTTGCCGACGAAATCGAATGGGGCCTGCAATTCTTCCGCGACGCGCTTTACGACGCCGTGCCCCAGCTTTTCGACCGCTTCACCGCCGCCACCAGTGATCGCTTCGGTGCCGGGCTGGCGATCACCCCCTGCATCCGCTTCCACTCCTGGATCGGCGGCGACCGCGACGGCAACCCGAACGTCACAACCGCTGTCACCCGCGACGCGCTCGACCGCTCGCGCCGCGCGGTGCTTGGCCGCTATCTCGACGCCGTCGCCACCGCCGCCGCGCGGATCAGCATCACCGCGCGGATCAGCCCGGTTCCGGCCGAGGTCGAGACCCGCATCAAGGCGATCATCGCCCGCAGCCCCCGCTGCGTCGATCTTGCCAGCCGCAACCCCGGGGAAATCTTCCGTCAGGCCCTGACCGCGATCTCTGACCGTCTGAGGGCCATGCTGGGTATCGGGGCAGGGGGCTACCCCTCGGTCAACCCCTTCATCGCCGACCTCAAAGCGTTGGAGGACGGCCTCCACGCCATAAATGCCGACCGCCTCGCCGCCCGCTACCTCACGCCGTTGCGCTGGCAGGCGCAGGTCTTCGGGTTCCGCACCCACACGCTCGACATCCGGCAGAACTCCACCGTCACCACTGCCGTGATCGCCGAGCTTTGGT
>JAFLCY010000188.1 GCA_017303485.1 Rhodobacterales bacterium
GATCGGCGGTCTCGAAGGCGACAACCTCGGGATGGCCGGGGTCGGGCAGGCGGACGCGGGCGGTCAGCCGAAGCCCGTCGTCAATCGGATCGACCTGGCAGGCGACGGCCGTCACACCGGCCTCGCCCGCAGTGGCGGCGCGGTTGCGCAGGGCGGCGCGGATGCTGTCGTCCGAGCCGCCGGGGGATTGCAGGTCGGAGGAGAGTTCAACCATGGCCGGGAGGCAAATCTCGTCGCAGACGCCAAGCGCCATCGTCACCGACAGCCGCACCGGGCGCGAGGGGTCTTCCGGGGTGATCTCCACCGGCAGGACAAGGCGTTCGTGATAGCCGATGGTCTGCATGCCATTGGCTTCGAAAACCTCGGGCGCGGGCCAGTGCAGACGCACCGACTTGACGTTTTCCGACCCTGACCAGTCGAAGGTCGGCGGGATGCCCGCGTCGCCCGGACTGCGCCAATAGGTCTTCCAGCCCGGGGCCAGACTGAGTTCCACCGCCGCCATGTATCCTCCGTTTTCCATTTGCCATCCGGGCCTTAGCTGGGCGGACAGCACATCGTCCTGCGTGGTGGCAAGGGCGGGGGCGGCGAGGAACGCGAGGGCGGCGGCGGCTTTGATCATGGGGCGAAGATAGGCGCTGCGGGGAAATTGGGAAATCACCTTTCGGCGAAGCGCCGTGAGCGTGGCACGTCGGCCATGGGTCGGGGCTTGCCGGAACGGGCTCTGGGGGCCATGTTTGGATCATGGACCTTGCCGGACAGATCCTGATTGCCATGCCGGGAATGGCGGACCCGCGCTTCGAGAAAAGCGTGGTGCTGATCTGCGCGCATTCGGGTGAGGGGGCGATGGGATTGATCGTCAACAAGCCATTGGAAGATTTAAGTTTTTCCGGGCTTCTGGAGCATCTGAACATCCCCGTCGCCTCATCGGGCCGCGATATCCGCGTGCATTTCGGCGGGCCGGTGGAGCGGGGGCGGGGGTTTGTGCTGCACTCCGCCGACTGGCAGCCGCAGGGCGAAGGCACGATGAAGGTGCCGGGGGGGCTGGAGATGACCGCGACGATCAATGTGCTGGAGGCTTTGGCTTCGGGCGGCGGTCCCGGTAAGGCCTTGCTGGCGCTGGGTTATTCCGGCTGGGGGCCGGGGCAGCTGGAGGCCGAGATCGCGCGGAACGACTGGCTGACCTGTGACGCGGCGGAGGGGTTGCTGTTTGCGCCCGACGACGGGTCCAAGTGGTCGGCGGCGCTGCGGGGGATGGGGATTGATCCCTTGACCCTGAGCGCGGCGGCGGGGCGGGCTTGAGGCGGCCGCAAAGGACTCCGGGTAAGGGGTTGGGAACGCTGGGTTAATCCGGGGGATTTCCGGGAGGTTAACGGTATGGCATCCGTCTGGCAGGCGTCTGGCATCTGTACAGACGCTCGGCGGGTGGGGGAGGCGTTAACCTTGGCGGGCGAATCGACGGTTCCTTGGGAGGCGTTGCGTGTTTCGTTAACCTAAGTACGGTCTGCTGGGTCGCCAGAAAGCTTTTCAATTGTAATGCCTGCTGAACTCCACTATCCGACAGGTAGGCAGATGTTGGCAGCTGTTAGGAAAAGAGCGCGTATGCCTTGGCGGCCCGTGAACCCCACCCATGCGATTGAACGTGTGAGGTTTATTGTCCAGTTTCGTCAGCCAATCTCCGAGAAGCTGAACGAACAACTAAAGCGTGCTGCTGGCAGACATAGCAACGAGACCCGTATGGTCGGACCTGCACCAATGCAGTCGGTGAGATTCGGGATACAGGTCTTGCCAGACGGCCAGCAACAAGTGCTTTCTCCTGTCACGGAAGGCCATGGCTGGCAGTACGTCAGAAGCTCGTCGGTGAACCAGCCCCTGGAAGTGTTAGGTGTCCAGGGAAACCAGATTGTTTACGAGACAACGGAGTACCGTCGCTGGAATACATTCATGCAGCGGTTCAGCAAAGTTGCGGCGGAAGCGATTGAGGTGGCCAACCAGTCACTGGACACAGAAATCGTTGCCCTTGAATACTTCGATAGATTCTACTTCGAAGGTGATCGAGAGGATGCTGACCCACGTCTACTTCTTTCTGACATCGAGAAGTTCTTGAAACCGGATGCAGCAAGCGGACGTACAATGTGGCACCTTCATCGCGGCTGGTTCGAGAAGGCTGCAGATGGCGACATTCTGATCAACCAAAACTTCGATGTGACAGAGGCGATACCTCCCGGTGGAACCTCTACCGTTCGAACAATCAGTATCTTCACGAAGGCGGAACTGCGGTCATCAAACCATGTCGTTGACGGTGTTCCGATGGCTGATCTTTTGAACTTGCTGCATGATTCTACTGGAAGCTACTTCAAATCGGCGCTTGAGCCGTCCATGTTGGCAAGCGTGGGTATGTATGAGGACGACAAGGCATGACCTCTGTTTCGACCTTCGCACCAGTTCTGATACCGTTGGTCTTGTTTGGAGGGCCGGTCTGCGCGGCGTCCACGAGCCACATCAAGGAAGGCTATCTAGTCGAAGAGAAGTCACCTGCAGCAGGACAGTCGCAACCGAGCAGCATCAGTGCATCCTCGGCGCCACCCTCCGGACCCACATGGTTGAGTGCCGGTGTAGACAACTTGGCACCCGTCGTCGCGGCTCCCGCGTGGTTGTTGCCCGCAGCAGAGAAAGTCTATGGTTTTCTTGACCTTGTAGATGGATGGAAGGGCGCAGAGAGTTTTGCGCCGGTTGATCAGACTGCGTCGGAAGCAATCGATCTGCTTTGGCAGTTGTCTGCCGAGATCGCAGGCCTACAGGAACCAGCCATCAGCGTCGATGAAGATGGAGCAATCTGCTTGCATTGGCGGATTGCCGATCTCTTGGCGACAATGACCGTTTACGGTGATGGAACATATTCATTCTATGCAGAGGCCGGTGAACTTAGTGCAAAATCAGATAGCGAGATGGTTGGTTTCCCTATACCTGCTAGCCTTGCCTCCATCCTGGTAACTGGATCTACTGCTGCCTGAGGATCATGTTGCTTCCAGAGGGCGTCAAACTACTTAAACTCATTTGGCACCCAGTCGACTTAGATGCCGACAAAGTCCTACCGACTGCATTCCGAAAAGAAGACCTCTGCGGAAGTCCAGACGCGCACGTGAGTGTTGATCGCGGTGACATAGCAGAGAGAGTGTCAATGGAGGCAGTTGCCCGAGAGCAATACGCACGAGGCCAAGAAGCTTCGGCGAATGGTAGAGACCTAGGGCGTGAAGACGCCAAGATTGGTGAAATGGTATGCGGCGAGGTAAAGCGTCAGCTTGTTGACGGCGTTGTAACGTTTGATGTCCGCCCTAGGCCGATAGCTGGCAACGATGCACACTGTGGCATAGAAAACATTTCTGGCTTCCGGGAACCAAAAAGCAAGAAGAACCGCGCATTCTTCGACGAAGCGAAAAGTAAGCTCGCGAAGCTTGCGAGCCCCGCTATATCCTTCGACGAAGCGTACTCACGGTAAACCGGCGACGCTGCGCGTCACTCCCCATACGGCACCCAGACCGTCTTGATCTCGGTTGACTGGGCCAGGAAGGTCCGGCCTTCGGAGGTGGGGGAGAGCCAGTCGCGCGCCCTGCCGTGGTTGGCCCATGTGCGTTTCAGGTTGCCGGCGGACTCGCGTTCGATCAGGGCGGAGAGGGGGTGGGAGGAGAAGCTCCACACGGCATCCACGTCCATGTGGCCGGCGAGGCTCTTGGCAAGGTCGGGGGCGGGGCCGGTGACGATGTTGACGACTCCGCCGGGCACGTCGGAGGTGTCGAGAACCTGGTAGAAGTCGGTGGCGGCGAGGGGGGCGGCGCCGGGGACGAGGACGCAGGTGTTGCCCATCGCGATGGCGGGGGCCATGACGGAGACGAGGCCGAGGAGGGGGGCCTCATCCGGGAGCATCGCGCCGATCACGCCGACGGGTTCGTTCATCGCAAGGGCGATGCCGCGGATCGGGACGGATTTGGCGGCGCCGTCGTATTTGTCGGCCCAGGCGGCATAGGTGAAGAGGCGCTGGATGGAGGCGTCGACTTCCTGTTGGCCGGGTTTTCCGGTGAGGTCTTGCAGTCTGGTGGCGAACTCGGAGTGCCTTGCGGAGAGGTTTTCGGCGATGAAGTAAAGGACCTGGGCGCGGTTGTAGGCGGTGGTCTTGGCCCAGCCTTTGGCGGCATGGGCGGCCTCGACCGCGTTCCTTATGTCCTTGCGGTTGCCGATGCCGACATGGCCGAGGAGTTTGCCTTTGGGGCCGTAGACGGGCTGCGAGTAGCCGGAGTCGGGGCGGGCCTGTTTGCCGCCGATGTACATCTTGGCG
>JAFLCY010000189.1 GCA_017303485.1 Rhodobacterales bacterium
CGGGAGTGGTCACGAACCTGCTCGACCTGCTCCCGGGACAAGGCATGGAAGGTCCGGGTGCCATCCTTGAGGACCGCGACGGCGTAGAAGCCGACGATCGCGCCGCGCTCCTCGTCGGCAGCGGGAAAACCGTTCTGCTTCAACGGCTCATGCATCAGCGATCGGTGGAGACCGAGGACGATGTCGAAGCGGTCGTTGATCCGCACCTCATGACCGTAGATATCCTGCACGAGGCCGCTGTTGCGTGCGAGCTTCATCAGGCCCTGATAGCCGGGAATCAGCTGGCACTGGCTGCCAAACGGGACGAGGTGCGCTTCGCCCATCAGGCCGACTTCCAGGCCGAGCTGGCTCGACTGGATGACGGCCGCGAAGACGCTGCGCGGATCGACATCGGCGAGTTTCGGATTCAGGCGAAAGGCGGTGAGCGCCACCCGGACGATGCGTTCCGGGCTGAGATGCCGGGGCAAGGCACGGGCGATTTCGCCCTTGAACTGTTCGAGCATCGCCGGAAACGAGACCGCATTGGCCGGCGTTCCCTGACGGGATTTCTGCAGATTGCGCAAGGTTTGTGACATGGTTTTCTCCAGGGAAGAAAGGCGGAGACACCATGCCGCCCGAACCGGGGACTGGTTCCCCGCCGGGGTGGATGAACGACTGGAACGTGCCGCTCAGGCGGCGTCGAACTCGAAGGCTTCGGCGTTGGCGGCCCAGCGTGGCAGGGAGATCAGTTCGACCTCCCCCGCCGGCTGGTACGCCGGCCAGGTGCCGGACTCCTGGCACCACTGCAGCAGTTGCAGCGCGACCTGGTACTTCCTGCGACCGATCTCGATGATTTCCGGATCGGTCCGATACACGGCGACGGCATGCGGTGGCTCCTTCTCGACGGCGACGAAGAGGAAGGGCAGATCCCTGCCGGTCACGCGCTTGATTCCCTCGACGTAGAACGCCGCCTGCACGTCGTAGCCGAGGTTGGCGATGGCGCGGGAGAAACCGCGGCTGCTGGCATCGAGACAGCTCTTGAGATCGACGATGGCCGTCTCGTTGAACCAGTCGGGACGACACCGGCAGGCGATGCCGGTAGCGGCATCGTTCCAGAAGGCCGATAGCTCGGCTTCTCCCTGCTCAAGCAGTCGGGCCGCTCCCTGGTGGGCGAGCACGGCAGACCGCATCCGGCTCAGGGTCGCCAGATCCTCGGGGGTGATCAGGGTCTTGCCCTGGTTGGCATCCTCGAACCGGGCAGCCGCTTCCTTGCCTTCCTTGGTGCGGCGATCGAACTTCTCGGCGACCACGAATTCCTCGGCAAAGCGATCCGGCTCGAGGACGTACACGTGCACCGCGCTACCAAACGCCATCGCCGGTGTCGGCGTTGGCGGATGGTCGAGGGCTTCGCGCAGATGCGCGGGACTCTTGAGCATCCTGAGGATGCCGGAGTGTCCGATCGACTGATCGGCGTGGTACTGCTTGGCCGGCATGTGCAGCAGGCCGGGATGTCTCGGTTGCATGGTGCCTCCAGAAGAAAGTGCCGGAGTCACCTGCCCCTCCCGGGGAAAGCGTCCCCGGCAGGGTGGATGAAATGCTGCTTGTTTCGTGCGGCCAGCTACCGCGACTTGCTCGGGCGCATGGGAATCCATGGCGCTCGCTCAAAGGCTGCTTTCCGGAAGGCGCTCAACGAACGCGCTCGGGAAAGCCCCGGCAAGCCGGGGCGGGGTTCATCTCATGGTTCGCGCTGGCTGCGAGAGGGCGAGTGCCCTGCGCAGCAGCGCGCGGGTTTCCGGATCGGTGCGGCCGGCCTGGAGTCTCTGGTGGAGATCACAGGCCTGTGCGATCGGGAGCGCCATGAAGAGTCGAACGAGAACGGGGGGGTATGGCACGATCTTGTCGTGCACCGGGTTGAGGGCCATGGTCAAAGCCCCAGAACGCGAACGATCGGACGGCTGATGATCCAGCCGGCGATACCGCAAGCCATCAGAACAAAGAATCATGAGATGCCTCCAGGAAAGAAAAAGGGGGCAACCCTCCCCTGACACGGGGACGATGCCCCCGCGCGGGGATGAGATTTCAGGTGATGACTTCGAACGAAGCCTCTCCGCTCTGGGCAGGATCGGGGGCGATCCGACACCGGCGCTGGCAAGCCGGAACGTGGTAGGGCCGCCAGTCGGTCTCGCACTCCTGTACCGGATCGGGCGTGTCCGTTAGTTCGGGCTTTCGAAGCAGCCAGTCCTTGACGGTTTGTGCTGCCAATTGAAACAACCTCAACATCAGATGAAGCCCTGCCAACAGGGCGAGAATGAGAACGACGCGCTCCATCAACGAACCTCCTGAGTAGGATGGGGGTCTGCTCCCGATCGGGGAGACGGACCACCCGGTGGGGGAAGCAACTCACGAACTGATCAGAACGGCTCGATCGGCGCGACTTCATCGAACGTCGGAGCGGTTGCCGGATCAGTCGAAGCACCTTTGGGTCGACGCTGGGCCTGACCAGACGCTGGCACGGCGTTCGCGGACGGATGAGCACCGAGCATCTGCAACTCGCTGGCGATGATCTCGACGACGTAACGGTCCTGACCTGACATGTCTTGCCACTTGCGGGTCTTGATGCGGCCTTCGACGTAGATCGCAGCGCCTTTCCGGAGGTGCTCGCCAACGACTTCGGCCAGACGGTTGAAGAAGACCACCCGGTGCCATTCGGTGCTTTCCCTGCGCTCACCGGAAGACTTGTCGCGGCTGGTCTCAGTCGTCGCCAGACGGATCGTGGCGATCGTTTCACGGTTCTGGGGAATGCGCAGTTCGGGGTCGGCGCCGAGATGTCCGATGAGTGTGACTCGGTTCAATGAGGGCATGGTGCCTCCTGATCATGAAGACAGGGACGCCGCCACATCCTGACGGGGCGACCCCGCCGGGGTTGGGAGAAGATGCTGATTGTGAAGAAGGCCAGCTACCTTCACTTCGATCGGCCTAAGCGGAACGAGAGATGGCCGAATTCTGGGCTGCCGCCCGCATCCCAGGAGGGTGAAATGCATCCCTTCGGGGCGCATTTCGCACCTCGCCACCGGGCTTCAATCGATACGCTGCGCTTGATCGACCCCTCCGGAGACAGGCCATGGCGCAGAGGCCACGCAACGCATCGACGCAGATTCCGTCGGTCCGTCAGGACAACAGCCGGCCCTTCCTGACGCAGAAGGTGGTGCTGAGTTCGCTACATGCGCAGCAGGTCTTCGACCGCGGCTATGAGATGTGCGCGAACGCCCTGTTCTCGTTGAGCGTGGTCCTGCGGTTCATCGGAACGGAAGTGCAGGCGCAAGAAGTCGATGCGCTGGTCGACTCCCTGATCGACCAGACCCTCGAAGACCTCAGAAGGGAATCCCTGCGGCTCGGGGAAGTCGCCGAGAGCAACGGCATCGAAACTGCCATCGGTTACACCAGCGCCAAGGCGGTTGAGGCTCAGATCACCTCGCCGCGGGCGATCCGGTATCTGGCGATCATTCGCGAGTTCGACGGCCTGCTGGCCCAGATGGACGCGCTCTGGCTGTCATCGGTCATCACCGACAGTCAGTACGCGCGCGGGGTGTACGAGTGGAAGCGGCGGATTCTTCGCCTGGCGGGCCAGATCCGGCAGATCGCGAGTCGGGCGGTGCTCGCTGCGCGGAGAAAGGAGGCGGGGGAGATGGCCGTGGACCTTAGCGAGCCTACGGTTGTGGCGGCTGGCGATGTGGCGGCGGAAGCCGCCTATGGAGGAAAACTCGCCAACGGTTAGTCTAGGGAGCGCACCCCACCCCAGCAGCACGCAATTAACGCTAGGGGACACAGCTCGGCAAAGTGCTTGCACGGGTTCAGGGAAACGCGTCTGCTCGTCGGAGGCAGCATAGGGCCACGTGGTGGTAACTGATGCTGACGTGCTTGCCTCGACCGCTTTTCACCGTGAGCAAGTAGCGACTTGCCCCATCATCCCCAGGCATTATTCTTCTCCCGAACACGACATTCTTCCGCTTGGATTTGGATTGCTCACCAAGCGGAAGTTGGCACCCCTAGCGCTTTCCTATCATCCGCCGTTCCGATGGGAGCGTTTAAATGGAAGCGTCACTCAGCACCCCAAGTAGCATCCTATCCATCTGACCAAGGGCCTTAAGGAGCTCGCGCACTGGAAAAACACCTTACACTTCCGCCATCGAGCCTTACCATTTTTGATGCCCGCTAAACAGTGTTCAGATGCAGACCGTGCTCCCAACGCTATGCGACTAGGCCAAAGTGGAAATGACCAATTGCCGCCTCGCTGAACCCAGTACAACATGAGACGCCTGACAAGGT
>JAFLCY010000190.1 GCA_017303485.1 Rhodobacterales bacterium
GGTCGGGGTCAGTCAGGTAGGCCGGGGGGAAGCCGGTGTCGAACAGGATATTCGCGCCGTGGTCGGTCTGCATCAGGAAGCCGGGGATGCCGATGGTGCGCTCACCACCGCGCACCTCGAAACGGCCGAGGTCGAGGATGTAGAGGCGGGAAAGCCTGCCCGGCAGGATCACAGTTTCAGCTCTTCCAGCGTAAAGCCCTGCTTTTGCAACAGATTCAACACCCCATCCTCGCCGGACAGGTGCAGGGCCCCGAAAGCGGCGAAGACCGGGCCCTGTGCGGCGGCTTCGGTCAGCACCGGAAGCCAGTTCCGGTTGCGTGAGGCGGCGACGAGTTCCTCCATCCGGGCGAACTCGGCGTCGATCTCTTCGCGCGTGTAGCCGGGCGTGTCATAGCCCATGTACCGCATCAGCTCCCACGCGGCGCGGCTGTCCCCGCTGAAGTAGCTGTCGACCAGGGTGGTGAAATAGTCCTCGCTCACCTCCTCGATGGCCAGGGTGGAGACCAGCATCTCGGTCAGTTCCGCGTCGGTCAGGTTGCCGAAGATCTTGAACAGGGTGTCGTAGGGCTCCAGCGACCGCACTGGCACCCCTGCGGCTTCGGCGGCCTTGATGACCTTGCGGTCCAGCCCTTCGGGTTCCGCAGTCATGTCCCGCATGGCGCAGGGCGGAATGGAGAGAAGGGTGAGGACATACCAGGGCTTGAACTTCGCGGTCATGAAAGCCGGGATGCCACGGGCGGACATCGCGTCGGAAAGCTCGGCCCAGACTTCGGGCGGAAGCTGCTGGTTCAGGGTCGGGCCTTCGGTGATCACCATCGTGCCGGGGTCTTTCGCGATCTGCGCCTTGAGCTGCCTCTCCGCCTCGGGGGCGGCCTCGACGAGGACGGTGCTGGCGCCGGTGATCGCGGGCATCAGCGCGGCGAGGTTCGCGGCATGGCGCGGGTCGTCGAAATGGTAGGTCCCGGCAAGGGTGATGACCTGATCACCCTTGGTGGCACGCCAGAAGTTGCCCCTGGCGAAGGGCACGGCATCGGCGGCGGCCATGACCTCGGCCTTTTGGGCGGGGTCCATGGTGTCGAAGAGGTTCTGGCCGACGCATTCGGCGGCAAGCGGGGCGGCTAGGAGAAAACCGAGCGCGACGGACAAAGTGGCGAGAAGACGGGACATGCGGGCAATCACCAAGGGGACGGACACGGCGCATCGTGGCACCGGATCGGCAAAAGGCAATGTGAAAAGCCGGGACGCGGGTGTTGACTCAGCGAAGGCCATCGCCTACCTCAACCCGTGTTGGCACTCAGGCCACATGAGTGCTAACCGAATTCAAACCTGGAAACTCAAGGGAGTACCCCAGATGGCTTTCAAACCGCTGCATGACCGCGTTCTGGTCAAGCGTATCCAGTCCGACGAAAAGACCAAGGGCGGGCTGATCATCCCCGACACCGCCAAGGAAAAGCCCGCCGAGGGCGAGATCGTGTCGGTGGGCGAAGGCGCCCGCAAGGATTCGGGCGAGCTGATCGCTCCGTCGGTCAAGAAGGGCGACCGGATCCTGTTCGGCAAGTGGTCGGGCACCGAAGTCACCCTCGATGGTGAAGAGCTGCTGATCATGAAGGAAAGCGACATCCTCGGGATCATCGCCTGAGGGGAGTCGGGGCAGGCCCCGACCTACGCAATCCATAACCCATTCAAGGAGCTGTCATAATGGCTGCTAAAGACGTCAAGTTCGACACCGACGCCCGCGACCGCATGCTGCGCGGCGTCAACATCCTCGCCGACGCTGTCAAAGTCACCCTCGGCCCGAAAGGCCGCAACGTGGTGATCGACAAGTCGTTCGGCTCGCCCCGCATCACCAAGGACGGCGTCACCGTCGCCAAGGAAATCGAACTGGCCGACAAGTTCGAGAACATGGGCGCGCAGATGGTGAAGGAAGTCGCTTCCCGCACCAACGACGAAGCCGGTGACGGCACCACCACCGCGACCGTGCTGGCCCAGGCGATCATCAAGGAAGGCATGAAAGCCGTCGCCGCCGGGATGAACCCGATGGACCTGAAGCGCGGCATCGACCTTGCGACGCACAACGTCGTTGCCTCGATCAAGGCGATGGCCCGTCCGGTCAAGGACTCGGCCGAAGTTGCCCAGGTCGGCACCATCTCGGCCAACGGCGAGGCTGAAATCGGCCGCCAGATCGCGGAAGCGATGCAGAAGGTCGGCAACGAGGGTGTGATCACCGTCGAAGAGAACAAGGGCCTGGAGACGGAAACCACCGTCGTCGAAGGCATGCAGTTCGACCGCGGCTACCTGTCGCCCTACTTCGTCACCAATGCCGACAAGATGATTGCCGAGCTGGAAGACGCCTACATCCTGCTGCATGAGAAGAAGCTTTCGTCGCTGCAGCCGATGGTTCCGCTGCTGGAAGCCGTCATCCAGTCGCAGCGCCCGCTGATCATCGTCGCGGAAGACGTGGAAGGCGAGGCTCTGGCCACGCTGGTCGTCAACAAGCTGCGCGGCGGGCTGAAGATCGCTGCCGTCAAGGCTCCGGGCTTCGGCGACCGTCGCAAGGCCATGCTGCAGGACATCGCGATCCTGACCGGCGGCCAGGTGATCTCGGACGATCTGGGCATGAAGCTGGAGAACGTCGGGCTCGACATGCTGGGCCGGGCGAAGAAGGTCATCATCAAGAAGGATGACACCACCGTCATCGACGGCGCTGGCGACAAGGCGGAAATCGAAGCCCGCGTCGGCCAGATCCGCGCCCAGATCGAGGAAACCACCTCGGACTACGACCGCGAGAAGCTGCAGGAACGTGTGGCCAAGCTGGCGGGCGGCGTTGCCGTCATCCGTGTCGGCGGCATGACCGAAGTCGAAGTGAAAGAGCGCAAGGACCGCGTTGACGACGCCCTGAACGCGACCCGTGCGGCCGTGCAGGAAGGCGTGATTGTCGGTGGCGGCGTGGCGCTGGTTCAGGCGGCCAAGGGCCTCGACAAGGTCAAGGGCGCGAACAGCGACCAGGAAGCCGGGATCGCGATCGTCAAGCGCGCGCTGGAAGCGCCGCTGCGCCAGATCGCCGAGAACGCCGGTGTCGACGGTGCCGTCGTCGCGGGCAAGATCCGCGAATCGAAGGACTCGACCTTCGGCTTCAACGCGCAGACCGAGGAATATGGCGACATGTTCAAGTTCGGCGTGATCGACCCGGCCAAGGTGGCGCGTACCGCTCTGGAAGATGCGGCTTCGGTTGCTTCGCTGCTGATCACCACCGAAGCGATGATCGCCGACCGTCCCGAGCCGAAAGCTGCCCCGGCGATGCCGGGCGGCGGCGGCATGGGCGGGATGGACTTCTGATCCATCCTTCCACAGGATCGAAAGGGCGGCCTTCGGGCCGCCCTTTTGCTTTGGGAGATGCCGAATGGTTGCCGGACCTGATGTGAGCGGGATGCGCCCGGGTGACGAGAGTGAGGTCGACGCCTTGCTGCGCGCCGCCTTTCCGGGGCCGGAAGAGGCGGGGCTTGTGCGCCAGTTGCGGGCGGACGGGGCGATGGCCTCGGAGCGGGTGATCCGCTGGCAGGGAAGGATCGGGGCCTATGCGGGGATCAGCCGGATGGTGGCACCGGAGGGCTGGTTCTGCCTTGCCCCGGTGGCGGTTCTGCCGGAATGGCAGGGTGGGGCGCTGGGCGCGGGGCTTCACCTTGGCACGCAGATCGTCCGGCAGATCGCCGAGATATTCATCGAAAGGCCCATTCGCGGCGTCACCGAACGCGGACTTGTGCCGTGCCTTGTCGTGCTGGGCGCGCCCGCTTTCTACGCCCGCTGCGGGTTCTCGCTGGAGCGGGCGGCCCGACTGACCTCGCCCTATCCGGTGGATCATACTCTGATCGCGCGGCCGGGGCAGGACGTGCCGGAGGAGACGCTGGTTTACCCGAAGGCCTTCGACGGGGAGTGAACCGCGCCTGGCCCGTTGCCGGGCTTGCTTTCGCCGGGACTCGGGCATCATGGTGCGGCCATGCGCCTGTTCCTGATGACCGCCCTGACCATGATCGCCTTCGCGGCAAACTCGGTGCTGAACCGGTGGGCGGTGGGGCCGGGGCATATCGGGGCGGTGGAATTTGCCTGTGTGCGGGTGCTGGCCGGGGCCGTGGTGCTGGCGGTGCTGGTGTTGTGGCAGCGCGGCGGGCTGGCCTGGCCGGGACCGAGGGGGCGCGTGGCCGGGGTGCTTGGGCTGTCGGCCTATCTCATCGGATTCTCGCTGGCCTACCGGGGCCTTGATGCCGGGACCGGGGCGCTGGTCCTGTTCGGGACGGTGCAGGT
>JAFLCY010000191.1 GCA_017303485.1 Rhodobacterales bacterium
GTGATGGCGAAAGGCGCGTTGGGTGAGGTGCCGTAGACCGCAAAACCGGGCGCGATTTTCGAGACGTGGTCGCCGTGCGACATCCAGACCTGTTCCTGCGCCTGCGGCCCCGCTTCTGGCGGGAACCAGCCGGCGAGGAAGGGGTGGGTCAGGTCGGTCGGCGTGACGAAGGCCTTGCCGAACTCCGCCGTGCCATGGCCGCCTTCGACGTGGCCTCCCAGGCAGTGCATCATCACCTGCTGGCCGTAGCAGATGCCAAGGATCGGCACGCCCATGTCGAACACCCCTGCGGGGGGCATCGGGGCGTTGTCCCAGTAGACCGAGGCCGGGCCGCCGGAGAAGATCACCGCCTTCGGCGCAAAGGCCTTCAGGAAGGCTTCGTCCACGCGGTTGTAGGGGTGGATTTCGCAGTAGACATTCAGCTCGCGCAGGCGGCGCGCGATCAGCTGCGTCACTTGCGATCCGAAGTCGATGATCAGCAGGCGGTCATGGGACTGGGTCATGCGCCCGATTAGGACGGCGCGGGGTGAAGTTCAAGCCTTCGCGCGTTAGGGGCGATGCCATTTGCGACCGGCGGCCATGTCGGTTTTGGAAGGCAATGGCCGGTTTCGGGGGGCGATGGTCAGTGGATTGGCGTCATAAGGGCCGCAAACATCTCCCGGAGGCTGACATGAACGAAGTTGCAGGGCGCAGGGCGCGCAGTGGCGGGGGCGCAAGCCGCCGGGCGGAACGGACCGCGATCAGCTTCGAGACCGCGCGCTATATCGAGCGCAACATCCCGAACTTCGAGATCCTGAACGAAGAGGCGCTGCAGATCATCGAGGCGAATGCCGAGACGGTGCTGGAAGAGATTGGCGTCAACTTCGTGGAGAACCCCGAAGCGCTGCGCCGCTGGCGTGAGGCCGGGGCGGATGTGCGGGGCGAGCGGGTGCATATTCCCCGCGGTCTGGCCCGCAAGCTGGTCTCTACCGCGCCGAAGACCTTCACCCAGCACGCCCGCAATTCCGAACGCAACGTCGAGATCGGCGGGCGCAACCTGGTGCTGGCCCCGGTCTACGGCCCGCCCTTCGTGCGCGACATGGAAGGTGGCCGCCGCTATGCCACGCTGGAGGATTTCCGGAACTTCGTGAAGCTCGGCTACATGTCGCGCTGGCTGCACCATTCCGGCGGCACGGTCTGCGAACCGACCGACATTCCGGTGAACAAGCGCCACCTCGACATGCTGCTGGCGCACATGACGCTGTCGGACAAGCCCTACATGGGTTCGGTCACCGAACCCAGCCGGGCGGCGGATTCGGTGGCGATGTCGAAGATCCTGTTCGGCAATGACTTCGTCGACCAGAACACGGTGATGACCTCGCTGATCAACATCAACTCGCCGATGACCTTCGACGGGATCATGATGGGTGCGCTGGAGGTCTATGCGGCCAACAACCAGGCTTCCATCGTCTCGCCCTTCATCGTCGGCGGCGCGATGGCGCCGGTGACGGTGGCGGGGACGCTGACGCAGGTGCTGGCGGAAATCCTGGCTGGCGTGTCCTACAGCCAGCTCGTCCGCCCGGGCTCGCCCGTCATCGCGGGGGCTTTCGTGACGTCGATCGACATGAACTCCGGCGCGCCGACCTTCGGCACCCCGGAAGCCGCGCATATCACCTATGGCGCGGGCCAGCTGGTACGTCGGCTGGGGCTGCCCTACCGTTCGGGCGGGTCGTTCTGCGGCTCGAAACTGCCGGACGCGCAGGCGGCCTATGAAACCTCGAACAGCCTGAACATGGCGCTCTTGGCGGGTGTGAACTTCATGCTGCATGCCTGCGGCTGGCTGGAAGGCGGGCTGGTGTCGTCCTATGAGAAATTCGTGATGGATGCCGACCAGCTTGGCACGCTGCACCATCTGGCACAGGGCGTGGCGATCGACACCAACGGTCAGGCGATGGACGCGATCCGCGAAGTCGGCCCCGGCGGCCACTACCTTGGCTGCGCCCATACGCAGGCCAACTTCAAGTCGGCCTTCTGGCGCTCGGACCTTCTCGACTACAAGCCCTTCGAGACCTGGGCCGAGGAAGGCGCGCGCGACACCCAGACGCTGGCAAACGAGCGGGTCAGGAAGCAGCTTGCCGACTACCAGGCCCCCGAGATGGACCCCGGCACCCGCGAGGCGCTGGAGGCCTTTGTCGCCACCCGCAAGGCCGAAATGCCGGACGCCTTCATCTAGTGTCTGCGAGAAGACGGGAATCGAAAAGGGGCGGCGGGACCGCCCCTTTTCCTTTAGGGGGACCGGGTCAGGCCATCGTGCCCCGTCGCAGAAGCTGCGCCTCGGCCAGAAGGGCGATCAGCACCTCGATGTGCCGCGCGACCGAGTAGGCGGCATCTCCCGCGATTCTGGTCGCCTCCAGCCGCGCCTCCACCGACAAAAGCGAGGAGACCGTGTCTTCGGGCGAGGCTGCGCCCGTCACATACCGGCGCAAGTCACGCTCGCGCCGGTATTCCGCCAGCCCGAAACGCGCCGCGCGCATCAGTAGCCGGGGGCGGCGCAGGGTGGCAAGAAGGGTGCTGCAGTCGGTCATCGGGTCCTCCATTCGTGGATGACCGCATCCTTGTCCAATACAACCCTGCGTTGCGTTGAGGATAGTTCGACCGCGCGCTGGTTACCAAAAAGTTTAAGATTTGCGTCGAATTGTGGGGATCAGACGAAAGTTTAACGAACAGGTAACCAATACAACCCTAGGTTGTTCAGTCCAGAGCTGGACCGAAAACAGCCCGGGGTGTGGACAAGGACGGGACGATCGAATTGCCTGAATTGACTGTTGCCAGCCTGCCGGACTGGCTGCCCCAAGCTGTGCGTCACTATCTCGACCATACTGAAGACGGCACATCGCTCAGAGAACTGGCACGGCGGGAAGGCCTGCATGCCTCGACCGTCCTGCGCCAGGTACGCCGGTTCGAGAACCGTCGCGAGGACCCGCTGATGGACGAGGCGCTGTCCGTCCTTTCCCGCCATGTCCTCCGCCAACCCGATGACCCAGCCCGAAAGGATGATCCACAGATGTCAGTCCACCCGCGCCTGTCCGGTTCCGCGAGCCACCCTGAAATCTGTGACGAACAGGCGCTTCTGCGGGAAGGCATGCGTGTCCTGCGCCGCCTGGCCGAACCCGGCGCGGTGATGGCGATTGCCCCGGATCTTGAGAAGGCGGTGGTGATCCGCGACCTGCCCGATGGGAAAAGCCTGCGGACAGCGGTGCTGGAACGTTCGGTCGCGCATGCCTTCCTGCTGAAGGACTGGGTGACGTGCCGCAAGCCGGGCCGGGTTTCGACTTACGAGATCACCTCGGCGGGACGCGCGGCGCTGAAGCGGATGGTGGACGAGGAAGACCGCCGCCGTCACGGCATGGCCGAGGCCGTGACCCCCTTCGGCGAGCAGCACCGGGTCTGGGGCGACCGCGAGGTGATGGATGACGCTGGCCCGCGCCGGGTGCGCTACAACCTGGCGGAAAGCCCGGTCGCGCTTTTGGGCCGCCGCCGCGACCGCGACGGCAAGCCTTTCCTTGAACCGGAACTCGTTGCCGCCGCTGAACGTCTGCGCGAGGATTTCGAACTGGCGCAGATGGGCCCGCGGGTGGCGCAGAACTGGGACCGTTTCCTGACCGGCGGCGACCGGGGAACGTTCCAGCCTGACAGCGGTCTGGGGGAGGGGCCGGGCACCGCCCGTTCCCGCGTGGCCGCCGCCCTGCGCGACCTCGGGCCGGGTCTGGGCGACGTGGCGCTCCGCTGCTGCTGCTTTCTCGAAGGGCTGGAGGTTGCGGAAAAGCGCATGGGCTGGGCCGCGCGGTCGGGCAAGATCGTGCTGCGGATCGCGCTGATGCGCCTGCGTCGGCACTATGAGGAGACCTACGGCAAGTCGGGGCCGCTGATCGGCTAGGCTCCGACCCCCTTGGCGATCAGCGCGACCGAGATCGCCGCCAGCCAGACCGAAGCCAGCCGCCGCAGGACGAAGATCGCGCGCGGCTGGCGATCCCCATTCGCCCGGATCACAGCGCCAACTCCCGCCCAAAGCAGGGCGACCAGTGCCACCAGCCCGGCGAAGAGTGCCAGATTGTCGGCCAGCTTGTCGGGCGAGGGCAGCAGGACCAGCCCGAAGATCAGCGCCTTGGGGTTCAAGGCCGTGGTGACGAACAGCGCGCGGGCATCGACCGCCGATCCCGCGCCACCGGCTTTCGGCATCCGCCACAGCCGCAGCGCCAGAACGGCGACCCAGACCGCCGCC
>JAFLCY010000192.1 GCA_017303485.1 Rhodobacterales bacterium
GAAGCAACTCGTGCGCGGCCTGACCTTTGGCGCGGTGAAGTGAGGAAATCATGGGCAAGATCCAACTGACCAAGGTCCGCAAGAGCTTCGGCGAGGTCGACGTCATCCCCGGCATCGACCTGACCATCGAGAACGGCGAATTCGTCGTCTTCGTCGGCCCGTCCGGCTGCGGCAAATCCACCCTCCTGCGGCTGATCGCCGGGCTGGAGGATACCACGTCCGGCGTGATCGACATCGACGGGCAGGATGCCACCAACCTGCCGCCCGCCAAGCGCGGGCTGGCGATGGTGTTCCAGAGCTATGCCTTGTACCCGCACATGACGGTGCGCAAGAACATCGCTTTCCCGCTGAAGATGGCGGGGATGGACCAGGCCGAGCAGGACAAGCGGGTGGAACGCGCCGCAAAGGTCTTGAACCTGGCGAACTACCTTGACCGTCGGCCGGGCCAGCTCTCCGGCGGGCAGCGCCAGCGGGTTGCCATCGGGCGGGCCATCGTGCGCGAACCGGCGGCGTTCCTGTTCGACGAGCCCTTGTCGAACCTTGATGCGGCTCTGCGCGTGGGCATGCGGCAGGAGATCAGCGAACTCCACCAGTCGCTGAAGACCACGATGATCTATGTCACCCATGACCAGGTTGAAGCCATGACCATGGCCGACAAGATCGTGGTCCTGAACGCAGGCCGGATCGAACAGGTCGGCGCGCCGCTGGAGCTCTACAACAACCCGCGCAATCTGTTCGTCGCGGGCTTCATCGGCAGCCCGAAGATGAACATCATCGAGGGGGCGGAGGCCGCAAAGCACAACGCCCATTCCATTGGCGTCCGTCCCGAGCATATCGCCGTGGGCGATGGCCCGTGGGAGGGAACGGTCGGCCTGTCGGAACATCTCGGCTCGGACAGTTTCCTGAAGGTTGCCGTAGACGGACTGGGCACCCTGACGGTCCGTGCGCCGGGCGAGGTCCACGCCCGCCACGGCGACCGCATCCGGCTGGCCCCCGCCGGAAAAGTTCACCGCTTCGACGCCAAAGGGCTGGCGATATGAGGCTGAAAGACAAGACCGCCCTCGTCACCGGCGGGGCGCGGGGAATCGGGTTGGCCTTCGTGGAGGCCTACCTGAAGGAAGGCGCTCGGGTGGCGATTGCCGATGTCGGCGGGGCACAAGAAGCGGCGGCAAGGCTGGGTGACCGGACCATCGGCATCACGATGGACGTGACCGATCAGGCCTCCATCGACGCGGGCGTGAAGGCGGCGGCGGACTGGGGTGGCGGGATCGACATCCTCCTGAACAACGCGGCGATCTTCGATCTGGCGCCCATCGTGGACATCACCCGGGCGAGTTATGACAAGATCTTCGCCGTCAACGTCGCGGGGACCCTGTTCCCCCTGCAGGCGGTGGCGAAGCAGATGGTCGCGCAGGGCCGGGGCGGCAAGATCATCAACATGGCATCGCAGGCCGGTCGCCGGGGCGAGGCGTTGGTGGGGGTCTACTGCGCCTCCAAAGCTGCCGTCATCAGCCTGACCCAATCGGCGGGCCTCGACCTGATCAAGCACAAGATCAACGTGAACGGCATCGCACCCGGCGTCGTGGACACCCCGATGTGGGACGCGGTGGATGCGATGTTCGCGAAGTACGAGGGCAAACCCCTTGGCCAGAAGAAGCGCGAGGTGGGCGAGGCTGTCCCCTATGGCCGCATGGGCCGCCCGGAAGACATGACCGGAACCGCCGTTTTCCTTGCCTCTGCCGAGGCTGACTACATCGTCGCCCAGACGTTCAACGTCGACGGCGGAAACTGGATGAGCTGAGCCATGACCGTGCAACTCCCCGCCTATGACCGTTCAAAGCTGACCCCCGGCATTGTCCATATCGGGCTGGGGAACTTTCACCGGGCGCATATGGCCGTCTACCTGGACGACCTGTTCGGCATGGGGTTGGGACATGCCTGGGCGATCCTTGGCGCCGGGGTGCGCGAGGGTGATGCCCGGATGCGGGATGCGCTGAAGGGGCAGGACTGCCTGTCGACGGTGATCGAGCTGGACCCGAAAGGGAAAAGTGCGCGGCGGGTGGGGTCGATGATCGACTTCCTCCCGGTGGAACCCGGCAACGGCGCGCTGATCGCGGCGATGGCGCGGCCTGAAATCCGGATCGTGTCGCTGACCGTCACCGAGGGCGGCTATTTCATCAACCCGGCGACCGGGCAGTTCGACCCCTCGCATCCCGAGATCGCCGCCGACGCCGCGAACCCGCACCGCACCGCCTTCGGCGCGATCATCGCGGCCCTGAAGGCGCGGCGCGCGGCGGGGATTGCGCCCTTCACGGTGATGTCCTGCGACAACCTTCCGGGCAACGGCCATGTGACGGAAGCTGCCGTCGTCGGGCTGGCGCGGCTGTCCGACCCCGCCCTGGCCGACTGGATCAAGGCGAATGTCGCCTTCCCGAACGGCATGGTCGACCGGATCACCCCCGCGACCGGCCCGCGTGAGCGCGAGATGGCAGCCAGCTTCGGTCTTGGCGACGATCCGGTGCCGGTGACCTGCGAGCCGTTCCGGCAGTGGGTTCTGGAGGACAACTTTCCCGGCGGTCGCCCGGCCTTCGAGAAGGTCGGCGTCACCCTGACCCCGCATGTCCACAATTTCGAGCTGATGAAGATCCGCATCCTCAACGGCGGCCACGCGACCATCGCCTATCCAGGGGGCCTGATGGACATCGAATATGTCCACGAGGCGATGGCGAACCCGCTGATCAAGGGCCTGCTCGACAAGGTAGAGCTGAACGAGATCGTCCCCTACATTCCCCCCGTCCCCGATACCAATCTTGGCGACTACTACCGCCTGATCGTGGATCGCTTCTCGAACCCCGAGGTCGCCGATACCGAACGGCGGCTCTGCCTTGACGGCTCGAACCGGCAGCCGAAATTCATCGTGCCCTCGATCCGCGATGCGCTGGCGGCGGGCGGGTCGGTGGAGGGGCTGGCGCTGGTTTCGGCAATGTGGTGCCGGTACTGCTTTGGCGAGACCGACAGCGGGACCCATATCCCGCCCAACGACCCTGACTGGGACGCGCTGGTCATCCGGTCGAAGGCGGCCAAGGCGCGACCGGCGGCCTGGCTGGAGATGACGTCGGTCTATGGCGATCTGGGGCAGGACGCCCGCTTTGCCTCGGCTTTCGAGCGGCAGCTGAACCGGCTTTGGGCCGTCGGCACAAGGCAGACCCTGACCGAATACCTCGCCTAAGGCGCAGTGGCCTCGGGTTCGACCGGGGCGAAGTCCGGCACCACCCAGAGTTCGACCCGACGGTTCAGCTGGCGACCGATCGCGGTTTCGTCGCAGGCCATCGGCAGCGCCTCGCCGAAGCCTTCCACCACCGGCAGGTCGGCGACGGGAAGGTCGGGCGCAATCGCCGCCAGTTCCTGTGCCACCTTCGCCGCCCGTTCGACCGACAGCGCCAGATTGGCCGCCGTCGCGCCGGACCCGTCCGAGAACCCGGCGAAGACCAGCTTTTCGTTGCGGAACGTGCCGGCCGCAATCAATTGTGCAAGGTCGGCAAGGTTGTCCTGCGACTGCGCATCCAGCGTCGAGGAGCCATCCTCGAACCGGAAGGTCAGCGACACCCGGTCCGCGCCGTCCATCACCCCGGCCAGCCGCTTCAGGTCGGCCAGCGTCACATCCTCGCCCGCGCCCTGGATCGCGTTGATCAGCCGCAACCCGTCCGCGGTCATCGGCTGGCGGCTGGCCGAACGGTCGACGAACCCCGCCGAAGCGACGGCGGCCTGCGCCGCGGGACTGCGCAGGAAATCCAGGAACTCCCGCGTCAGAAGCGGCAAACGGCGCTTCGGGGCCAGCAGCATCACCGGCAGGGCCAGCGGATAATCCTCGGCCTTGATCGCCAGCGAGGTCGGCAAGAGCGGGAAGCCGCAGGAATCGGTCAGCGGCATCCGCTTGGCCGGAGCAATCGCCGACCGACCGGATATCGCGATGGCCCAGGGGTCCTTCGCCACCGCATCCGCCAAGGACGAGAGATCGGGGTGCAGGATCGTTGCGCCTTCCTTCGCGCCCAGCCGGTCGGACAGCGCCCGCTGGAGATCGGCGTCGGCTTGCAAGGCATGCAGGACCACCGGCATGTCCGGCCCGCCGATTTCGGCCCAGTTCATCACCTTGCCCGACAGGATCGCGGCAAGCTCTACGGTGGAAAGGTCCGGCGTCGGATTGTCGGGCGCGACGATGGCGACCAGCGCATCCATCGCGACGGTATGGGTGCCG